>CAYGKG010000005.1:0-65171 GCA_964350495.1 uncultured Alphaproteobacteria bacterium
GGCGACCTGATCAGCAACCAGCCGCAGCGAGAGGTGTCGATCTCGTTCGAAGGTACGCTGAACGCTAGGGACGGCACATCCCGACGATTCCATTGGATCGCCGTCGCCTCACCCGACGACGCCGCGATCTTTGTAACCGCACGAGACATCTCGGAACGAGAGAAAGTCGAGGAAATGAAAGATCGACTCGTCTCAGCCGTGAGCGAGGACCTGCTGCTCCCGCTTACGGCGCTACGCGGGTTGATAATCGCGCTCGGTAAGGAAGACGATCAGCTCGTCAATCGGCAAAAAGTCATTGAGCTCGCGACCCACAACACCGACAGCGCCCTTCGCACAATAAACGACATCCTTGAATTGAAACGTATCGGGGACGGCACAGTAGAGAGCACGCTCCTTCCAGTGAACATTGGCAAGATCGTTAGGGAAATGATCGACAGCTCCGAAAAGCGGGCACGTGAGGCCAATGTCATTGTGACGTTGACCGACCGCGCACGTGATGTACGGGTTCTCGGCGATCCTCATCAAATAGGCCGCGTCATCGCAAATCTCTTAACGAACGCAATCGGGACTGCGCCGCCTGGAACCAACGTTACCGTGACCCTCGACAGGGATGGCCCCAGTGCGCTGATCTCGGTTCGAGACGAAGGCAACGGAATCCCGGCGCACCTTAGGAATCAGGTTTTTGAGCCTTTCGGCGGGTACAATGCCCGCAACTCAGAGAGGAATAACATCGGACTCTCTGTCGCCAGAAGTTTTGTGGACCGCCACAAAGGCACGATATCCTTCAAGACCGCAGAGGGGCTGGGGACGACGTTCTTTGTGACACTCCCGTTATATTCTGCCGATGTCGTTTCGATCGTTCATCGCGAAGACAGCCCACTGCACTAGGTACGCGCACTGGATATTCTTGGCGATAAGGAGCGCCGCGCTTCGCGAATCGAGCCGGATTCCATCGAGTTAACTTCCGGTTAACCATAGTCGGGCTAGGTTTCCGTCATCGTTGACGGAATGGCTTCCACAATGACCGACGCACCGCCCTTACCTTCAAGGACACCCAAGGACGTTGCCGTCGCCCTCCGGGGCGAAGGCGCGCAGCTTGGCGAATCCGGTCACGTCGTCGCCTCCGGTCACGGCGCCGTAGCGCGCCAAATCATCGAGATCGCCGCCCAACACGGCATCGCGATTCGACAGGATGCGGATCTCGCGGAAGTCCTCGCCGTCCTGGAGACAGATAGTCCCATCCCGCCGGAAGTCATGGCGATCGTGGCGGAAATCTTGGGCTACGTGTACCGCGCAAACAGCGAAACATTAGCAGGTCAATCATGAAACACCCTCTTCTCAATCCCGCCGCCGAACTCAAGCAACTAGGCACCCAGATCGACGACGCCCTCGGCGCCGCAAAGGACGGCTTGGCCGTGAACCTGAGCGATCTAGAGGAGCGGGCAAGCGCGTTGTGCGAGTACCTCTTGGCCCTTCCGGCGCTGGAGGCACGTCCCTATGCCGCGAAGCTGGAACACTTGATTGCCGGGCTAAACACCCTCGAGGAGGTCATCGCATCGAGCTTCGGCAATTTGGTGGCCAATGCTTCCTCCGCCGGCATCGACCTGCACCCCGGCAAATAGACTCCGGATCTGAACCGACATGGATCTGGATCAGGTCATGCGGGGCCTTCTGGCCCTGGTGTTCGTCCTTGGACTCATCGGCGGGATCGCCTTGTTGGCCAAACGGTTTGGCTTCACGCCGCGGGTGACCCTGCCGCGCGGTAGCACCCCGGGAACCCGCAAAACCGCCAGAGGCCGCCGCCTCGGCATTGTCGAGGTCCTACCCGTCGACGCGAAGCGGCGCCTGATCTTGATCCGACGCGACGACACCGAGCACCTCGTCCTACTCGGCGCCGACCGAGACATGGTCGTCGAAGCAGGCGTTCCGGCGCCCGATTCGCTGATCGAAGATGTAGGCGGAGAAACCCTAAGCATTCGCGACGCACTGCGGCGCGGAAATAGCCGGGGAGGCCAAAACGATGCGGGCTAGTCGACTGAGTATGGGGGCCTGGCCGCACGCCATCGCTCTTGCGGCATTGCTCACCGTGCTTGTTGCCGCCGGCCCAGCAGCCGCCCAGGAATTCTCCCTCGACCTCGGCACCGAGGCCGGCCCACTTACCGGGCGGATCCTCCAGATCATCGCCTTGGTGACGGTCATTGCGCTCGCACCGTCACTGCTTGTCGTAATGACGTCGTTCACGCGAATCGTCGTGGTCCTGTCACTGCTCAGAAGCGCGATGGGGGTTCAGCAGACGCCGCCCAACGTGGTGATTATCGGCCTCGCGCTGTTCCTTACCGGCTACGTCATGGCGCCCACCTTCGAAGCTGCCTACCAAGAGGGCATCGTGCCGTTGATCAACGACGAGATCAGCGAAGTCGAGGCGTTCACGCGAGTCTCCGTGCCCATCCACACCTTCATGCTCGGGCAGGTTCGGGAAAAAGACCTGGGCCTCTTCCTCGATCTTTCCGGTTCGGAGTTGCCGAGCGAACCGTCGACGACGCCGTTCCGGGCCCTGATACCCGCGTTCTTGATCAGCGAGCTTCGCCGCGCCTTCGAGATCGGGTTCCTCCTCTTCATTCCCTTCATCATCATCGACATGGTGGTGGCATCGGTACTGATGTCGATGGGCATGATGATGCTGCCCCCAATCCTGATATCCCTTCCCTTCAAACTGGTCTTCTTCGTTCTTGTGGACGGGTGGAACCTCGTGGCCAATAGCTTGGTGCTTAGTTTCGGGTAGCAGGACCGGCTTCTCTTTGGCTTGTCCACGTCGGCCACGCCCAATCGTGCACATCCTGGAATCGCCTGACCGCCTCGAGGTATCCCTTGCGTCTTCTACGACAACCGCGTCGAAAAGGACGATCGGTGAAATGACCGTGTGGGTTTGCTAGTTGATGGCGCCGACGCCGTCCTGTTGCAGACCGCTGCGGTAGCGCTCCATGAACGAATCGAGCGTGCTGATTTGCGCAATTCTACTGGAGACCTCCCGGAAGCCGATGGAGGCCCGGTCGGGATTCGATGTCAGCACCTCGAAGGCACTGGCGTCCTCGGTCGAGGCCATCAAGGAACCGTAACGCTGCCGTACCCCGTCGATAGCAGCGCGGTCGTTTGCCAAGGCATAGGCAACCGTCATCTGCATCACCCGGTTGCGCTCGTCCCGGTCGAGGCCGGCACCATCTTGGTGCCGGCGGCCCAAGACCGCTTCGAACGCCTGGGCCGCCCGCGGCCAGTCGCTGGTGCGCCAGAAAATATCGGCCCGTAGCGTCGCCGCTTCGCTGGAATCGTCTTGGGCCAACAGGCGTTGGGCGTCTTCAAATCGCTGCAACTCGATAAAGGCGCGCGCTTGCAAATAGCGCCGCTCCTGGAGCAAGGCACCGGGAATTGCACGGAACCGGCTCTTATCGAGCGACTCAAGCGCCTTCTGGGGCTGACGATCGAGCAAATAGATTGCCGCAAGTTTGGCCGCGACCCGAGCCTTCTCGGCGCCGCGGAGTCGAAAATTCACTTGGAAGTCGATCAGTTCCGCCGCGCGGCCAAGCAGGTCGACCGAGACCAGGCGGTCGGCAAGATTTCGGACCATTTCGTCGCCATCGCTGCCGACCGGCGTGAGTTCGCGGAAATCGAAGTACAGACCAAGCGCCGCAACCGGCCCGAGTTTCTCCGATTCGCCGTCGAGGTAGAGACGGCGGTAAATCGCCTCCATCTCATCGCTCGCTGCCCGCGCTTCGGGCCGGCCCTCAAAGGTGTTCGCAATCGCGCGAAGCGTTTCCAGCGCGGCGCGGTAGTTCCCGTTGTCCAAATGCAGTGTTTTGAGTCGGACGAGTAAGTCCAGCTCGAACTGGCCGCCACGCCAAACATGCGCCAGCCGCTCCAACTGGTCGATGGCGGCGGTGCGGTCTATCTCGCCCTGTTCCAATCGGTAGCTGGCCATCGCGATCTCGGCTTCCGCCCACGTTGGCCGGAACTTCTCCGCGACGACCTGTTCGAGAAGTTCCAAACCGCCCTCGGCATCGCCCGCCAGTATTCGCGCTTGACCGAGAACCAGTTTGGCTTCGCTAACTTGGGCCTCCGACGCGCCAGGTTGTCGGTCGAATCCGGTGAGCTCGGCCTGGACGGTGTCGATGTCGTCGATGGCCAACCCGGCCTTCGCCGCCAAAAGCTTGAAGCGCGCTTGCAACGCCGGTGGGAAGGCCGAGACGGCAAACGAACCGATCGCGAATTCCTGTGCTGCCGCCTCCCATTCGCCGCGTTCTGCGAACAGCGCGCCGCGCCAGAGCGACGCGCCCGGGTCGGCGCTGAAGGCCGGATCGAGCAAATCCTCCGCAGCCAAGTCGGTCCGCCCCATCAGCAGCCGCGACGCCCCCCGTACCGCCTTGTAGGTCAGGTCCTGCTGGATCGCCGGATTCTCTCCCGCGAGAACACCGAGGACGCCAAGCGCCTCCGGCGCCATGTTGTGGGCGAAATAGAAACGCGCGAGATCCCATTGTGCCTCAGCGCGGCGCGTTTCCGGCGCAGCGGCCAAGGCAAGATTAAGCTCCTGCAGATGTTCGGTATATTCGTCGTCGCTGCCACGGGACCACTCGGCGTAGCGCAACAGCGTGTCGACCGACGCCAGCACCCCCGCCTCGCCCGCCGCCTCAGGGTCGCCGGCGCCGTCCGCTGCGTGTGCGGATTCGCCATGAGTTGCCGCCTCTTCAGTGTGGCCGTCATCTGCAGCGGTATCGTCGGCGCCGGCTGTGGGGGCCTCCGCTCGGTGCGGCTGCGGTCCGGCTGCCGCGACTTGAAGCGGCTCTTGAAGCCCGTCTTCTGAGAGAAACAACCCTTCCGGACCGGTGATCCTTACCAAGCCACCACCAACTGCCAACGTGACGTCGTCGGACCACGGCTCGACGGCCACACCCTGGGCGCTCGCGAGAATCCTGAATTGGGCGAACGCGCGCTCGGCCGCGACACCGGCACCCGCTCGGAGCGACGGCACCACGGCAACGAAATCGCCAACCTCGGGATCGTCGAGTTCGATCTGGCGCCCCGCCTCAGCCAGCGGCAGTGTGACCCGCGCCTGTCCGGCCGCGCCGGCTTCGCGCCGGATCTCGACCGGATGCGCCGGCGCGGTTGGCGACCGCCGAAAGGCGATGCGCCAGCTTCCACCGACCCGCGACGCCGAAGCAAGCATCAGATCCTGCTGCACCCGCATACGAACGGCAGTCGCGCCCTCGACCTCCGCGGCTGCGGCAAGAAAAACGATCTCCGCGAGGGACGCCGGGATCTCGGCCACGTCAACAGCGCCTTCGCTATCGAACACTGCCCACACGAATCCTGCGCGCTCAAAGAATGCCGCAGCAACCGGCCGCTCCCACTCGAACAGAGCGGAGACCACGCCCCCCTCTTGCACAAAACGAACGCTGAGGTCGCCGGCTCCTTCAGTGTCCGCGGCGTGGCCCGCCGCCGTCTCGCCGTGGGCAGGCGCCCGCGCCCGTTCGACAGGGGCCACGGGGACTGCCGGCGGAGGCGCAGGCGCAGGCGCCGCGCCGCGCGCCGGAACGGATTCCGCCGTTGACTGGGTTCGCGCGCCACCTTCGCCCAGGATATCGACGACGATCGAACGGCCGTTCCGAAAATGACGCACTCGACTGCTGTCCGGCACTTTGAGGGTCGCGGTCGCAGTGTTCTGGGCGCTATCGCCCGAAGCGGACGCAATCCGCGATAGACGGCCCTCCGCTAACGCGTTCGACATCCCAAAACTGGCGGCGCGGTCGAAACGGATCGAAACCGTATCACCGGTTTTAACGACTTCGTATCCGACTTCGCCCGGCCAATCGAACACGACCCGGGTGTAGGTATCATGTACGCCGGCGCGAACGCGAACGCTCGGTGCGCTCGTTGCCGGCGGCTGAGTTGGTGCCGATTGTCGCGGCCGCGTGGTCTGTTGCGGGGGCGCGCGGCGCGCTGGCTGCGCACCGGGCGCCGGCGGCACTGCGGTCGTCGTCGATTGCGGCACAGCAAAATCGAAAATGATTGACGAGCCGTTTGCAGTGGTTTTGATCTGAAAGGCGTCGCTCAGGAGGAGCGTAACCGAGCGGCCGTCTTCCTCAATCCGCGCATCCAACACAATGTCGCCCAAGACCGTCGTGATCGCAGAGAGGTTTGCAACCAACGGTCGGCCGAACTCGATCACAAGCAAATCGCCGCCGCCGCGGGCCTCGTAGGGCACCGGTGCCGGCCAGTCGAAAACGATCCGCGCAAAGGTCGGCCCTTGGAAGGCCCTGGCCCGGACGGTTTCCTGCGAGAGAGCGTCAAGGGGCGTAAGCCCCGCCCAAAGTCCAGCAGCAAGCGCCACGGCCTGCAATAGCCTCGTTACGACACGCATCAACCAGAAATGCTTTTTATTCGCGGTCGCCACAAACCCCGACCGGTTGTCGACATTGACTAGACGAACAATATCAACAGTTTACGGCACACAGAAGCGATACCGCGCGATGAGGCAGCGGCAATCGAGCTTCCCTAACCGCCGTTGGTGTTCGCGGTAGCGTCCTGCGCTGCAGGCGCGGCGCCATTTTCGCCCGTTTCAAGCCGCTCCGGCAGCTGTTTGCGGGTCCTGATCTCAGTCGTCACCGTCGTCGCGCGTTGCGGTGTCATCGCCGCCAGAACCGGGGCCAACCGCCGTTCGTTCATCAGTTCGGCGACATCAAGCAGGATATCAAGGTCGAGCTCGTTGAAGATTCGCGCGGCTTCCTTGGGCTTCATGGTTTCATAGACGCGAACCAGGCTGCGAAGCTTCCCCTCTTCCTGGGCATCGTGCTGCTGGATCAGGGAATCGATCTTGGCCTCAATTTGGCGCAACTCGGCGATCTTGTCTTCGATTCGCTTTTCCGCGGCTTCCAAGAGATTCTCGCGAATATCGAGTTCGCGAGACCGCAGATCCAGCTGTTCACGCCGCGCCGAGAGGTCTTGCAGAAGCTGGACCTCAGCCTCGGTAAAGATTTGACCGCCGGATTGATCGGCCGGACGGCCGGTATCGTCGGCGCTGGACTGGGTCAATGCATCGTCATCCGCCGACTCGCTGCCGGCCGCCGATTCGCCGGTCCCACCAGCATCGTCGGCAAAGGGGTCTTCTTCGGTGGCCGCTTCAGCGGCCTGCGCGGTCTGGACCGTCAGAGGAGATCCAAATCGCTCCACCTCCGACCACATCCCCGTGACCTTGACGCCAAACGCGGCAAAGGCGAGGGCGATGACGACCGGCAGAAGGCGAACTCGACGGAGCATGAATATCCTCTAGCGCGCTTGCTGGAGCGCAACCATTAATTGGCGTTCGCTTTCGCTGGCAGTGCGGGCGATTGCCTTGCCGGCACCGGTCGCGCCTTTTCGTTTCGGGACCGATCGTTTCGGCGCGGGCTCAATCGGTCGAGCCTGCTCGTCGATCGACGCGTCGAGCCTCTCCGCGAGCGATTGCGCAGCCTGGGTCACGTAGACAAGGTCGCCCTTCAGGGCACGGGCTTCGTCGATCCGCTCGCCAAGGGCGTTGGAAAGTTCGCTTCCGGTCGCTTTGATCGACAGGAGTCCGGCCTGCGCTCGCTCGGTTGCCGAGGTGAACTCGGTCATCAGTTTCTTCATCGTCGCACTCGAACGACGAACTTCATTGAGACGCGCGTACAGAACGACGCAATATCCGATCGTAATCAACAAAAGAGTGGCGACGGCGCCATCCAGGAGAACCGGGAGATCCATCAGTTCCTATCCTCGTTCCTAATCTGATCCGTAACGCGAATTGCCATGGTGCTGCCGACCCGACCCATGCGACCGACAAGAAGCGGCACGCCGCCGCACCGGAGTTCGACCTCTGATTCGCGCGTGCAGTTGAACATGACGGTGTCGCCGACCTCGAGATCCATGACCTTGCCCAACTTCATGACCATGTCATCCAACACGGCTTCGATTTGCACCTCGGTGTACCAAAGCTCGGTCGCCAAATGGCCTTCCCAGATGGAATCGCGGCCGAACTTCTCGCCCATGAACATCTGCAGCAGAAGCTCGCGTACGGGCTCGAGTGTGGCGTAGGGCAACAACAGTTCAATGCGACCGCCGCGATCCTCCATATCGACCCGAAGGCGAATGAGAATGGCGGCGTTTGCGGGCCGGGCGATGGTGGCAAAACGCGGATTGGTTTCTAGGCGGTCGTAGACGAAGGTCACCGGGCTCAACGGCTCGAACGCGGCGCTTAGGTCGTGCAGGACGACCTCAACCATGGTCTCGACCAGGGAACGTTCGATGGTGGTATAGGGACGGCCTTCGATTCGCATCGCCGCCGTTCCCCGCCGACCGCCCAATAGGACATCGACGATCGAGTAGATCAGCGACGAATCGACGGTCAACAGGCCGTAGTTGTCCCACTCTTGGGCCCGGAACACGCCGAGGATCGCGGGCAGCGGAATCGAGTTCAAGTAGTCGCCGAAACGGATCGAGGTAATGTTGTCGAGCGACACCTCGACGTTGTCGGACGTGAAGTTGCGCAGCGACGTCGTCATCATGCGAACAAGGCGGTCAAAGACCACCTCGAGCATCGGCAGGCGTTCGTAAGAAACCAGCGCAGAGTTGACAATTGCCCGGATACCGGTGCGTTCGGAGTCGTCGCCAAAACCGGAATCGAACCCAAGAAGGTTGTCGATCTCGTCCTGATTGAGAACGCGGCCCGATGCGTCGTCGCCGCCGGCGAGCTCATCCCATTCCGATGCGACGTCGGCATCGGCGGTACCGCCACCCTCTTCCTCTTGGAGCGCTTTCTCCCACTCGGCGGCAATATCGTCCGCTGGGGCATCGGTATCCGTGTTCGCCATTTCGCCGCCGCCTATTGGACCAGCAATTCGCTGAACAACACGTCGCTCACTTTAACCGGATCGACCGCTCGGTTGGTGCGCGATAACAATTCCTGCTTCAAGCGAAACAGGCCCGCCGAACCGCTGAGATCGTCGAGCCGCAATTCGCGCATGTAGACCTGAAAGTTGTCGATGACCCGCGGCAACATCGCGTCAAGCTGGGCACGCGTTTCCGGCGTGTCGTTGGCGAGCTCAAGCGAGACCGTCAGGCGCAAGAACGACGTTGTTCCGTCGGTAGTATTCAAATTGACGGTCATTTGTGGGAGCTCATAGAAACCCACATGACCGGCGCTATGTTCACCCTCGGCGCCGTGCTCGCCACCGCCTTCACCGCCCTCACCGCCGTGGGATTCCTCAGCTGCGGCCGCTTCTTCGTCGGCGCCACCGCCAAAAGGTCCAATACCCATGACCACAGCGCCAACGACAAGAAGGATAATGACGAGGAGCGGCGCCGCGATAAGAATGATGAGGCGTTTGCGCCCCTTCTTCTTTGGCCGACCTTCACCGTCATCATCGCCATCGTCATCCGGAGGAACATCGTCGATATCTTCGTCGTCGGTATCGCTCATGTATTCGTTTCCAGTTCGCTGATGGGAACGCTTTGCGCGACCGCCGCTTTGTTGTTCCGAGAGCCTAGGCGCATATCGTTAACAACTCGTTGAAATCGGACGGCGACGCCCGCGCCAAAGATAGCAGAATCGGTCGATGCCGACACCGGAGCGGCAAGTTTCTCCCGGCAAGCCGTGCCGGAACAGGCGCCCATCGCCGACCTTCCAGCCCGGCCCTAAAGAGCTAAGCCTCTGAAAAAAATCATACTTTTCGATTGGCACAGCCGATGCAGAGTGTCGGCTGCCTCAGGTGGGCGCCTTCAATCGTTAGAGCGGATCCAAAACGGATCGGCTGGCAAGGGAAGAAGGGTATGGAAAACACCTCGTACATTGGCCTGTCGCGCCAAATCGCGCTAGGCCGCCAACTCGATCTGATCGCGAACAACGTCGCGAATATGAACTCTGCGGGGTTCAAGGGCGAACGTGCGATCTTCGAAGAGTTTCTCGTCAAGACGAGCGACCGCAAGAAGCTGTCCTACGTACAGGACCGCGGTATTTGGCGGGACACGAAGGAAGGTCCAATGCAACGGACCGGCAACCCCTTCGATGTCGCGTTAAAGGGCGAAGCCTTCTTCGTCGTCGGCACGACCGACGGCCCCCGCTACACCCAGAACGGACGGTTCCAGCTCGACGGCGACGGCACGCTTGTTACCCAGTCCGGTTTCCCGGTCCTGGACGAACGCGGCGATCCGGTCGTGATCGACCCGCTCGATGGCGCGATCACGTTCTCAGCGGAGGGCGCTGTCATCGGAGACCTCGGGGAAATCGCGAGACTCCAACTGGTCAGCTTCGAAAACCTGCAGGGCATGCTCAAGATCGGCGACAGTCTCTATAACACCGAGCAAGAGCCTCAGGAACCGCAAGGCGTCCAAGTTCTCCAAGGGATGTTCGAGGGTTCGAACATCCAGGGCATCGTCGAAATGACGCGCATGATGGATGTCGTGCGTGCCTACACCTCGACCGCCAGCATGATGCAAACCAACCACGACCTCCAGCGTCGCGCCGTCGAAAAGCTGGGCGAAGTGGTCTCCGCGTAACAACACTAAACAGAGGATAACGCCATGACGAGGTCCCTTAGCATCGCTGCCACAGGCATGCTGGCCCAACAACTCAACGTCGAGGTGATTTCTAACAACATCGCCAACTTGAACACGACTGGCTTCAAGCGCCAGCGGGCGGAGTTTCAGGATCTGATCTACCAGAACCAGCTGCGTGTCGGATCGACCTCGACCGACGGCGGCTCGATCGTGCCGGCGGGCATCCAGCTTGGCACCGGCGTCAACGCCGGCGCGGTTTATCGCATCACCGAGCAGGGTTCGGTGGTTCAGACCGGCAACACCTACGACCTCGCAGTCCAGGGCAAAGGTTACTTCCGCGTCGTCCTTCCGGACGGCCAGGAAACCTACTCCCGAGCCGGTTCGTTCCAGCTATCGCCCACCGGCGAGATCGTAACCCAGGACGGGTTTCAGGTTTCACCGGGTGTAACGGTGCCGGCCGACGCTGTCGGCGTCACCATCAACCAGTCGGGCGAAGTCCTGGTCTCCATCGACGGACAGGTCGATCCCACAAACGTCGGGCAGCTTGAACTTGTCACCTTCCCGAACGAGGCCGGACTAGAGGCGGTTGGCGACAACCTCTTCCTCGAAACCCCAGCGTCCGGCGCTGCAACCGTCGGCACGCCCGGAACCGGCGGCGTGGGCACCGTGCTTCAGGGATTTCTCGAAACCGCCAACGTCAACCCGGTCTCGGAAATCACCAATCTGATCACCGCCCAGCGCGCTTACGAAATGAACTCCAAGGTCATTACCGCATCCGACGAAATGCTGCGGACAATCAGCAACCTTAGATAGCGAGGCGCCCGAAACGGCGATAGCTCCATGAATATGAAACGCCCCCTCTTCCTCTTTGTTTGCGCGACGCTGGTCGCGGGCTGGCCGCTGTTCGCCGGCGCCGCACCGCAGCTCCGTTCGCCGATTGTTGTCGAGGGGCCGAATCTGACACTCGGCGACATCTTCGAAGATGCCGGTGGCGCGGCAAACGTGCGAGTCGGTCCGTCGCCGCAACCGGGCGAACGCACGGTGATTCGCCCCGGAACGCTTGCGCGTTTTGCCAAGCAACACGGCTTGGCGTGGACACCGGGACCGGCCGTTACCGCGGTCATCGTTCGGCGATCGAGCACAACCCTGGCCGAAGACGACGTTCGTATCGTGTTGCGCCAGGCTCTGCGCGATCAGGGTATCCGCGGCCAATTCGATATCGACCTAAGGACGCGGGGATTCGACGTCGCGTTGCCGGCCGACAGCCTCATCGACCTGGAGGTCGATCGGCTGTCCTACGACCCTTCGAGCGGGCGCTTCACCGCCTTGCTCCGGGTTAGCGGCGAGGACTTCGCGACCCAAGAAATCGCGCTCGACGGCACCGCGCATTCGATTGTGGAAATTCCAGTGACGACCCGCGGCGTTGCGAAGGGTGAAATCATCTCGGAGTCGGATGTCGCCTGGGTGGAAATCCGCGCCGACGGTATTCGCCGGCAAACCGCGACCGAGCTCGACCAAATCGTCGGGCAGGAAGCAAAGCGGCAAATCCGAGCGGATACGCCAATACGCGTCGGCGATGTCTGGGCCCCGCGGCTCGTCCGCAAGGGCGATCTCGTCACCCTCTCGGTCCACACCCGATTCATGCTGCTCCAAACCAACGGTCAGGCGCTGGAGGACGGCGCCCTCAACGAGGTCGTCAGGATCTTGAACCTCAAAAGCAAGAAGACCGTCCAGGGCGTCGTCAGCGGCGAGGGTGAAATTCGGATCCCGCACAACACCGCCAATCAGCTCATCGCGACCAACTAGCGTCGGAAAAGGAATATTCCCATGCCCCTCCCCTCCACCCGCCACATTCGCAACGTTTCGCTGGCGCTGGCGTTGGCGACGACCCTCAGCGCCTGCAACGCGGTCAATCGAATGGCCCAAATCGGCACGGTGCCCCCGATCACACCGATCGAAAACCCGACCCAAGCACCCGGTTACCGCGTCGTGAGCCTGCCGATGCCCGATCCGACCAACGACAGCTTTATGTCCAATTCGCTGTGGCGGCAGGGCGCCCGCGCGTTCTTCAAGGATCAGCGCGCGTCCCGCGTCGGCGACATTCTGACGGTGGTCATCAACATCAACGATCAAGCCTCGTTCGACAACGAAACCGAAAGAACCCGCGAGAACACCGAGGACTCGGACGTCACAAACCTTTTCGGTCTTGAGTCCCAACTCGAGAAGCGGCTCCTGCCGGAAGCTTTCAACCCGGCCAGCGCCTTGAGCCTTGGCAGCACCTCCAAGTCGAAGGGTGCCGGTAAAGTCGATCGCTCGGAAGCGCTTAGCATCACAGTGGCCGCAATCGTTACCCAGGTCCTTCCCAACGGTAATCTGGTGATTCAGGGCCGCCAGGAGGTTCGCGTCAATTTCGAGGTCCGCGAATTGCTGGTCGCCGGTGTCGTCAGACCCGAAGACATCACCGCCATCAACCAGATCCAACACACGCAGATTGCTGAAGCACGTATTTCCTACGGCGGACGCGGGCAACTAACGGATGTGCAGCAGCCTCGCTACGGTCAGCAGGTTCTGGATATTCTGTTCCCGTTCTAGCAAGTCCGTCCTTGCCAGAGAAAAGGCCGGTCCAGAATGGACCGGCCTTTTCATTTTGCCTGTGTCAGGCGGCTAGTCTCTGGACCTACTCGTCGCGGTAGACGCGCTCCCGGCGCTCGTGCCGCTCTTGCGCTTCGATGCTCAGCGTTGCGATCGGACGCGCTTCAAGGCGTTTTAGGCCGATTGGCTCGTCGGTTTCCTCGCAATAGCCATAGGTCCCATCGACGATTCGGCCAAGCGCGGCATCGATCTTCGAAATCAGTTTTCGCTCGCGATCGCGGGTGCGCAGTTCGAGGGAGCGATCGGACTCGGCGGACGCGCGGTCCGCTAGGTCGGGCTCCGACAGACTCGTCTCCTGGAGGTGCGCGAGGGTCTGGGTCGATTCCCGCAATAACTCGGCGCGCCAGTCGAGCAACTTGTTCTTGAAGTACGCCAATTGCTTGGGATTCATGAACGGCTCTTTTTCAGTCGGCTCATAGTTTTTGGGAACGCGTGCGCGGGTATGCAACTGCGCCCGTTTACGCCGTTCCTCATCGGCCAATCGAGCCCGTTCGGCTGCAGCGACCTTAGAATCCTTGACGCGATCGAGCTCGTCTTGTTCGCGTTTCGCACTCGTCGCGCGCTTGGCCCTAGCGGTCCGAGGTTTATCGGACGCGCTCTTGCTCGGTACCGCGGCCTTGCGCTCCTTTGGCGCACTTGATCGCGCCGCAGCTTTTTTGACGGCTGCCTTGAGCGATTTGACCGCAGCTTTTGGCGCCTTCGGTTTAGCAGCAACGCGTTTGCTCGGCGCCGGTTTGGCTTTCCGCGCTGGCGCCGCCTTTTTTACGGGGGCCGCTTTTTTTGCGGAAACTGACGCCTTCTTCGCCGGCGCTTTCTTCGGCGCCGGCGTCTTCCGCGTCGGCGCCTTTTTGGCAGACCGTTTCGGCTTGGGCGCGACCTTCTTGGAGGCTGCGCGGGCCGGCTTTTTCTTGGCCGGCTTCCCCTTGGTCTTTGAGACTGACTTTCGCGCCATCGTTCTGCTTGCCATCAGTTCCCCGAAGCCTAGTGATACCGAAAAGACACACTTCGCCAAAAGGCGCCGCAGTATAAGGACGGGACCGCCGCCCCACAAGGGATGCCAGGAGGGTGCCTAAAGCTTTGTATTTGGCGGAAATATGCCTCTACAGGCGGTCGTACTTGGCCAACTCCACCGCGGCGCGCAGTTCGATCTCATCGAGAATCTGTTGCAGCCGCGGATCGTCGATCACCTGTCGCTCCGCCTTCACCGCCTGGACCAGCGCACCGAGTTTGGCTCGGGGAATACCGCCGACCAATAGGCCAAGACGAACCTGGTCAAGAAGATCGAGCATTTCCCGTCCCCGGCCCATCGCCCGTTTTCGCCCGGTCAACGCGTCGCCAACCTCCTGAAGCGCGATCAGCGCATCGACCGGCGTCAAAGAGTTGGGGCCACGGACTTGCCCAGCCGCCGCCGGTTCAGCGTCGTTCGCCGAAATTTGATCGGAAAAGCCTGTCCCGCCGCCGCCACCGCTTTTGCGGGAGCGGCGGATCGCGTTGGCCTGTACCGGACCGGGCCCGTTAACTTTCATCGACAGAGTCTTCCTTGCTGAAGCATGGTCGCGACTATCGCAGCCCATGGTTAACGGGTGGTTAAGAGCGACCGCCAATGCGGCAGCATTTGCCGCCTGCCCCACTCCAACGGGCAGCGTTTGCCGTTCCGGACCCGGCGTTCCCCAACAATGCTATTTTGAATCAATAGGTTATGTCGATTTCGGGATGGCACGGCCTTCGCAGTAGAAGAGCCAGGAAGAATTCCCGGTGGTAGTCAATCAATGATCCCGCGCCCGAATAGCCTTCGTTTCATCCCGCTGCTGCGCCGTGCCGCATTGGCGATCGGCGGTAGCGTCTTGATTGCTTCTCTCGCCGCGCCTGCCGGCGCGGCCTCGCGGATCAAGGATATCGTCAATATCGAGGGCGTCCGCGACAACCTTCTGGTCGGTTACGGCTTGGTCGTCGGTTTGAACGGCACCGGCGACTCCCTCAGGAATTCGCCTTTCACCCGGCAAAGCCTTCAGGCCATGCTGGAGCGCCTGGGCGTCAACGTGCGCAACGTCGATCTGAACACCGACAACGTTGCGGCCGTGATGGTCTCGGCCAATCTGCCGCCGTTCTCGCGTCAGGGGAGCCGGATCGACGTAACGGTCAGTACGCTGGGCGACGCGGAAAACTTGTTGGGCGGAACCCTTCTCGTGACACCGCTGCTCGGCGCCGACGGGCAAGTCTACTCCGTCGCCCAAGGGCCCGTTGTCGTTGGCGGCTTCTCGGTCCAAGGCGACGCGGCAACGTTCGTCAAAGGCGTCCCGACCTCAGGCAGGGTGCCCAATGGTGGCATTATCGAACAGGAGATCCCGTTCGAAATGGCCGATCTCGCCCGGATGCGGCTCGCACTCAAGAATCCGGACCTGACGACCGCACGTCGCGTTGCCGACGCGATCAACGCTTTTCTTGGCATCGAAGCCGCCGTGATGTCCGACCCCGGAACCGTCGTCCTCACGGCGCCGGCGGCCTACGCAAACGATATGACGGCGCTCCTTGCCGACATCGAACAGCTCCGCGTCGAACCCGATCAGCCCGCGCGGGTCGTCATCGACGAAACGACCGGGGTCATCGTGCTGGGCAACGACGTCCGTGTGAACACCGTTGCGATTGCCCAGGGCAACCTAACCATTCGGGTGACCGAAACGCCGCAGGTTTCGCAGCCCGCGCCATTCGCTCAGGCCGGCGATACGGTCGTCGTGCCGCGCACCCAGATCGATGTCGTCGAGAGCAACTCGAAGCTGGCCGTGGTCGAATCCGGCGTCAACCTTCAGGAACTTGTCGACGGATTGAATTCGCTCGGTATCAGCCCGCGCGACATGATCTCCATTCTGCAAGCGCTGAAGACCGCCGGCGCACTGCAAGCAGAAATCGTGTTGATGTAATGGACCGCCTCAACGCCCTGCCCTCGCCTTTGCTGGACGTGCAGTCCACGGCGATCGCCCAGAGCGCGACCGCGGCCAAACGTCTAAACCGGACCGAAGTTCAGGCGCGCGACACCGCTCAGTCCTTCGAATCGGTCTTCCTGTTTGAAGTCCTTCAGTCCATGTATTCCGGCATGAAACCCGGCGCGTTCGGCGGCGGTAACGAGGAAACGCTGTTTCGTTCCATGATGAACGAAGAGGTTGCCAAGTCGATTAGTCGACAAGGCGGCATTGGCATCGCCGACTCGGTTTACCGGGAAATCATGCGCCAGCAGGAGGTGTAGCAATGCCCGCAGCTGCAGAACGAATCGCCGGACTAATCGACATCACTGAGCGGCTCGGCGAAGTTGTTGAACAGGAAACCACGCTCCTCAAACAACGCCGGCCCGACCAGATCGGAAACTTGCTTCCCAGGAAGACCCAACTCGGTGCGGCCTACGAAGAGGAACTCACCATCATCGGGCGCAACCGCGATTTTCTGATGAAAGAAGCGCCGCACGAAATGGGACAGCTCCAGTCCGTCGTTGCGCGGTTCCGCAAAACTCTCGACGAGCACGGCCGTGTACTGGCGGCCGCCAAAGTTGTTACGGAACGAATGGTTCGAAATATCAGCGACGAAGTCGCGCGGCGCGACCGTCCCGATGCCGGGTATTCACGCTATGCCCGCCAGGCGCGACCGAACCGGACCTCGCGACCGGTATCCCTGGCCGTCAACCAGGTCGTCTAACCCACCGGCCACCAGACAAAGAAAATCGCCCCGGGCGACTGACTTTCGTCACTCGCCCGCCGACGACCAAATTCTACCGGCTCGTAATCAGGTCTGTTCGTCGACGAAACTTCCCTTGATCTCCCGTAGGAACGCCGACCGCGCAAGATCCGCCTCTGACGGAAACTGACGCTCGACCTCCTTGGTGACCGAGTTCAAGCCACGATAAACAAACCGTTCTGTTGTCGAATCCTGCAGGATCGACAGACGAGTACCGCCGAGATCGGCTAGCGAAGATCCGACCGACTTCCGACGAGGCTCCTCTTTAGGCTCTTCCTGAGCCTCTTCTTCATTCGCATTCTGCGGTGATGGAGCCGTCGCAGTGACCGCGCGCTCTTGCTGTGGACGAACCACAGGTGTCGCGGCACTGCTTGGCGTCGAAGTCGTTTCGGTCCTGGCCGGCGCGTTCTTCTGCGCTACTGAGCCTAAGGGAGCAATTTCCACGACCATTTGCTTCATCCGCACCGGTCCTTTTGGGACCGTTTCCTAAGAGGTTCTCTCCTGAATCAAATATAAACCAAGCATTTACCAGTTCAACCTTTCATCCGTCGCAACAATCCCCCGTTTGCGTCCGTTTAGTCAGCTCGCAAGTGCTGCGCGCTGTAGTATGGGAGGACTTTCCCTGTCTTGTTCGTCTTCTTGCGGTACGTAGTTGAGCCTCGCCTCCTCAAACGGGAACAACTTCTTGCACGTACTCAGAGCGCGGTAATAGCTTCCCTTCTGGACGTCAGCCAGAATGTTGGCGCATTGTGCCCGTGCTTCCCGGTCCTTGATCGCCCCTAGAAACTCGTCCAGGCGTCGCTCGAAGAGCTGGAGGTAAGCACCGCTGTTGGAATCGTCCAGATACAACATTTGGATGGCGAAGTAGATCCGGCGCACCGGCGTACTCGCATCGCCCTCCTGCATCACGTCCTTCTCGCGAAGGATCGAGACGTTGTTCTGAATGAGTAGGTGAGAGCGGCGTTCACCGTTGACGACAACTGCGCCATTGATGACAAACCGTTCCCGCGGCTTAAGAGTGAGCTTTAGAGCCATAGGAACCTCCTAGGGCTTCCGCCACCCAACCGGCCGCAGCGTCGCGCGCTTTTTGTCGCACGGCCCCTCGCGTTATTGGCCTTGTTATACATGTGTCTCCTCATTCTAAGTCGACCAGTGAACTCTCGTTTTCGTCTCGTTGGGCGCTTCGAGCGGGGGCCGGCCGGCGATGACCGGCCCCACTTCGAAACCCCTAGTCCTTTACTGGAAGAGGCCCAGGATGGTCTGCGGACCCGCATTGGCAATGGCGAGCGACTGCACGCCGAGCTGCTGCTGGATCTGCAACGCCTGCAAAGTGGCCGATTCTTGGGCAAGGTCAGCGTCGACCAAGTTACCCAGACCTTCGGTCAAGATGTTGACGAGAGAAGTGGTAAAGTCGGTTTGAACCTCGATCCGCTTCGCGGCGGCACCGAGGGCAGCAAGCTTATCCGCGACAGAAGTGATCGCGGAGTCGATTGCCGTAAGCGCGGTAGAAGCGCCAGCACTGGTGGAAAGATCCGTTGAAGCGATCCCAAGCGACGACGACGCCATTGCTTGAGCGCTCACGGTGATCGTGCTGCCTTCGGCCGTGCTAAGGACCGACGTGTTCGTCGCCCCAGAGCTGATCAGGTTGACCGAGTTGAACTCGGCCGTCGCAACGATCGTGTCGAGCTGATCGCGCAACGCCTTGAAATCGTTCTGCAACGCGGTGCGCGATGCAGAATCAAGACCTGCCTGATTTGCCTGAACGACCTTCGCCTTCATCTCGACCAGCAGGTCGGCAATCGCTTTGCCACCCGAGATCGCAACGTTGGTCACGGCTTCACCATTCGCCAAGGCGATTTTCACCGCGTTGGTGCCGGCGATGTCGCCCCGAAGCCGCGTCGCAATCTGAAAGGTTGCGGCATCGTCTTTGGGGCCGTTCACTTTCAGACCCGTGGTAATCCGGAGCTGAGTCCTTTGCAGCCTCTTCTGTGTTAGAGAAAGCTGCTCCAACGCGACCATAGCGCCGGAATTGGTGTTGATAGACAGTCCTTGAACCATCGAAAACCTTCTTTCTAAGTTTGCTACCCCACTTTCTGCGGGGTTTGTGTGCGGTCCGGTGTTCAGGGCACCGCAGCAACTGCGGCGCCCTGCTTACCGAGCAGTTACTGGAAGAGAGCCAGAATGGTCTGCGGACCAGCGTTCGCGATGGAGAGCGACTGCACCCCAAGCTGCTGCTGAATCTGCAAGGCCTGCAATCTTGCACTCTCTTCGGCGAGATCGGCGTCGACCAGGTTTCCGAGGCCTTCGGTCAAGATATTGACCAAGGACACCGTGAAGTCTGTCTGCACTTCGATCCGCTTCGCAGCGGAACCAAGAGCGGCCAGCTTGTCGGCAACCAACGTAATCGCCGTTTCGATCGACGTTAGAGCCGAGGAAGCACCAGAGCTTGTCGCCAAGGTCGCCGCGTTGATCGTCAGCGTGGTGGTGTCCATCTTTTGGGCGCTCACCGAAATGACCGAGCCATCGACGGTGCTGAGAACCTTGAGTTCGCTCGCGCTCTGAAAGATCAGATTGGTCGAGTTGAACTCAGCGGTGGCAACGATGGTTTCCAACTGATCGCGCAATGCCGTGAAGTCGTTCTGCAAGGCAGTACGTGACGCAGTATCGAGACCGGCCTGGTTGGCCTGCACGATTTTCGCCTTCATTTCGATAAGCAGGTCGGCGATAGCCTTTCCGCCCGAAATAGCGACGTTAACGGTGGAATCACCGTTCGCGAGAGCGCCACCGACGGCCTTTGTGCCGGCAATATCGCCCCGCAGACGAGTCGCGATTTGGAAGGTCGCAGCGTCGTCTTTCGGGCCGTTAACTTTCAAGCCCGTCGTAATGCGAAGCTGCGTGTTCTGCAGCCTCTTGTTCGTCATGCTGAGTTGTTCCAACGCGACCATCGCGCCGACGTTGGTTTTAATAGAAAGACCTTGAACCATTTTGTTACGTCCTCGTTCTAAGCATCTGGGTCCAGCGTTTTGCTGGCGCCGACGTTTTGCCGGTGGATGGACAATCGTCCGACAACTAGGAAAGCAATGCCTATGCCAGGGAACTTCTGACCGGGCTGCATTCCCTCGAAGAAATCGCTAACGTTTTGTTAAGAAAGAGGATTTGCCGGCGGGGAGATCGCTGAAGGGTCGCCGGCGGTCCCCGATTCAGCGACCCAGATGACCCTTAAGGAAGAATTAACAGGGCAAATATTTCCGACCCGGCAAATCGTGCCGGTAGCAATTGCCTACCGACCGCGACATCGCGGGTCGTCAAAGACCGCAGAAGCGTTGATTGGGGCCGGTTAGGCCGAGGTGCCAAGACTGCCGATGGCCGAGGCGGCCTGGCTAGGAATGGTCTGTTGCGTCGGTGCCGACGACAGACCTTCCATAATGGTGCGATTCACCGAAATGAGCGGCTCGAGGTTGGCCTCGCCGCGCAGCACCGTCCGGGAGTGTTTATCGACCCAAATGGCGATCGAGATAATGTTGGCCTTCAAGCTGTCTGGGAACCGGTTCTCGTTGGATGCGAGATCCATTTGCAGGGTCAGCCAAAGCCGCCTGTTCCAGTCTACTGCCTTGTAAAAGTCCTGAGATCTCAACCCCTTAGTGGTTGCTGCCTCACGAACGGACATGAGCGCTTTGGTCACCTCGGCGAACAAACGGTATTCCGTCTGCCGGGGATTCTCGGTCGAGGCTTGTGTAGCCTTGTATTTATTGACCGACATTCGCGCTCCTTGGGAGGGCCCGCGTCACGCGCACCGACAACACGTTTGCGCCGCTGCGTTTGCAGCGTAACCCATCCGCCGGCCGGAATGATAGCGTTGCGAAATAGCCCACGGGGTCGCCCGCGACCCTATCGGCCCGCGCCCGGATGATCGTCACATTCTGTGCCCGATGTCGTTTCACGCGAATTTATCACGCAAACGGTGTGCCAGTTCCGGCCTTCGATCTGCAGGCAAACCGGCTTCTGCCAGTCGGCCGCGGCGCGACAGCTACGCCGCCAGCCCCTTCATGATCGACTCGTTCACTTGAATAAGGGCGTCGATCGTCACTTCACCCTGTTCGGCGAGTTTGGAATGACGCTCCACCCAAATGGCGACCGAGATGATTTGGGCCTTGAGCGGGTCGGGCAACTGGTTCTGCGGTCGCGCCAGGTCTTCTTCCAACGCGTGCCATAGCCGACGGTTATCGTCCAGGGCCCGCAAGAACTCCGAGTCCTCTTTCACCTTTGCTTTGCTTGCTTCGAGGTCGCGCGTGACCTGCTCGAAAAGACGGTACTCGGTCTTGCGCGCATCGAGTTCCGGCGGCGGCGCTAGGATCTCCGCCGCTGCTCCGGTTTGTTGGTTACTGTACATAGTTCAACCTTTCTTTCTCGAAGGGTAGAAGCGACTTGCACGTCATCATCGCGGAATAGAACCGCTGCTCATGCACGTCATCGAGGATGCGATGGCATTTCTCCAGCACCCCTTTGGTTGAGATGGCGCACATAAAGTCGGTTACGAGATTGGTAAACTCCTCGTAGTAGTGACTCTCGAGTCCACCATCCAGGTACATCATCATGATGGTGAAATAGATGCGCTTCACCGGTGTATTCGCTTCGTCCGGTTGGAGGACATCGCGCTCGCGAAGCAACGACACTTGGTTCTCGATAATGAGATCCGACCTGCGGTCGCCGTTGATAAGAACACCACCGTTGAGAACGAACTTCTCGCCGGGCTTTAGCGTCAGTTTTAGCGGCATATTGTCTAAGGGCCTTTCGCTGACCCCTCCCTTATCGAGATGTTATTGGAACAGCGACAGAATGATCTGCGGGGTCGCATTGGCGATCGATAGCGCCTGTACGCCCAGCTGCTGCTTGACCTGGAGTGCCGTCAGATTGGCGCTCTCCCGGGCCATGTCGGCATCCACGAGGTTGCCCACACCATCTGTAAGGATGTCCACCAGCTTGACCGTGAACTCGGTCTGAACCTCCAGCCGCTTGGCCGAGGCACCGAGCGCCGCGAGGCGATCGGAGACCGACACGATAGCCGAGTTGACCGCTGTCAACGCCGCGCTGGCACCGGAACTGGTGAGCAGGGTGGTTGTATTGATCGCGAGACTCGTCGTGTCCATCTTCTGCGCGCTGACATTGATGATACTGCCGTCGACAGTACTCAACACTTGGAACGTCACCGCGCTTTGGTTGATGATGTTGACGCCGTTGAATTCGGCCGTAGCGACGATCGTTTCAATTTGATCGCGCAACGCCGCGAAGTCGTTATGCAGCGCCGTTCGTGATGCCGCGTCGAGCTGGGATTGATTCGCCTGCACGACTTTGGCCTTCATTTCGATCATCAACTCGGAGATTGCCTTGCCGGCGTCGATTGCGACGTTAACAGTGGATTCTCCGCCTGCCAGTGCTGTGCCGACCGCTCGATAGCCGGCAATGTCACCGCGTTGGTTTTGGGCGATCGCATAAGTCGCTGCGTCGTCCTTCGGTCCGTTCACGCGCAGACCGGTCGTAATGTTCAGCTGGGTCTTCTCCAGCCTATTGTTTGTCGCGTTTAGATTCTGGAGAGCAATCGCCGCTCCCAGATTGGTATTTACCGACAAGACCATCGTTTCTGTCTCCTCTTCCGAGGCGGCTCAAAGCCTAGGGGTTTCAAATGGCATACAGCCGAGTCCCTAAGCGCAATGGACGTGCCACCTCGGCGTCAGCGACCGAAACCGCCTCGCAGTACGTTGTTTTTACTGAATAAATGCCGATCTCTGTCGACGCCTCGTGATCGACACGCACGGCCAACCTCGCGCGCGCGCTAGCGAATAATTGCCAGATCACGAATCTTTTGCCGCGCGCCGTAGCAATAATTGCCTTCGATCCGCAGCGATGGGTTGAAGCCGTCATGCCGGTTACGTTGCAGCGGCCTTCACTAAGGATTTGTTAATCGTAACGGGCCTAGAAATGCGTCATGAACGCGCCCGCTCAGGAGTTCTTCGCCGCTGGCCTGTCGCACCACCGCGCCGGCCGTATCGAGGAAGCCGACAAATACTATCTACAAGCGATCGAGGCCGATCCTGCCTGTTGCGATGCTTTGCTCAACCTCGCGGGCATTCGTATTTCGGCGAATCGTCTCGACGAAGCCGAAGCCCTGCTGACGACGGCACAGGCGGTCAGACCGGTCGACACCAAGATCCTCACAGCGCTCGCGAACGTTTACCAGGCGAAGGGCGACTACGCCCAATCTGAGTCATACTACCGCGACGCGATCGCGCGCAGCCCCGATCTCGCCCTTGCGCACGCGAACCTGGGGCGTCTCCTCTATCGAACCGGTCGGTCGGCAGAAGCAATCGCGAGTTATCTTGCCGCGCTCGATCTCGACCCGACGTTGGCGACGGCCCACGCCAACCTCGGCGCCGCCCTCGTCGCCAACCAGCGCTTCGACGAAGCCGAAATGTCCTTAGGCCTCGCACTGAAGCTCGCCCCCCGAGACCCCGATATCCATCTCAACGTCGGTCACCTGCGGTTCGCCCGAGAGGATTACGCCGGTGCGCTCGAACACTTCACCCGCGCCTCAGAGTTACGGATGGGGTGGGCCACCGCCCATCTCAATATCGGCGCCGCGCTCCACCGTTTAGGCAAGTACGAAGCAGCCGAGCGGGAATTCAACCGTGCCGTCGCGCTGGACCCGAACAACGCGGAAGCGCTTCGAGGGCTCGGTACAGCATTGATTTCATTGGATAAAATTGAAGCCGCCGAGAAGGTCCTGGTGAAATCGGATGCGCTTGCTCCCGATCATCCACAAACCCAATTTCTTCTCGGTCAGGTCTTCGTTGCGACCAAGGACTTCGAACGCGCAGTCCGGCACAATACCGGTGTCGTTCAGCGCCTACCTAATCTCCTCGAAGGTCGGCTGAACCTCGGCCACGCGCTTCAAGCCTTGCACCGTCATGCCGAAGCGATCGAGCAATTCCAGGCAGCGATCGCCATCGACGCGACTTCGGCTCAAGCCTTCAACAATCTCGGCAATTCGTTGGGCGCCGTCGGCCGGAACGACGATGCGCTCGATGCCTACCGAAAGGCGATTGAGATCGACGCCACGCTGGCCGTCGCCCATATCAACTTCGGCAATACCTTGCGGCAAATGGGCCGTCATGGAGAGGCATTCGAGGAATTTCAGCTAGCGATCGAGATCGACCCCGACGATCCCCGCGCGCTGAACGGCATGGGACTAGCTTACCAAGCGTTCAACCGGCAAGCGGAGGCAATCGAAACGTTCAAGCGCGCCATCGCCGTCGACGACTCCTACCCGGAGGCGATGAACAACTTAGCGATCGCCTACCAGCAACTCGGCCGCTATCACGATGCGATATCGACCTACAACGACCTGACCAAGAAGCACCCGGAGCTGTCGCAGGCCTATTTCAACCTAGGCAGCCTTCTCCAGCTCCTGAGCCGCCACGACGAAGCAGTAACCGCGTTTCGCGAAGCGTTGAACCGGAACGTAGGCAATAACGTCGTCTACCCCTACCTGGCCCACGGCTTGATGCAGCAGTGCAGCTGGGACAACCTCGAAGCAATCATTTCCCGCGTGATCGAGAACACCGAACACGAAATAGCCCGCGGCCAAGGCGTCTCGATTTCGCCCTTCGGTTTGCAAAGCATGCCGGCCAGTCCGGATCTTCGTTTTCGGACCGCGCAGCACGTCGCGCGACGCGCCGAACGCGAGGTTCAGGACAGCCGTAAGCGGCTGGGCCCCCTCACCTACAAACACCCAACGGACGGCAAACTGAAGATCGGCTTTCTATCGCCGGATTTCCGCTTCCATAGCGTCGCCGTCGCCTTCCAAGGTGTCCTCGAACATCGCGACCCCGAGCGATTTCACTATGCCGCCTATGCCGTCACGACGTTCGGCAAGGACGATTTGACCCGGCACTTTTCGGAAACATTCGACAGTTGGACCGATATCACGCCGATGTCCTATGTCGATGTCGCAAGAAAGATGGTCGATGACGGTGTCAACGTGCTGATCGATCTAGCCGGTCACACCCGCGGCGGCAGCCCCGAGGTCCTCGCCCTTCGTCCCGCGCCCGTTCAAGCCCACTGGCTGGGGTTTTCGTCGACCACCGGCGCCGCGTATATCGACTATCTGATCACCGATCGGATCCAGCTTCCGCCGGAAGACCAACAGTACTGTAGCGAAAAACTGGTCTATCTCCCCCACACCTTCATGGCCGCATCGCGGCCCCCCGTGGCGGTGGAAACGTTTACGCGCGCAGACTTCGGCTTGCCGGACGACGGGTTCGTTTTCGCCAACTTCAATTCGCACTACAAGTTCTACCCGACGCTCTTTGCGATTTGGATGAGGCTGCTGCGCCAGATTCCAGGGAGCGTGATGTGGTTCATGTCAGGAACGAAAACCAGTCGAAGAAACCTCAAGCGAGAGGCGCAGGCCCGTGGAATCGATCCCGGCCGTCTCGTGTTCTCCGACACGATCGCCCATCCTCGCCATCTTGCCCGCTTGCCCTTGGCCGATCTCGCCCTCGATAACCTGCACCACGGCGGCGGCGTAACGACCACGGACTCGCTTTGGGCTGGGGTGCCGGTTCTGACGCTCTACGGCGACACACCGCCGGCACGAAACGGCGCCACGTTGGTTAGCGCCGTCGGCGCCCCGGAACTGATCGCCTACTCGCTCGACGAGTACGAAAAGAAGGCAACGATGTATGCGCGCGAACCGGATCGACTCGCCGCGCTACGGGCGAAATTGCGCGCCAATCGGGACACCGAGCCACTGTTCGATATCGACCGGCTGACGCGCCACTTTGAGAGCGCCTGCGAGATGATGTGGCAGAACTATCTTGCCGGGAACGAACCTCGCCCCTTCGATGTCCCGGCCCAACCGGCCACGTCGAGAAAACGCGCTGGCTAGCCCTGCACGGGCTTGTACCCGCGCCTGCGCACTAGGGCCTTGGATCGGTGTCAGCGATCGCGCCTGCCAGGTGCCAGGGACGCCCATCCACTAAGTCCGTCGCGAAGAAGCAGAACCGGTTAGCAGACGCCATCGGATAAATTGGCGCGGTCATCACCGGCGCATCGCGATCCGCGTATGCGGCGATCGGCCAGCTTAGGGTCCGCGCACGACGTTGCCCGTCGGCCCGTTGGGTGCCCTGGGTGAAGTCCTTGTCCAGCGTGACGATCAAGCTGGTTCCCGCGCGCGATGGCTCGGTCGCGACCACGAGGTTGAGCCGGTTTTCCGCTGCACGTTCCAGCAGACCGGTATCGATTTCCCAACGTTCTAGAACGCGCGTCGGCACACCGACAATTGCGGCATCCTTCAAGGCGAGCAGCCTGAACGATTCGACAATCGCCGCGTCGCCGCCGACCACGAGACCGACCCGGCCCTGCGGCAGATCGATCGTGCCGAAGCCATCGGCATAGGCCGTAACCCAAGGATGACGCGCACAGGTATGCACGGCGTCTTGATGGAACACGACCCCATCACGCCCGATCAAGACACCCCGGTGCATGAACTTGCCGCCATCCTCATGCACCACCGATGCGGCCACAAGGCAATCCCGCTGAACTGCGGACAGTGCCGCGCGCACCGCCGCGACGCCGTCGCGACAGATTGCCGCCGCCTTCGGCGCGTCGCTGACTTTGTCGCTAGGAAGAAAGGCGAGCTCCGGCAACGTCAGAAATTCGACACCGCGCCCAATCGCATCGGCCACGGCGGCGAGAAGGTCGCCCCGCGCCCCGTTCACAACCCCGGCCAGCAACCTCTCCGCACCGGCGATGTCGCGGTGGGGAGTCGGTGCCGCCGCGATCGCCCCATAGAGTTCCGGCCGCCGGTCGGCAAAGAGATCCGAGCCGTCCGGACGCCCTTTCTTCGTCGCCTCCTCCAGGTCGATATCGGCCCAGACCACGGCCTCGGTCTCGACCGGCGCGCGGGCCAGCACGGTGCCGTCGGGCGCCACAATCTGACTGGCGCCGCCGCCCATCATCTCGCGCGCATCCTGCGGATCGCGGTCGCCGGCAAGGGCCGGCACGAGCGCTTCGGGAACCAGCCGCCCGACCTTGTTGGCAGCGGCGACGAAGACCTTGTTTTCGGCTGCGCGCACCGGTAGGTGCAGCCAGTCCTCGTCGGGCGCAAAGGAACACAAGCTGTTGGACAAAAGCTGCGCGCCGCGCAGCGACAGGCCGCGCGCGACCTCCATCGACACACCGTCCATGCAGGAATACATACCGATCTTGCCGAACGGGGTCGCCATGATGTCGGCCGGCCGATCAGGCTTTTCGAAGAAGAAATTTTCGCCCGCAATGAGAAAGCTCTTGCTCGATTCGCCCAGCATGTCGCCTTGCGGCCCGAACATGTGGTTGGTATTGCGAACGGCATTATTGCGATGGCGCACGGTAACGTTGACCTGGATCATGCATTGCAGTTCCTTCGCCTTGTCGGCGATCGCCTTAAGGAAGGCACCGTCGGTCTGCTCGGCGACATCGTAGCAATGCTCGGAATCGCGGTAGAGTGGCGGGTGATTGCAGTATTCCGGCAAGACGATCAGGTCCGGATCGCAATCGGCCTGCGCCTTGTCGATCATCCGGAGGCAGGTTTGTAGGTTCGCCTCGACGTCGTCCGTCACCTCGAACTGAGCAACCGCTACGCGCATGACGCTTCCTTCCCGTTCCATTTGGTCCTCGGCGTTCAGGACGCCGCAACAACCGTTTTCCTAAGCTCGGCCAGATCATAGTAGGTTCCGTCGCGATCCGGACTCCCCTCGACCTCGACACGGGTCAGAATCATGTCCGGGCCCGTCGTCCAGATCCGCAGGCCAAAACCGAATTGGGTGTGCCAAATAAACTCCGAACTCGGGAAATCGCCCGCGCGGGTCGTGCGCACCTCGTCCTTCACGTATTCGGCGGTATTTTCGGTATGCCCGCCGTGGTCCAGGGACTTGCCGTTCCAGGTGTGCGACACCGTGTGGATGTAAATCGGCTGGGGTTCGCGGTGGGTACGGTCCATGAAACACATCTTCCACGCTTCGTGCATGACTGGATGGAAGCCAAGGGTCATATGCGGCGGCGCCGGAAATGCGGCGTGATCCATCTCGCCTGTGTGGTTCCACACCCACGACAGCAGTTTATCGCCAACCACACGGCGCAACACGGTGCCCTGGGCTTCGCCTTTGAAAAAGAGGCGCCCCATCGCCTCAATGGGACGCCAGTCGGCGCCTACCATCTGGTTCACGTCGCGCAGCAGGTCCCCTTTGGGCGACTTGGTAACGGTCCGCATCGTGCGGCTGCCATCGGGGTTTCGAGTGATGAGGAAGCGCTCGTAATCGTGCCGGCTACCGTCCGGTAGAACGATGTCGAGCTGCCCCTGATAAATCACGATGCTCATCTCGCGCACTCCCCCGCCAAACGAGAAGACTAGCATTCGGCGGGAAAAGCGAAAAACGCCGGCCTAGGCCGCCAAGACGCTCCGGAAGACGTCCTTGGCACTTGGCGGCTGAAGATCGAATTCATCCACCTCGACCTGCATGTCGAGACTGGAGAACCGCGGCAGGGCGTCGAAGCCAATGGAACCGGGGATTGCTTCGACCGGACTAATCAGTCGCGGGTCGGCGCCTTCAATTTCCGCAACAACGTGCGCTAGGGACAAATAGCTCGAGTCTTCCTGCGAAGAGGCATGGAATACCCCTGACAGCCGGTCAGAAAGAACCATCTCGATCGTTTCGAGTGCAAAATTCATGGAAATCGGCGCCAGTGGGAGATTGCTGAACGGCCCGATCCGCCTACCGGCTTTTAGATCGCGGCGCCAGTTTTGCACAATTGCGGCGCCCGGCGTCATGACCTTGGTGAGCCGCACAACGGCGCCGGTGCCGCGGTCGATAAGGTGGCGCATCCCCGCCTCCGCCAACGCCTTGTGTCGCCCGTATTCCGAGACCGGACACGGACTGCTGTCGCGGTCCCGCCGCGCGATAGCGCCGTCGAACACTTGATTGCTCGATAGATAAAGAACATAGGCGCCCTGCGCCGCCATCTTCCACGCGAGCCCGACGGTGCCACGGACATTGACCTGCATCGCGCGGGCCGGGTCCTGAGCGCAGTCGAGGATCGACGTCACACCGGCACAGATCAGGACCGCGTCAACCTCGGGCAGGACTTCCCAACTGGCCGGGATCGATAGGTCGAGGAAGTGGAGATTGCTGTCCCGCCGTCGGCTGGTTCCGACGACCGTCACGCCCTGCGCCGCGAAATGGGCACAGGCCGCTCGACCCAGCGCCCCATCGGCGCCGACGACAAGCAGCCTGTTGGGCCACATCATCTCTTGGGACCGCAGCACAGCGCGAAATAGTAGTGCGCCATTTGGTAGAAACCGGTGTGCACGACCTCGTCGTTCATCGAGAACACGAACACATTCCCGAAATACCTGGCGAGCAGGTCTTTGAGTTCGGTCGCAGTCTTACAATTGATGTGCCCGGCTTTGCTGGCCGGACTGGCATAGGCTTGCGAGGCCAGGCTAGGTGAACCGACAATCAAAACGCCGGAGTCGGTCAGCGACCCGGCGAGGTTCGCCACAAAGGCTTCCTCGTTCGCAGGATCGATATGTTCGATCACGTCCAACGTGTAGGCGCCGTCAAACCGATGGGGCTGCGCCGGCGGATAGGGTCCGGTCAGCATGTCGTGGATTGCCGTCGACATCGGCCAAGCCGGCGCCATGCGCTCTTCGGCATCGGCAACGAACACCGGATCGAAGTCCAGCGCGGTCACCCACTCCACTTCCTGTTGCACAAGGCGCGTCCCGAAGGCATCGGCGCAACCGACCTCCAGCACATTCTGGGCACCGCTCAACATCTTAGCCACGAACTTGTAACGCGCCAGGAGAATAGCCAAGCGGCGCGGATCGTCGTGCCAGACTTGGTTGGTCATCAGACCGAGCCGGGTAACGCCGTCGTCGTTCGCGATATCCAATGCGGCCTGGTATTGCGGTTCGCGGGTTTTGGCGGTCATGGCGCAGTCTTTCCAGATGCTAGGAGAAGTAGATGCAACCGTAGTCGCCGGTGTACCCGGCCTGGGCGAACGCCCATTCCCACTCGGCCGGTTTCATGAAGGCGCGGCAGGTCAACTGCCAGTAGAGAAGGTTCGCCTTCTCTATCTCATCGCGGTAGGACTCGATGGTCACGTGCGCAGCCCGGCGGGAGACTCGATCGATCTCCTTTAGCGCCGCATGCAATTCATAATTATATAGATTATGCAGTGTGTTAATGGAGTAAACGAAATCAAAAGATGAGGTATCATAGGGCAGCCGGTCGGCCACCGAACCAACGGTCAGCCCGTCGCGCACTTCTTCCTTTGCGTGTGCGATGGCGTAGTCCGAGATGTCTATTCCCGCGACCGTCGCCTGCGGCAGAACCTGGGTGAATTCGTAGAGAAGAAACCCCTTGCCGCAACCGATGTCGAGTATCCGCGCGTCAGGTTTGAGACCGTAATGCCCAACCATCGCTTCGGCAACGGGTCGCCAGCGCCCGTCATAGCGATACCCGCCGAAGCCGTAGCGACGGTCACCATCCCAATAGTCTTCGCCATAGCGGCAAGCCACCTCGGCGCAGGCAGCTTTGTCGTGCTCGACGACGCGCTGAATGTAGTCGCGCTTGGTCGCGGTGTGCAAACGCCCGACGAAGTCGACGTAGGCCATCAGACCGCACGCGCCATTTCGGTGGGGGCGAACGCGTTCACCCGCAAGATATCCTCGAAGCGGCCGATATCGACCGCCGACCGCAACGTCAGATTCTCTAGCGCGGCATGGAGTTCGCGGCCCTGCTCCAGAATCTGAGTGTAGATACGCCGCCGTTTGGACTCGTCGTTTGGCAGCATGAACATCGAGAACAGAATGACCCCATCCAAGGTTGGAAGCTCTTCCATCACGGCATTCAGCATCATGTAACAGCCCGGCATCGCGTATTCCGTGGCGGACAGTTTGAACGCGATGCCGTTGCGTTGGGCGTAGTCGCGGATTACCAAGTTCTGGACTTGCTGAGGCGTACGTTCGCCCCGCACCGGCCGCGACCCGATATAGCCGCGGTAACCGCCCTGCATCGCGGTCATGCGAACCCTCCGGGCAATTGGTATTCCATACCGATCCGCGTCGCGGGCCGCAGCGTGATCGGTTCGAAGAACTCGCCCAGACGTTTGTCCGCATAGGGCGAAAACAAACTCTTGAAGCGGCAGTTCATCGACCAGCGGGATTCGGACTCCACGTTGATGCGGTTGCCGTGCATCAGCGATTGGGCGAACAGCAGAACCTCACCGAACCGTATATCGATCCATTCGACATCGGGTTCGATGGCGCGAAACAGATCCTCTGCGCTGCGGTCGGCGAATTCGTGCAGCCGCGCGCTCATCGCCCGGTCCGGTTCGGGGGGCAAGAGATACATGGATTTGGTCCTGTAGCAGTCGACGAGTGGCAGCCAGACGACGATTTCAAACGGCGAATCGCCGCTCCAGACGTCGGCATGGACCGGTAACAGCGAGGAATCGTCTGAGGGTAGCTGGATCGACAGGTTGACCCGGCGCTGCATCGCCAGTTCGTTGCCGACCAATGCCTCGATACTGCGTCGCGCCAGGCTGAAATAGGCCTCGCGCAGCCACGGGCTGGCGTTTACCGCATTGTGGACCGCAAGACGCAGCGCGTTGAGGTCGCTGACGCTGACCTTGGTATGAATGCCGTTGAGAAACGCCGCCGCAGGGCCCGCATCGGTGAGGCCAAGGTGCCGAGCGGCTTGCATGGTGACGGCGGCCTGGATGCGCTCCAACTGCGCAGGATCCTCGACCGGCTGAATGACGTAGCCGTCGCGGAGAAACCGAGCACCGAGCGCCGCGTCGGCGAGAGAGAGAAAATCGCCGGATTGCGTGTCCTGCGGTAGTTTGTCAGGGGCGCGTGGGGTGGCTTGGGCAGCCTGAACACTCATCGTCGATCAACCTATTGCACATTTTCGCGTGCAACTATCGGCCAACATGATTAACGGTCGCTTAACGGGCCTTAGCCGCGCCCGACCGGTCGGGGCCGTTTCTCAGGCCAATTGTAGGCGCCGCCTAGTCTTCCTCGCGCCCCTTGGCCGCAACCATCAACGTATCGAAGGGTGCATCCTCGGTGGCCGCGGGCGGGCGGAATTGGTCCTCCCCCTCCTCGGCCTCGTCGTCGGCGGCCGTCCGAGCGTTCGCTTTGGTTTGGCGGGTTTCCAGCGGTTCTTCAACCGAGATCCCTGCGGCTTGCGCCGGCTCCTCGTCAACCGCTTCGAGGGTTTCCGCCGCCGCGTCGGTGGCTTCGGCTTCGGCTTCGGCTTCGGCTTCGGCTTCGGCTTCGGCTTCGGCTTCGACCTCAGCGTCCGGATCGTATTCTTCCTCCTCGTCGCCGTCGGTGTTGGGCTTCTCGCCTCGACTTGCAGCGGCCTGCGCTTCGGCATCGCGTACGAGGTCCGCTGGCGGTTCCGCGCTCAAAAGCCCAGCGGCCTTCAATTCGTCGATACCCGGCAAGTCTTGGACGTCCTGGAGGCCGAAGTGTTCGAGGAAGTCCTGGGTCGTGCCATAGGTCAGCGGCCGACCCGGCGTTTGCTTGCGCCCGCGTAGCCGCACCCAGCCCGACTCCATCAAGACATCCAACGTGCCTTTGCTGAGGGACACCCCGCGCACCTCTTCGATTTCGGCGCGCGTGATCGGTTGGTGGTAAGCAATAATCGACAGCGTTTCGACGGCGGCGCGGCTCAATCGGCGCTGCACGGTCTTTTCCCGCTCCATCAGGAAGGCTAGATCGGGCGCCGTTCTAAACGCCCAACCGCCGGCAACCTGCAGCAGGACGATCCCGCGTTCGGCGTAAAGCGCCGTCAAATCCGCCATGAGTGCCGGCACGTCGGTCTCGTCGGGCAACCGGGCCGCTAGGCTCGCTTCATCCAACGGCTCGACCGCCGCGAACAACAAAGCCTCGGCCATGCGGATCAACTGGGCGTCGTCACTCATACTCTCACCTTACTCACTGGGACTGGCGTTCTGTGCGGGCTGGGCATTGCCCATCAAGTAGATCGTGCCGAAGGCCTCGCCTTGGCGAAGCCGCAACTCGCCGCGCTTTACGAGTTCCAACGTCGCTGCAAAGGTGGACGCCACCGCCGAGCGACGCTCCGCCGGCGACCGCAGCGACGGCGGCAGGAAGGTTTCGAGCCGCGTCCAGTTCGGCATTTTACCCAAGACCCGCTCCAGGCGCCGGACCGCATCTTCGATGCTATGCAGCACTGCGGTACGCATGGTGAGCGGGTTGGATTTGCCGCGCAGTTTGAAATCGCCGTAGGCCTTCAGCAATTCGAACAGCGAGACTTGGTATACGGACTTGCGAATCACGCGGATGCCCTCGGGGGCACCCCGTGCAAAGACGTCGCGACCCAAGCGGTCGCGCGCCATCAATTTCGCCGATACGTCGCGCATCGCTTGCAGACGCTGGAGCTGAAAAGCGAGCCGGGCGGCCATTTCTGGCCCCGACATCTCTTCATCGCCGTTCTCCTCCGGCGGCAGCAACAACCGCGACTTGAGATAGGCGAGCCACGCGGCCATGACCAAATAGTCCGCCGCGACTTCAAGCTTCACGCCGCGAATATGCTCGATGAAGGCAAGGTACTGTTCGGCCAATTGCAGGATCGATATCCGGGCGAGATCGACTTTTTGGCCACGGGCCATCACGAGGAGCACGTCCAGCGGCCCCTCATAGCCATCGAGATCGACCACCAGGGGTTGGCGTTCGTCGGCGGCGGCAACAGCCTCGTCGAGGCCCTGATCGAATGCGTCAGCGGGGTGCAAGGGTAGCCTATCTATGTCCTGTAACGATGAAGACCACATTATATAGTGTGTCGGTAACGGGCAAAATAATACTTCGGAACAGACTAAAGTCCCGCCCCATCGCCTCGAACAGGGGCGGCAACCCCAGCAAAACCGCCAAAAGAATCAGGAACCCGTAGCGCTCTAACCGGGCCAGGGGACGGGCCAGGGCGTTCGGCAGCAAGCCAACCGCAACGCGGCCGCCGTCCAGCGGGGGCACCGGCAGCATGTTGAAGACCGCCAGAAGAACATTGACGAGAACCCCGTTCCGCAAGGTCCGGTCGATCCATTCCTCGGCAGAAGGCGGAAAGAACGCCGTTAGGTGCAGCAGAATCCCCGCGCCAAGGGCGAGGAGAACGTTCGCGAACGGGCCTGCCGCGGCCACCAACACCATGTCGCGCCGCGGATTATGCAAGTTGCGAAAATGCACCGGCACCGGCTTGGCCCACCCGAAAATGAACGGCGCTCGGGCAAACACCAGCATCGCCGGCAACACCACGGTGCCGAAAAGATCGATATGGCGGAACGGGTTGAAGGACACCCGGCCTTTGTCATAGGCCGTGTTGTCGCCCAACTTCCATGCGACCCAGCCGTGTGCCGCTTCGTGGAGCGTAATGCCCAGCAGCACCGGCAGCACAAAGGTCGAAACCAGCCAATAATTGATGTCGCCGAACATGCGCTCGGCTTAGCACGGGGAATTGAGCCGGGCGAATCGATCCAGAGCCTCCCCGCAAAACGCCAGCATCTTATCCCCAGAAAAATACACCGCGGGGGTCACTTCATTTCCCCGCGCGGGGGCATCCGTGCCCTATATTGGCCAGTTGCCCTATGTCCGAGTGAGTGCCTGTGTCCACGCCAAGAAGCGCCAAAACCAGCCAAAAACGCCCCGGCCCCGATCCGCTGAAGACGATTTCGATCCGCGGCGCGCGGGAGCACAATCTGAAGGGCGTCGATGTCGATATTCCGCGCGACAAGCTTGTGGTGATGACCGGGCTGTCGGGGTCGGGCAAGTCCTCGCTGGCGTTCGACACGATCTATGCCGAGGGGCAGCGGCGCTACGTCGAGAGTCTGTCGGCTTACGCCCGGCAGTTCCTCGAATTGATGCAAAAGCCCGACGTCGATCATATCGAAGGGCTGTCGCCGGCGATCTCGATCGAGCAGAAAACGACGTCGCGCAACCCGCGCTCGACCGTCGGCACCGTGACCGAAATTTACGACTACATGCGTCTGCTCTACGCGCGGGTCGGCATCCCCTACTCGCCCACAACGGGCTTGCCGATCGAAAGCCAAACCGTCAGCCAAATGTCGGACCGCATCGCGGCAATGCCCGAGGGGACGCGGCTGTTCCTGCTGGCGCCGATTGTGCGCGGGCGCAAGGGCGAGTATCGCAAGGAATTCGCCGATTTGATGAAGCGCGGTTTCACCCGCGTGAAGGTCGACGGCGAGGTCTACGAGATCGACGAGGTACCTGCCCTCAACAAGAAGCTCAAGCACGACATCGAGGTTGTGGTCGACCGCGTGGTCGTGAAGCCCGACCTCGGCAACCGGCTCGCCGATTCGATCGAGACCTGCTTGCGCGAGGCCGACGGCCTCGCGATCGCCGAAAACGCCGACACCGGCGAACGCACGATGTTTTCGTCGAAGTTCGCCTGCCCGGTATCGGGCTTCACGATCGAAGAGATCGAGCCCCGGCTGTTCTCCTTCAACAATCCGTTCGGGGCATGCCCGTCGTGCGACGGACTAGGCACCCAAACCTTTTTCGATCCCGGTCTGGTCGTGCCCGACGTCACCAAGTCCCTCAAGGACGGGGCCGTTGCACCGTGGTCGCGCTCCTCGACGCCGTCGCCCTACTACGCCCAAACGCTGCAATCGATCGCGCGGCACTACAAGTTCTCGTTCAACGATGCCTGGCAGGACATTCCCGAGGAGGTGCAGAAGGTCATTCTGTACGGCTCGGGCGAAGACGCCGTGCGCATGACCTACGACGACGGCACCCGTAACTACCAGACATCAAAACCGTTCGAGGGCGTCATCCCGAATTTGGAACGGCGTTGGCGCGAGACCGACTCGAGCTGGATCCGCGACGACATGGCGCGCTTCCAAAACGAAACCCTGTGCGATGCCTGCGACGGCTGGCGGCTCAAACCCGAAGCGCTCGCGGTCAAAATCGCCGGTCACCACGTCGGCGAAATCTCGCAGATGTCGATCGCCCAGGCCGACGCGTGGTTTCGCCGCCTCACCAGCGAGCTTACGTCCAAGCAAAACGAAATCGCCGAACGCATCCTGCGCGAAATTAACGAACGCCTCGGATTCCTCGTCAATGTCGGTCTGGAGTATCTGACGCTAAGCCGGAACTCCGGCACGCTGTCGGGCGGCGAAAGCCAGCGCATCCGGCTCGCTTCGCAAATCGGTTCCGGCCTTACGGGGGTTCTGTACGTGTTGGACGAGCCCTCCATCGGCCTGCACCAGCGCGACAACCGGCGGCTCCTCGACACACTGGAGAACCTGCGCGACCTCGGCACCACCGTCATCGTCGTCGAGCACGACGAGGAGGCGATTCGCGCCGCCGATTATGTGATCGATATGGGGCCGGGGGCCGGGATCCACGGCGGCCGCATCATCGCCGAGGGCACGCCCGATCAAATCATGGCCAACGCCGAGAGCATCACCGGCCAGTATTTGACCGGCAAGCGCGAAATCGCCGTACCTGAAGTACGGCGCGCCGGTAAACCCGGCCAAACGATCAAGGTGCGCGGCGCCCGCGGCAACAACCTGAACAACGTCGACATCGACATCCCCCTAGGCGCCTTCGTTTGCGTCACAGGCGTATCGGGCGGCGGCAAGTCGACCCTGATCATCGAAACGCTGTACCGCGCCGTCGCGCGCACCCTCAACAATGCGCGCACCGCACCGGCCGAACACGACAAGATCGAAGGGCTGGAGTTCCTCGACAAGATCGTCGACATCGACCAGTCGCCGATCGGGCGCACGCCGCGGTCGAACCCCGCCACCTATACCGGCGCCTTCACCCCGATCCGCGATTGGTTTGCCGGTCTGCCCGAGTCCGGTGCGCGCGGCTACAAACCCGGACGCTTCTCCTTCAACGTCAAGGGCGGCCGGTGCGAGGCCTGCCAGGGCGACGGCGTCATCAAGATCGAGATGCATTTTCTGCCCGACGTCTACGTCCAGTGCGACGTCTGCCACGGCCGGCGCTACAACCGCGAAACGCTAGAGATCAAATTCAAGGAAAAATCGATCGCCGACGTCCTCGACATGACGGTCGACGAAGCCGCCGATTTCTTCTCGGCGGTGCCGGTGATCCGCGAAAAAATGGTCACGCTGCAACGCGTCGGGCTGGGTTACATCCACGTCGGCCAACAGGCGACGACGCTGTCCGGCGGCGAAGCCCAGCGCGTCAAACTCGCCAAGGAACTGTCGCGCCGCGCCACCGGCCAAACGCTGTACATCCTCGACGAACCGACGACCGGTTTGCATTTCGAGGATGTGCGCAAGCTGTTGGAGGTGCTGCACGCGCTGGTCGATCAGGGCAACGCGGTTCTCGTCATCGAGCACAACCTGGAAGTCATCAAGACCGCCGACTGGGTGATCGACCTGGGCCCGGAGGGCGGCGACAAAGGCGGCCGGATCGTCGCCGTCGGCACCCCCGAAACGGTGGCCCAAACCAAGGGCAGCTATACCGGCGCCTACCTCGCCGACATCTTCAAACGCAGCCGTCCCGCGCGCCAGCCCGGCGAAGATAGCGACCTATTCGGCGATGCCGATGCACCCGAAACGGTGCGCGCCAAGAAACCACGGGTGCGTCGCGCCGCCGCCAAGGCAGCGACCGGTACGGCAAAAAAATCACCGAAGAAGTCTCGTAGCGCTGCGAGTAAACGCGCGTCGGCGCCACGCGGCTCACCCAAAGCCGGTAAGGCCCGGCGTAAATCAGTCCAGTAGCGGTCGCGCGTTAGGGGCGTTCTTCGACCGTGCCGTCGGCGTGGCGGGCAAAGCGGGCCTGCTCGCGCGGGTGAACGGGATCGTCGCTCGGCCAGGTCCAGCCCCCGAATTGGTCGCGGCGATAGTCGGCGAAGGCCTGATGGATTTCCTGCTCGGTGTTCATCACGAAGGGCCCGTACTGGGCGACGGACTCCTTGATGGGCCGCCCTTCGAGCAACAGAAGCTCGCTCTCGGCCGCCCCGTTCATCAACGTGACGGCGGCCCCCGCATCGAGCGTGACGGCATGGCGGACGCGCACCTCGGTCCCGCCCACCTGCATCGTTTGCCCGCTGAAGAAGTAGAGGCGGCGCGAGCGCTCGCCGACGGCGCCCGGCAGAGTCCAGCGCCCACCCGCCGGGATTTTGACAGTCCACACGGTGACACCGTTGGCCGGGTCGGCGGCCCAGGAATCCGGCGGCGGCGCCGGCGGCGTGGCCCCGCCCGGCAGGGCGCCGGCATAGCTCGTCACCAGAGTCTCGTTGCCGTGATCGTCGGCGAACGTCTCGGTGGGCACGGTGTCGCCCCAGATCATCTTGAAATGCGGTTCGACCATCTTCTTGCTGGCCGGCAGGTTCAGCCAGATCTGGAACAGTTCCGTATGATTGTCCTTGTCCCGATGGCGCAGCGGAAACATCTCGGAATGGACGATCCCTTTCCCTGCCGTCATCCATTGCAAATCGCCTTCGCCGAAGCGGGCAGCGGCGCCGACCGAATCGGCGTGATCGATAAACCCACGCCGCGCCACGGTGACGGTCTCAAAACCGCGGTGCGGATGCTGCGGAAACCCTGGCACGGTCGCGCCGTGGTACATGCTCCAGCCGTCCTTACCGCTGAAGTCCTGCCCGATCATCCGGCCGTTGAGCGGCGCGGCGGGGCCCATGTCGGCATCGCCCGCCGGATAGGCATCGTCGTGATGCATGCAAAACAGAAACGGATCGAGCGTTTGCCACGGCGTGGCCAGGGGGCTGACGTCAAGAACAGGCTTGGTGCTCACGGCGGACCTCGTCGGGCTTTCTTCGAAGGGAAGTAGATATGGGGCCCGCAGCGTCGGCGCACAACCCTACCCGGCCTGGGCCGATTCGTCCGCCCGGACGGTCTCGGCGACCAGACGGTACTGGACGCGCATCTGCGAATATTGTCGGTAAAGGTTGAGCAGGTCGCGCGCCGGCCCCATTAGACGTTCATAGCCCGAGACGAACGCGACGATCGTCCCGACTTCGGTGCGTCCCTGGATCACCAACCAGCCGCCCAGCACTAGAACGCTGAGGGGCCCGAGGTGACCCAGCGCATTGTTGGCAATCTTGAGCGCGTGCTTAATCACAACGATGCGCACCCGCAGGGCGTGGACCTTCTCGATCATCGGGTCGTAGTGCGCGGTCAACGCTTCTTCGTCCAAGCCGTCGAAATCGTCGTGGGTCATGTCGCGCGATAATGTGCGCACCTGCTGAATGCGTTCCGCCGACAGCCGGTTGATCACGTTCTGGAGGACGGGCGTCAGCACCAAGGATGGGATGAAGAACGCGAAGGCGACCAAGGCCACCAGTGGTTCGACCACGAGCATGTAGCCAAAGACGCTGAGGAAGACACCGGCCTGCAACAACGGATCGGCAACGGCCTGGGCGACGAAACCACCGATCTTTTCGACCTCGGCCACGACCATCGACACCTTGGCCCCTTCCTCCGACTCGTCGTTGCCGTCCAGCGTGCGGACGACGCGAAACCGCAAGCGGCGGATGACGCCCTCGGCGACCCGTCCGAGGTACACGCCGCGCACCCATTTGAGGCCGCCGTTGACGACGATGAAACCCAGGTAAGCCGCACCCAGGCCCGACACGATGTCAAAGTCTTCCAGTGAGACGGCGGCATTGACGATTCGGCGCTGTAGTTCGAGCGGCACCATGGAAAGCGGGAATACAACCAGGGTGAGCAAGACCAACCGTACCTGCTGCGGTCTACTGACCCGCCAGATATAGGTGTAGAGGCCGTGCGGTAGCTTTCGCAGCGGCTACCGCGGGACCGGCGGCAACAGGGCGGCAAACAGATTCTGCGCCGGCGGCGACTCCGTCACGCCTACTCGCGTCGCCACTGGAAGGCGCGGACGACTGTCCCGCCGAGGTAAAGCGCCATGCCGACCATCCCGATCACCGGGCCGGCCAAACGGACGGTCGGGCTGTCGCTGAACTGCCCGGACAAAACCGCGATGACGAGCCCGAGCGCAAACAGTCCAAGCCCCCACCAGCGCATTTGGCGCACGAGTCTTGAGGGCCCCGCGACGGGAGGCGGCGCGGGTTTCGGTGGCAGTCCATCCGAAGACGGCGAAGGCGGCACATCGATCACGTCACAACTGTATCAAAGACCCGGCGCGCCGAAGAGTCTCAAGTGGCTCAAACGCGCGCTAGACCCCCTCAAGGCCGATCGTATAGTCCCAGGCTCCTCGGAACAGGAGATACCAATAGCCTAGAAACGCTAGATCCGGCCCCAGCCACCACAGGCCTGCACCCCGGTCCACGCCAATCATTCCTGCGACCCCCACGACGATGCCGGCGATGGCAGCGATCTGTTTCGCGTCGTAGACCACCTTGTACGACAGTTTGTGCGCCAAGCGATTCGCCTCTATGCGTCCCCAAACGAACAGGGCGACGCCGGGCAAGAAAACGCCCCACATCCAGATCGGCGCCTCCGATCCGCCGCCCAAGTTCGCAATTATCAGCGGTGCTCCGATGAGGACCAGAGGCAACGCGACGATAAGCTTTTTCTGAGCGGGAGAAATTTTTTGCCACATGCGTGCCTCCTTTTTGGCAGTATCCAACCTCGTTCGCGCGAGATCGAGGAGACCACAGGTCGCCAATCACGGGCAAAGTCTATCGGACCGGCCAACACCTTGGATAGGCGCATTGGCCACCACTGGTCTCGCAAAACCGTAGCAGCCCCCAATCGACAAGCGCGCGGCGCAACGCTACGCTCCGCGCCGTTTCCCGTGCGGGAGAAATGTTGTCATGTGCCGCTGGCTTGCCTACTCCGGTCCCCGACTGTCCCTGAACATGCTGTTGTTCGAGCCGGAGAACTCTTTGATCCGACAGTCGATGGCGGCCCGGCGCTCGGTGGTGCCGACCAACGGCGACGGTTTCGGCCTGGGCTGGTACGACGAATACCCCGAACCCGGCTTGTTCCGCGATACGCTGCCGGCCTGGAACGACTCGAATTTGAAGAATATTGCGCGCCACGTTCGCTCGAGTCTGTTCTTTGCCCATGTTCGTGCCTCGACCGGCACATCGACCAGCCGCGACAATTGCCATCCCTTCGTCCACGGCCGCGCCATGTTCATGCACAACGGCGCAATCGGCGGCTATGCCAAGATTCGCCGCGACCTTGAACACCTCATCCCGACCAATCTGTACGGCTCCCGCCTTGGCACAACCGACACCGAAGCGTTCTTCCTCTTGGCCCTGGGCCAAGGACTGCTGGAGGAACCGGGCCCGGCACTCGCCCGGACCACAGCGTTGATCGAAGACGTCATGGCCGCCCAAGGCGTGGCCGAACCGCTGCGCGCCGCCATCGCGTTTTCCGACGGCAAGACCATCGTCGCCCTGCGCTACTCAAGCGATCGCAACTCGCCGAGCCTCTACTACTTGGCTGGCGGCGATCTTTACATGCGCGACGGACGGATCAGCCTGGCCGACGGCGAGGACACGCTGCTGGTCCTGTCCGAGCCGCTCGACGGCGCCGACGACCTGTGGACCGAAGTGCCCGAAAGCACGTTGATCGTCGCCCAGGGCAGCGCGCTCAGCGTGACACCGTTTGCTTCGGTGCATTCGTCGGCGGCCACCTAGCAAAGTGGGCTGGGCGCTCCCCGTCCTCGTGGGGCATACGACTAGTTGACCGGGCTTCCCTTCTCTTGCCCATCCCCAATACGCTATTGATAGCCCGCAATGGCAACAACTCTCCCCATCCATGTCATCGGCGGCGGCCTCGCGGGCAGCGAGGCCGCGTGGCAAATCGCCCAGGCCGGCGTGCCGGTCGTGATCCACGAAATGCGCCCGGTCCGCGGGACCGAAGCGCACCTCACCGAGTCGCTGGCCGAACTGGTGTGTTCGAATTCGTTTCGCTCGGACGATCCCGAGAAGAACGCGGTCGGGTTGCTACACGAGGAAATGCGGCGCTGCGGCTCGCTGATCCTATCGGCAGGCGACGCCCACCGCGTGCCGGCCGGCAGCGCGCTGGCGGTCGACCGCCACGGATTCTCGGCAGCCGTGCAGACGGCGCTAGAAGCCCACCCCTTGGTCGAGGTCGAGCGCGGCGAGATTGCGGTCCTGCCGCCCGCCGATTGGGACAACGTCATCGTCGCCACCGGCCCCCTCACCTCGCCGGCTTTGGCGGATGCGATCCGTGGCTTGACCGGCGAGGACTCGCTCGCCTTCTTCGACGCCATCGCCCCGATCGTCGCCAAGGACTCCGTCGACATGGGCGTGGCGTGGTTCCAGTCGCGCTACGATAAGTCGGCGCCCGGCGGCGACGGCAAGGATTACCTCAACTGCCCGATGACCCAGGACCAGTACCTTGCGTTCATCGACGCGCTGGTGACGGGCGACAAAACAGAATTCAAGGATTGGGAAAGAGACACGCCCTACTTCGAAGGCTGCCTGCCCATCGAAGTGATGGCCGAACGCGGACCCGAGACCCTGCGCTTCGGGCCGATGAAACCGGTGGGTCTAACCAACCCGCACCAACCCGACGTTAAAGCCTATGCCGTGGTCCAACTCCGCCAGGACAACGCGCTGGGCACGCTCTACAACATGGTCGGCTTCCAGACCAAGCTGAAGCATGGCGAGCAAAAGCGAATCTTCGCGACCATCCCGGGACTGGAGAACGCGACCTTCGTGCGGCTGGGCGGCATCCATCGCAACACGTTCCTCAATTCGCCGCGCCTGCTGGACGGACATCTACGCTTGAACGCAATGTCACGCCTGCGCTTTGCCGGCCAAGTCACCGGCGTCGAGGGGTACATCGAGAGTGCCGCCATCGGTTTGCTGGCGGGACGGTTTGCGGCGGCGGAACGACTTGGTGTCGTTGCGGACGCACCGCCGGAGACGACTGCGCTCGGTGCCCTGCTCAACCACATCACCCAAGGCGCTGACGCCGCGACGTTCCAACCGATGAATGTCAATTTCGGCCTGTTCCCGCCACTCACCGGGCGAACCAAGCGCAAGGACCGCAAGCCGGCCTACGCGCAACGGGCGCTGGCCGATCTCGCTGCGTGGCTTGGGGGTGTGCAGGAGGCGGCTGAATGAGTGGGCCGACTGTCGTCGGACAACACTACGTCCTGGCCGTCCCCGATATCGAGGCGGCCGCCACGTGGTGGACCGAGATCATGGGCTTCGCCGTCTGGATGAAACCCGAGGGTTGGGTTTACGTCCGACGCGGCGCCTGTTCGGTGATGATGGGCGAGTGCCCAGACGCGATCCCGCCCAAGAACTTGGGCGATCACTCCTATTTCGCCTACATCGAAATGGACGACGTAACCGCCTACCACGCGGAAGTGACCGCGCGCGGTCTCGCAGTGGCGCCGCCGACGGACAAACCTTGGGGCATGCGGGAAATGATTGTGCATACCCCGGACGGCCACCGGATCATGTTCGGCCAAGACTTACAAAAGGCGGCGGACGTATGATCCGAGACGCGACCGTCGCCGACCTCGCGCCGTTGAGCGCGCTGGCCCGGCGATCCAAAGCCCATTGGGGGTATGACGACGCCTTCATGGCGGCCTGCGCCGATGAACTGACGGTAACGCCAGACATGCTGGACAACCAGACCGTTCGCCTCTTTGAAGATTCTGGTACTCGGCGCGGGTTCTACGCGGTATCGGTGAAAAACCGAGAAGCCGGTGTTGAACTGTTCTTTGTCGACCCGCTGGCGATCGGGCGCGGCGTCGGCGCGGCGCTATGGCACGACCTTGTCCTTCGAGCGCAGGCCGGAGCAACGGGCGTAAGGATCGAGTCCGACCCGGAGGCCGAAGGCTTCTATCTTCGCATGGGCGCGGTGCGGACCGGACTTTGCCCCTCCGGCAGCATCCCCGGCCGTCAGCTTCCCCTGCTCCACTACGACCTGAACCGAGAGGCCACATGACTTTGACCTTCTGGGACGAACGCTTCGCCGGTGATGGTTATCGCTACGGCGAGGTGCCCAACCCCTTCGTCGCAAGCCAGATCGGTCGCCTGCCCACCGGCGGTACCGTCTTGTCGGTCGGCGACGGCGAGGGGCGCAACGGCGTTTGGCTGGCCGAACAAGGTTTTGCCACGACCTCGCAGGACGGATCCGAAGTCGCCCAGGGCAAAGCCAAGCGCATGGCGACCCAACGCGGCGTCGCGTTGACGACCGTGCTCTCCGACCTCACGACATGGGACTGGCCGCAGGCCGCCTACGACGGTCTCGTCTGCGTTTTCGTGCACTTCCGCCCCGCGCAACGCGCCGCCGTCCACCGCGCCATGCTGGCCGCGTTGAAACCCGGCGGCCTCGTCATCATGGAGGTGTTCCACACCGACCAACTGGAGCTCAAGACCGGCGGACCGCCCGACCTGGAAATGCTGTATTCCGCCGCAATGCTACGGGCGGACTTTGCCGCCGCCGACATCCTCCTACTAGAGGAGGCCCGTTCGTTCGTACCGCAGGATTCGTTCCAACGGGGCGAGGCGGCGCTGGTCCGCCTCATCGCCCGGCGGCGATGAACCGCCGCAGGGCGTTCGCCGCTGCTGTAGCCCTTGGGATCGGCTTGTCCACGGCACCGGTAATAGCCGACGAACGCCCGCTCCGTGCAGGCATCCTGCTGAGCCAGTGCACCCACCCCGCCCTGGCGCCGCGCGAGGCCTGTGCCGCCTTTATCCTGCAATCGGTCGACCGCAACCACAGCGCGCCCGAACCCGCCTATTGCCTGCCGCCCAGCGCCATCCTGGGGGATATTCGGGCACGGTTTATCGCCTGGGGCGGCAGCGAACGCGCGAACCTCGACCTGACCGCCGATGCCGGGCTGGCGGCGGCCCTCGCGGAGGCCTTCCCCTGCCCGCTGACGCAATCCGGATAATTTTTTTCGCAGCGTGTCGATCTGCCGCCCGCCCGTTCGTCCTAGGGGTGTCACAGAAACGCAACGCAAGGGAGACCACCATGAAATACATTTTGTTGATCTACGCGGCCGAGTCCGACCAAGCCAACGTCGACCCCAAGGAGCAAGCCGCCTATATGCAGCGCTACTTCACCTTTACCGAGGATCTGGTGAAAAGCGGCAAAATGGTCGCGGGCGATCCGCTCCAGGGCGTCGCGACCGCAACCTCGGTCAAAGTGCGGAACGGGAAGACCATGACAACCGACGGTCCGTTCGCCGAAACCAAAGAACAGCTCGGCGGATTCTATATCGTTGACGCCGACGACCTCGACGATGCCATCGCTTGGGCGGCCAAGTTGCCGACCGCCGAGCACGGTACGATCGAGGTCCGACCGTTGATGAACATCCCGGATATGTAAGATCGACGCGATGCGCGGGGGAACGGCGCAACGGCCAGACCCCGCGTGTTACGCTGTCCCGGTCATGACCGGGATCGCACCAGCCCACCGCGCCATCGAAACCTTGATCCGCGACGAGTGGGGCCGCGTCCTCGCTGCTTTGGTGGCGATGGTTCGCGACTTCGCCCTAGCCGAGGATGCGTTGCAGGACGCGGTTATCGTGGCGATGGACCGTTGGGCCACGGACGGTATTCCCGACAACCCACGCGCTTGGTTGATTCGCGCGGCCCGCAACAAGGCCGTCGACCGCCTGCGCCGCGCGGCCCGTTTCGAGACCAAACGCGGTGAAATGAAGGTTTTGGCCGACCTCGACGCCGCGACCGTCGATCCGGAAACCGACGAGGACATCCCCGACGAACGGCTGCGGTTGATCTTTACCTGCTGCCACCCCGCCTTGCCGGAGGAAGCCCGCGTCGCCCTGACCCTGCGCACACTGGGCGGGCTGTCGACCGGCGAGATCGCCCGCGCCTTTCTCGTTCCGGAGGCGACGATGGCCCAACGCCTAGTGCGCGCCCAAAGGAAGATCAAGGCAGCGGGCATTCCCTACCGAATCCCGCCACGCGAAACCTGGCCGGAACGTTTGGCCTCGGTCCTAGCCGTGCTCTACCTCGTGTTCAACGAAGGGTACGCCGCGACCGCCGGTGAAACGCCCTTCCGTGCCGACCTCTGCCGCGAGGCGCTCAGGCTGTGCGAAACCTTGAGCGCACTCATCCCCGAGGAACCGGAGGTCGCTGGATTGCTCGCCTTGATGCTGTTCCACGAATCGCGCCGCAACGCGCGGCGCGGACCGGACGGCGCGTTGATGCCATTGGAAGAGCAAGACCGCACCCTGTGGGACCAGCCCGCCATTGCGCGCGCCGATACGCTCTTGCTTGCAGCCCTGCGCCGGGGCGCACCCTACCCCGGTCCCTACCAGTTGCAGGCTGCCATCAGCGGCGTCCACGCGACCGCCGCCACGTTCGGCGACACCGACTGGGCCGAGATCGTGTTGCTGTACGAACGCCTCGAAGCGCTGGTGCCCTCCCCGGTGGTGCACCTCAACGCGATTGCGGCCCTTTCGTTCCGCGACGGTGCCGCAGCCGGTTTGGTAAAACTGGCGGCGCTCGATGCTGGCGAAGACCTTAGCGCGTACCAGCCCTACCACGCGGTGCGCGCCGATCTGTTGCGCCGCGCCGGCCGTGCGCAGGAAGCCGCCGACGCCTACGAGGCCGCGATCGCCGCCACGCAAAATGCCGCCGAACGAAGGTTTCTCGCGCGGCGGCGCGCGGCGATCGACCTCCATCCCGCCGGCGACCTTGCGACGTCGAAGCCGACGCGGGAGACTGGACAACAGGAACCCGAGGACCGCGATGAGCGATATTGACGAAAGCGATGACACCGTTGCCGTGCAGATTGCCGTCCCGCTGGCGCCCGCGGCGGCTTGGGACCTCTTCGTGACACGGTTCGACGCTTGGTGGCCCCAGGAGTACACGTTCTGTGGCGAGGCGCTCGCCAAAATCGGAATCGATGCGCAGGCGGACGGGCACTGCTATGAGCTTGCCCAATCGGGCGAACGGATCGTCTGGGGGACGGTCATCGAGACCGCCGCGCCCCAGGGCCTCATGTTCCACTGGCACATCGCGCCGGACCGAAAGATCGACACCAAGCCGGAACGCTCCAGCACGGTGACGGTTCATTTTGCACCGAGCGACCACGGCACCACGGTGACGCTGGTGCATAGCGACCTCGCGCACCACGGCGACGACTGGACGCACTACCGCGCCGCGATGGCCTCCGAGCAGGGATGGCCCTATTGCCTCGATCACTTCCGCGCCGCCGCGGGCGGTTAACCCGGCAAAGACGGCGGCAAGAGCGCCTCGAGTTCTTGGCTGACGGCGGCCACGTCAATCGCCGTCGTGCCGGCAACGAGAAACGATGCCTGGGCCCATCGCACGGCGGCCTGATCGCTCAGCGACGGCACCGCATCGGCAACCTCCTGCATAGCCGCCAGATCGCCGTCACAATGAAGAACCACATCACACCCGGCGGCAAGGCTGTCGCGCGCCCGCTCCGCGTAGGTGCCAGACAACGCTTTCATGTTGGACGAAATATCGTCGCTCATCAGCAGGCCTTGGAAGTCGATCTTCCCACGGATCACCGCCGCTATCACCCGGGCCGAGGTGGTTGTCGGGCGTTTCGGATCGACGCAACTGAATAAGACATGCGCCGTCATCGCCAAAGGCAAATCGTGCAACGCGGCAAAGGGCGCGAAATCCTGGTCGAGCGCTTCCAGCGCGGCGGTGACGACTGGCAGGTCCGCGTGACTATCGGCCGTCGCGCGTCCGTGGCCGGGGATGTGCTTGACCACCGGCAGAACCCCTGCGGCGATGAGGCCGTCGGCGAAGGCCCGCGCCAACGCGACAATCGCGGCAACGTCGGTGTGGAAAGCGCGGTCGCCGATGATGTCATGGCTGCCCGGCACCGGAACGTCCAGAACCGGCGCGCAGTCGACATTGATTCCGCTAGCCGCGAGCTCGGCGCCGATAAGTTGACCGTTGAGGTAGGACGCCTGGGTCGCCGCCGCCCGGTCGCGGTCCCACAGATCGCCGAACACGCGGGCGGGCGGCGGGTGACGCCAGTGCGGCGGCTTAAGCCGGGCAACGCGCCCGCCCTCTTGGTCGATCAAGATCGGCGCGTCGGGCTGCCCGACAACCGCGCGAAGATCGGCGCATAGCGCGGCAACTTGATCCGGTGCCGCGCAATTGCGGGAAAACAGAATGAAACCGAGCGGCTTCGTTTCGGTAAAGAAGGCGCGCTCGCCGGCGGTCAGTGCGGGCCCGGCGAGGCCGAAGATTGTGGGCTGGGTCATTGCCCGGCGTTTTAGCATGGATTTTAACGGCCCGGGCGGAGCGCCTTCGTCGGCCTAGGTAAACCATAAGAACATGGTAGTTTGCCTCGATGAGGCAAAAGCGCACCTTCCTCACCGGCCGCATCGACTACCTGTACGACACCCCCGAGCAACGCGGCACCAAACTCGGATATGAGCGCTTCTCCGTCACGCGCTTGGCCGACGGGCGCCTGATCCAGCGGGCATTCTGCCGCATCGCGCGTCCCGGTCTGGATGTCGAGCGCGACTCGGTCATGGCTGTCGACGCCGACTGGCGGCCGACCGATGCCTTCGTCCGCATCGAGACCGACGGCAAACGCACCGGCAGCGCTTGGTATGCCTTCTCGGCAAGCGATGCCGAATGTACCGCCGACACCCGCGGCGAAGGACGCGTCACCTACCGTCGCCCGCTCCCGGGCCGGTTCACGTTTTGCTGTCACGCCCTGGTCGGCGATGCCTGGATGATTGCAGCCGGCGACCCCGGTACGGACGGTGCGCGCGGCCATTGGGATTTGCTGACCTCGACCCTGAACAAGTCCGGCGCCAGCGGCCCCGCGCTCGCCTATATCCCCTACGGCATCGAGCGGGTCGGACGCGAGACCATCACCGTGGCCGCAGGTACCTTTGAGACCGTTCACTTTCGGTGCGGGCGCACCGACGGCGTCGCGGACATCGCCGATGCACCGTTCGGCTATCACATGTGGGTGTCAGACGACCCATATCGGTTGTGCGTCCGATCGGCTTACCCCGGCGCGAGCGTTTACGAACTGGCCGAACTTACGGTCGACGACGCCTAGATCCAGGCGTCGCGCATCGGTTCCGGCGCGACGGTATTGCCTAAGGCCGCACCACAATACAGGCCTGATTGCGCGTCCTGAGCGTCGTGCACGCGGCCTCTGCGGCGTCGCCATTGGTGTAGGGCCCCGCTTGGAGCCGGTGAAACACGCCTCTGTCGCCGAGATCGACACGGACCACCGTGGGCTCAAGCGCGCCGAGCAGATCCTCATACCGGGTTTTGAGTGCCTGCCAGCCGGTTTGTGCAGCTTCCGGCGAGCGGTAGGCCGCAAGCTGGACGCGGAACGCCCCGGTAGCAGCGACCGGTGCCGGGGCGGCGACAGGGGCCGCGGCTTGCGGCGCGGCGGTGACTGGCGCGGGGATTTCCGCGGGTTGGCTCTGCACGATGGGCGCCGTTTCAGCCGCCGGGAGCGGCGGTGGCGGCGGCGATGCAGCGACAATTGGCGGCACCGTCGGAAGCTGACGCGGCGCTGCGACCGGCGCCGCTTCGCGAATCACGGGCGGCGGCGGCAATTGGACGGTTTCGACCGCCCGTCCCGTCGGCGTATCGGTCTCGACGATTCGCGGCGGCGGCGCGGGTTGTTCGGGCGCCGGCGCAAGGGTCACCGGCGCACCCACCCCGTTGTCGTCTTGAACGTCTTGCAAGACGAGCTTGTCCTGATGGGGCACCTGCAAACCGCCCGGCTCGGTCGGCGCTTCTTTGATCGGCGACGGATCGGCGCGGACAACCGGCGGGATCTGTTCCAGCGCGTTCTGCTTGCCGACCTCGAAGCCCCACCAGAAGGCGCCGCCCATTAGGACAGCAGCCATCGCAGCGGCAGCAAAGAAACTGCCGAACCGCGAGCGCGAATTGGCGCGCCGGTTCTCGTCTTCTTCGGCGGTCTCGCGCAACGGCGGGATGTGGATGCCGTCCTCGTTGGCGGCGGTTTTTGGACTGGCAAACGGCGGCGGTCCTGGCGTCCGCCGTGGGGGCAATTCGAATGTGTCGTCGTCATCGGCCATCATCAACGCATCTCCTCAACCGGCTCCACCCCGAGTACCCCGAGGCCGGAAGCAATTACGGCGGCGACGCCCTGAAGCAGGGCGAGCCGCGCGCGCGTCAATTCTGGGTTTTCCTCTATCAGGAATCGAAGTTCTGGTGCTTCGGTGCCCTGATTCCACAGCGTATGAAACGCCGATGCCAAATCATACAGGAAATAAGCGACTCTGTGTGGTTCATGTGCACGCGCCGCGTTTTCGACGATACCCGGCCACAACGCCATCTGCCGGACCAACGCTAACTCCGCGGCGTGACTCAATTTTTCGAGGTCGGCGCCAATTAGGGAGGACGGCGACGTATCGACCGCAGACGCCTCGTCGGCGGCCCGGCGCATCACCGACCGGATCCGAGCGTGCGCGTACTGCACATAGAAGACCGGGTTGTCCTTGGATTGCTCGGTGACCTTTTGGAAATCGAAGTCGAGCGACGATTCCGGTTTTTGGGTCAGCATCATGAACCGCACGACGTCGCGGCCGACCTCGTCGACAACCTCGCGCAACGTAACGAAATCGCCCGAACGCTTCGACATCTTGACCGGCTCGCCCGCCCGCATCAGCTTGACTAGGTTGGTGATGCGCACGTCGAGCTCCGCCCGCCGGTCCGACAACGCGGCGACAGCGGCCTTCATCCGTTTGATATAACCGCCGTGGTCGGCGCCCCAAACGTCCACCATATGAGTGAAGCCGCGCGCGATCTTGTCGCGGTGATAGGCAATATCGGCGGCAAAATAGGTCCACGATCCGTCGGACTTTTGCAGCGGTCGATCGGTATCGTCGCCGAAATCCGACGCGCGGAACAGCGTTTGCTCGCGTGCCTCCCAGTCCTCGGGCTCCTTGCCCTTGGGCGGCTCAAGCACTCCCCTATAGATGAGACCCTTAGCGTCCATTTCGGCCAACGACTCCGCGATCTTGCCCGATTCGTGGAGCGTTTTTTCCGAAAAGAAAACATCGTGAACGATGCCCAGCGCCGCGAGGTCGTCGCGGATCATGTCCATCATCGCGTCGACGGCAATGGCGCGAAACGGTTCGAACCACGTCCCTTCGTCGGAGTCCTTCCACCGGTCGCCGTCGCGCCGGACGATGCCCTGCGCAACCGGGATCAAGTAATCGCCAGGATACCAACCGTCAGGGATATCGATCGCCTCGCCCAGCGCCTCGCGATAACGCAAATGCAAAGACCGGGCGAGCGTCTGAACCTGGGCCCCGGCATCGTTGATGTAGTACTCGCGGCTTACGTCGTACCCGGCCTTGGCCAGTAGATTGGCAAGCGCATCGCCGACCACGGCGCCGCGGCAATGGCCGACATGCATCGGCCCCGTGGGGTTGGCCGAGACATATTCGACATTGACCTTGCCGCCGCCGCCCGCGTCCGAAGTGCCGTAGTCTGCGCCAGCGTCAAGAATCGCGCGTAACTCGCCCTGCCATGCAACGGGCGCGAGGCGCAAATTGATGAAACCGGGGCCGGCAACCTCCGCCGTGGCAACGCCGTTTAGGGCTTCGATATGAGGCACAATGAGGTCGGCGACGTCGCGCGGTTTCATACCAGCCGGTTTCGCCAGAACCATCGCCACGTTGGTCGCGAGATCGCCGTGCTCGGGGTTCCGCGGCAGTTCGACAACGACCGCTCCCGTGTCCAGCCCGGCGGGCAGCGCTCCGTCGCGCCCGAGGCGGACGACAATCGCATCAATCTGTTGCTTGAGTTGGGCTAAGAGGGTCATTTTTTCCAGGCGCCTGGTCGCCGCGGGTTCTAGCGTGTCCGAGTCGCGTTGGCCAGTTTCAAGCGGCCCGAACGGTCGGTTTTATCGCCGCGCGTCGCACGCCGACCCATCATCCGGCCAGCTTCGCCGTCAGAACCTTGAGGCTTGCCGCGCCGAAGGCGAACGCAAACGCCCCCTCAAACCACCGCCGGAGGCGAGCGTATCTCCGCACCACGGGAGCGGCCGTGAACAGCAGCGCGTAGCCGTGAAAGAGCAGAAAGCTCTGAAATCCGACCGCGCCAATCACCACCGCGACGGCCGCCGGGTCGGCAGCGGCGGGAACCCCGATCGAATAGAGCGACCCAAAGAAAAGGACCGCCTTCGGGTTGGTCAGGTGCAACGCCAATCCCTTGGAATAAGCCTTACGCATGGACTGCACCGCGACCGCAGGGGTCTTCGCGACGGCAGGCCCAAATGCCGCGCGCGCCGATTTGAGCGCGAGCCACATCAGGTACGCCGCCCCGGCGTAGCGCATCGCCTCGAACAGCCAGGCATTGGCGAACATCAGCGCACCCAGCCCCAGGGCGGCCGCAATCGACCAGGCCAGCGACCCCGTCGTCACGCCGGACGCGATCGCCAATCCGTGCCGGCGCCCAAGGGCCAACGAGGTTCCTGCAATTGCCATCGTCGCGGGGCCGGGACTGACGGTCGCGATGAAAGCGGCGCCAAGGATCAGTGGAAGGTTGATAACGTCCATCACGCACCCTTGGTAGCACGGCCAGCGTGGGGAGAGAATCGAATCGCCGGGTGCAGACGCGCCTTACGCCACGATCTTGGCGTGTTCTTGCAGCGCGTAGCGGTCCGTCATCCCTGCGATGTAGTCGGCAACCACCCGAGCGCGCCCTGCATCGCCTTCGATGACAGCGAGGCGGGCCTGCCATTCGCCCGGCAACCGATCTTGATGGACAAAGAAGTACTCAAAGAGACGCGCAACAACCGCGCGCGCATTCGCCGTCATCTCGTTGACCCGCGCATGGCGGTACATATTGTCGAACAAAAACGCCTTGAGGGCGCGATCCGCCTCCGCTAGGCCTTGGGAAAACGCCACCACGGGCCGGCTGAGTCGGCGAATGTCGTCGGCCGAGCCGGGCTTTGCCGCCGTGAGCCGGCGCCGCGTCTCATCCAGCAAGTCCACGACCATCGCGTCGATGACGCGGCGCGTGACTTCGTTGACCAGGCGCGATTGCTCGAGGTCGGGATAGCGGCTGAGGACATCTTCGACCGCCGTCGTACCGAGCGGAACACCGTGCAAGTCTTCGAGCTTGAACAACCCTGCGCGCACGCCGTCGTCGATGTCATGGGCATTGTAGGCGATATCATCGGCCATCGCCGCGACCTGCGCCTCGATCCCGGCAAAGGTGTCCAGGCCGAGATCGAATTCGGCGTTGTAGGTCAGGATCGTGCCGTCGACCGGTTCTTTCTTTGGCGCATAGGGCCCGATCAACGGGCCGTTGTGCTTGACCACGCCCTCCAGGGTCTCCCAGGTGAGGTTGAGCCCGTCGAACTCGGCGTAGCGATGCTCCAAGTCGGTCAGCACGCGCAAGGTTTGGGCGTTGTGGTCGAAGCCGCCGTAGGGCGCCATCGCCGCGTCGAGCGCGTCCTCGCCGGCATGACCGAACGGCGTGTGACCCAGGTCGTGGGCAAGCGCCAGCGCTTCGGCCAAATCCTCATCGAGCCCGAGCGCCCGTGCGATCGTGCGGGCCACCTGGGCGACCTCGATCGAATGCGTCAGGCGGGTGCGGTAGTAATCGCCCTCGTGATAGACGAAAACCTGCGTTTTGTGCTTCAGGCGGCGGAACGCCCCGGAATGGATGACCCGGTCGCGATCGCGCTGGAACGGCGAGCGCATGGCGCTTTCGGGTTCGGGATGCCGCCGGCCCCGGCTGCGGGCCGGATCGCAGGCGTAGGGCGCGAGGGCGAGGCGTTCGGTCATGGCCGGACCCTAGCTGCCGCCCCCGAACCCCGCAACGGGGTTGGAATCCCGGAAAACCGCCCTGCCCGGCCCGGTCAATCGGTCTCGGAACACGCTTGCGATTGACTCGCAGTCTATTTGTCCTACATATCAGACCACGACGAAGGAGCGATATGACCAACGCCGCTACCATGCTTTCGCTGTCGGACAGCGCCGTTAAGCGAGTTTCCTTCCTGATGAGCCAGGAGGAGAACCCCGACGTCATGCTCCGCGTCGTGGTCAACGGCGGCGGGTGCGCCGGTTTTCAGTACGGGTTTTCCTTCGACGACAGCAAGACCGACGACGACGTCGTGATCGAACAAGCCGGCGTCAAACTGGTGACCGACAACATGTCGCTGATGTACCTCGCCGGGGCCCAGATCGATTTCGTCGAGGACATGATCGGCGCCGCGTTTTCGATTAAGAACCCAAACGCCGCGTCCACCTGTTCCTGCGGGACCAGTTTCGCGGTCGCCTGACCGCTTCGGTCTAAGCCGTTTCGGGCACCGGGCGCTCGTACTGCGCCGGCTTCAAATCGCGATCGACGGTGAAGCGCATCGACGGGCGATTCAGCAACTTTTCATACCATGCCGCGAGTTTGGGCCGCGTATCGCGCCATTCGAACGTGGGATCGATTCCGTCGAGGAGGCGGCCGAACTCGGGTACCCGGTAGTCGAGGCGCGATAGACCGCCGGCAATGCAGATGTGCCCGATGTGGAAACCGATCTGGTCGCCGGCGTCTTCTTCCATGTCGTCTAAGGCGCGCACGATCTTGAGCCAGTGGCGTTCGACCTCGTCGGCCCGCCGCGTTGCGGCATCGCGCCAACTCTCGCGGTCGAGCGCGACGGCGGCCTCGAAGACCCCCTCGCCCAGCGTCATCTGCGTCAGCGCCGTGAACCGGGTGCGGCCCCAGGGCGGAAACATCTTCGGCCCGTCGTGGAGCGAATCGAAATACTCGCAAATGACCGGCCCGCCATAGAGCGCTTCCCCGTCGTCCAGTACCAGCGTCGGCACTTTGTTCAGCGGGTTGTCGCGCCACAGGTCCGTGTCGGCATCGAACGGGCCGGTGCGGACGTAGATCAACCGGTCGGTGACCCCCGCCTCAGCAGCCGCGACCAGCACCTTGTGGATGTAATTCGGGTTCGGCGTAAACCGAAGTTTCATTTCTGACATCGGCGATCTCCTTGTACCCCTTGATGTAGCATACCGATCCGCCTTTGCCCGCGTGACCGGACGTGCTATCCGGTGACCCGCTCCGAACCTGCGATCTTTGCCCCAACGGTCCCATGAAAATCGTCACCTGGAACGTCAATTCGATCAAAGTGCGCGTCCCCCACGTGTGCGACTACCTGCGCGCGACCTCGCCCGATGTCCTATTGCTGCAAGAAACCAAGGTCGCGGACGACAAGTTTCCCGCACTCGAGATCGAAGACCTCGGCTATTCCATCGCGATCCACGGACAACGCACATACAACGGCGTTGCGATCCTCTCCAAGCACCCGATGGAGGACGTGATTCGCGGATTGCCCGGAAACACCGACGACGATCAGTCGCGCTACATCGAGGTCACCATCGAGGGACTGCGCATCGGTTCCCTCTACTTGCCCAACGGCAACCCGCTCGACACCGAAAAGTTCGACTACAAGCTGCGTTGGATGGGGCACCTGCGCGACCACGCCCGGACCCTGCTGAAGGACGATGTGGATTTCGTTTTGGGCGGCGACTGGAACATCGCGCCGGAGGCGGAGGATCTCTATGACCCCGGCGCCTTCCTGGACGACGCCATCGCCCACGCCGACTCGCGCGCCCTGTGGCGCGAGATCAACTACCTCGGACTGACCGAGTCCTTCCGCGCCCTCCACCCCGAACTCGCCCAGGCCTGGAGCTACTTCGACTATCAGCGCGGCGCCTGGGAAAAAAATCACGGCATCCGCATCGATCATGTTCTGCTGTCGCCGCGGGTCGCAGACCGCCTAGAAGCGTCCGGCATCGACCGCGACGAACGCGGCCGCACTCAACCCTCGGATCACGTCCCGGTGTGGTGCGTGTTGGCGGAATAGCGCCTCGGTCGGTGTGCGAGCCAGCCAACGATCGCGCCGGCGCAAAACACCGCGAATAGGAGCAAGACGCGTGGGGCCGAAAACGTCCAAACCAAGAATCGGACATCGGCGGTCTCGACGTTCTGCACCGCGACGATAATAACTAGGCCCATCAGGACCAGAGCGGCAATATGTCTAGCTTGTTGCATAGGCTCATTGTGCCGTGCTTCTGACGCCGCCGCCATTTGTTCCTCGAGAATTTCCATCTAGGCGCGGCGGGCGACGATGCTATCGTCAAACTGGCCGCACAGGAACGGCAACAATCACAGTCCTCACGGGCCCGAGGAACCGACAAAGCATATCCCGGCGGGCTCGGCGCTCGCCTTGCCTATCGGGTCTTTCTAGACTTAGTTTGGGCGCGCATCCGATGGAGCACGCGATATAGTCACCGTCAATTGGATCGAAACGGCGTTGGTCGCCCTGAGCGTTGCGCTCTTTTCGGGCTATCACCTCCTGCTCGTCCGCGAGGTGCGGCGCGCACCCGAGCGTACCGCGTCGGGTCTCGCCCATATCCTGCGCCACGCCTGGGTCGACAGCGTTATCGAAGACAAGCGAGACGTCATTGTCGTTCAGACTCTGCGCAATTGGATCACCGCCACGTCGATGCTGGCATCCTCATCGATCATCGTGGCAATCGGACTCCTAAGCTTCCTGATTTCATCGAATGGCGTGCCTTCATTCCTGCACCGGCTCAATCTCCTGGGCAGCGCCAGCGACGCCGTGTTCCTGTCAAAGGTCCTGCTGCTCACCATCACCTTTTTCGCGAACTTCATGAATTTCTCGTGGGCGTTGCGCTACTACAATCACCTCACCCTTGAACTCAACGTTCCGCCCGCGCGGGCACCGGCAAGCCAGCTTAGGGTTTGCAAGGAAATGATCGACCGGGGGGCGCTGCACTACACGCTCGGCATGCGCGGGTTCTATGCCGCGATCCTCGTCACCCTGTGGTTCTTCGGTCCTGTATGGATGCTGGGCGGAACGTTGTTGATGTTAGGGGTGCTGCGCTGGTTGGATCACGTACGCTAACCGCAAGAGCCAGCCCCTACTCCGCCGTGCGCTCCTTTGGGTCGGCCGGGGCCGCTTCGACGGTTGCGATCAGGTTGGGCAGTTCCGGCAGCGCGGTGAGATCCCAGATGCCGCCGTTCATTTGTTCGACGAAACGCCTGCACTGCAAGGTTTCGCGGCCCTCCCATTGGCGCAAACGGGTCTCCACCAGCCGCAGCGAATCGTTCCGCATGCTGTCCCGGCCGCGGGCGCCGCTCAGACCGGTTTCCTGGGAAATCCTTAGCACCTTGGCCATCAACGCATCGTGTCGATCGTTCCAGGCCACCACGGCGGTTTGCCAAACGCTGTCGTCGTCGAACGCGTTGAATTTCTGCTGGCAGGCGGCGGGCGTCGTCACGATGGCGAACCCGGCCGTCATCAGCAGCTTGGCCGCGTCGAACTCGTCACGCGAGTAGTTGCGCAGGTCGGGCGCAACGTCGAAGGACGTGCCGCCGCCCCGATACTGCCACACGGCAAGCGCCGCAATGATGATTACCACAACGACCCAGTTGCGGCGCGGCATACCGAACTCGCGCCGGCGGCGTTCGCCGGGCTTTAACGGACGCTGCCAAGGGTCGCTCATGACGCTATCCCAATGATTCCGGCGGCGCCGCGAGGCGGCGGATTGCCGCGTATTCGGCATATTCGCGAACGAAGAAATGCAACGCCGGGCTGCTCGCGGTGAACATCCGCCCGTCTTCGTCGGCAACGAACGCACGTCGAACTTGCGGCAATACCGGGTGCCGTTTGATGTTGGAGGCAAAATAGGCCACCACCGACTCGCCCGGTTGCAGGCACCTCGGCCACGCCCTCGAATCGTGAAGCAACGGCTCCCGCATCGTGACCCGCGGCCGGCCGAGTCGGCCCATTAAGCCAATCTCCGATACGATGACCGGCTCCACCCCTGCGTTGACAATCAAAAGGCAAAGGCCCGAACGGTCCAAAGCATGCCCCGGAATATGGCGCATTTCGTTCGGTCCGTCGCCCAAGGCAATCGCTTCGCGACCAACCGGCGTCGCTAGTTTCGGAACGACGTGAAGGCGCGCGCCGTGGGTGATCCGCGGCAGCGCATTCAAGATCGCCCGAGCGATACCGACCATACCGAAAGCCTTTCGACCTAAAGGTCCGCGTAGACGTGCGTTTCAGCGGCCGCGCCCGGGTGTGTCACCGCACCCTTCTCGGCCGTGCCGACGAGTTGCGCGTACTTCCACAACGCCCCGGACTGGTAGTTGGTCTTGCGCGGTTTCCAGGCTTTGCGCCGGGACTCAAACTCTTCGGCGCTTAGGTCGACATCGAGCGTTCCGTTCACCGCATCGATGGTGATGGTGTCGCCGTCCTTGAGCAGGCCGATCGGTCCGCCGACCGCAGCCTCGGGGCCGACATGACCGACGCAGAAGCCGCGCGTCCCGCCAGAGAAGCGGCCATCGGTAATCAACGCAACCTCGTCGCCAACGCCCTGACCGTAGAGTGCGGCCGTGGTTGCCAGCATTTCCCGCATGCCCGGACCGCCGCGCGGTCCCTCATAGCGGATCACCAGCACGTCGCCTTCTTCGTATTGCTTCAACTGGACCGCGGCAAAGCAGGCATCCTCCGAGTCGAAGACCCGTGCCTTGCCGGTGAACTGAAGGCGTTTCATTCCCGCCACTTTGACGATCGCTCCTTCTGGAGCAAGGTTGCCGCGCAAGCCCACGACGCCGCCCGTCGGCGACAGCGCCTTGGAGACCGGATAGATGACGTCTTGGTCTTCCGGAAACACGACGTCTTTCAGATTCTCGGCAATGGTCTTGCCCGTGACCGTGATGCAATCGCCGTGCAAAAAGCCGCCATCCAGCAATGCCTTCATCAAGACAGGCACGCCGCCGACTTCGAACATATCCTTGGCCACGTATTTACCGCCCGGCTTCATATCGGCGATGTACGGGGTGCGTTTGAATATTTCGGCAACGTCGTGGAGGTCAAACTCGATGCCGCACTCGTGGGCAATCGCCGGTAGATGCAACGCCGCGTTCGTCGAACCGCCCGAAGCGGCAACGATCGTGGCGGCATTCTCGAGGGCTTTGCGGGTCACGATGTCGCGCGGTCGCAGGTTAGATGCGATGAGATCCATGACCTGGCGGCCCGAGGCGACGGCGTATTCGTCGCGCGTCTCGTAGGGTGCGGGCGCGCCGGCGGAACCCGGTAGCGCCAGCCCGATCGCTTCGGACACGCAGGCCATCGTGTTGGCCGTAAACTGCCCGCCGCAGGAACCCGCCGAAGGGCACGCCACGCATTCAAGCTCGTGCAGGTATTCGTCGTCGACCTTGCCGGCCTGGTGCATACCGACAGCCTCGAACACGTCCACGACCGTAACGTCCTTGCCGCGGAAGCGGCCCGGCAGAATGGACCCGCCGTACATGAAGACGCTGGGCACGTTGAGGCGCACCATCGCCATCATCAACCCAGGCAGCGATTTATCGCATCCCGCAAGCCCAACGATTGCGTCGTAGCAATGGCCTCTGACCGTCAGTTCCGTCGAATCCGCGATTGCCTCCCGGCTGACCAGGGACGACCGCATGCCTTCGTGTCCCATCGCAATCCCGTCGGTGACGGTAATTGTGGTGAACTCGCGCGGCGTGCCGCCGGCCTCGTTGACCCCCTTCTTCACAGCCTGCGCTTGGCGAGACAGTGAAATATTGCACGGTGCCGCTTCGTTCCACGTCGTCACGACCCCGACAAACGGCTTGTCGATATCCTCCTGGGTCATCCCCATCGCGTAGTAGTACGAACGGTGCGGCGCGCGGGACGCGCCAACGGTCACATGCCGACTCGGCAACCTGCTCTTATCGAAGACCCGCGCGTCCATGTATTCTCTCCTCGCTCACAAAATCCGTTTGCCCTCGACAGCGCTGCCGCACTTGAGGGCCGGCGCTGCCGTAGCCCCTAGTTAGCACGGCCTGTGGACAAATTCCCAGTCATCCCATAGCCCCCCGATCCATGATCGGCAGGCGGAGGCAAAACCGTGCGCCCCCTTGGCTACGCGCCTCGTAACCCAAGACCCCGCCGTGATGTTCGACCAACGAGCGACAGATGCTGAGCCCCAAACCGGTCCCGCCGCGCGGCCGCGAATCGGAGGCCTCGACCTGAACGAATTTTTCAAAGATCTTATCGCGGAATTCCGGCGGAACCCCCGGCCCTTCATCGGAGACGGTGATCACGACGGACCCGCCGTCGCGCGTGTAGGCCATCTCGACCCGGCCGTTCCGCGGCGAAAACTTGATCGCGTTGGACAAGAGATTGGTCATGACCTGCATCAACTGATCGGGATCGCCCTCGACCGAAAGCGGGAGACCGTCACCGATCACCCCGATCGCGACCCCGCTTTTCTCGGCCACACCTTGATTCGCACTCGATGCGGTCGTCAGCAAGGTGTGGACGTCAACCTCGACACGCCGTCCGCCCAACCGCCCCGATTCGATCTTCTGAATATCCAGGATGTCGCCGATCAACCGAACCAGTCGCTCCGCATTGTTGTTGGCAATGTCGATCAGTTCCCGGATCTTCGGCGGGACGTGCCCCGCCATGCCCGACGCGATAAGACCGAGTGCGCCGCTGATCGACGTAAGGGGCGTTCGTAGCTCATGGCTCACGGTCGACACGAACTCGTCCTTAAGCCGCGTCATCGTTTCGCGCTCGGTGACATCGATCACCGAGACCTGAAGCGCCGGGGCCCCATCCCATTCAATAACGCCAATACGACTCTCAACAAAAAAGTGCTCGCCGTCGCGCCGCAGCGCCGATTGTACTTTCGTTACCGGCGGAAGCGCTCGATCTACATGCTCTCGCGCTCGCTGGGCGATATCTTGCCATTGATCTTCAGGAAACAGACGCAGCAACGAATCCAGCGCCAAGACCGCATCGACATCCTCAAATCCGTAGATGTCGGCAAAGGCCTGGTTCGCGAAAACCGGTCTCAGGTCTCGTTGGATGCAGACGCCTTGCAGCGACCCTTCGACCAAACTACGAAATTTGGCTTCGCTCTCGCGCAGCGCCGCCTCGGCCCGCTTGATATCAGTGATATCGGTGAACACGACCATCGTATGGCCGTTTTGCAAGCGCGTCTCGCGCACGGCCATCCATCTGCCCGCGCGACGGTATTCGAACGGTTCGCCGGGGTTGCGATGCCGCTCAAGACGGTCGCGAATGAATTCTTCTTCGCGCCCGATCGCGTCTGGAAACAAGCCGACGGCGACGCTTTCGCGTAGCAAGTCTTCAAACCGCGCGCCGGGTTTAGCAAGGTGCGACAACGAGCCGAAATCGCGCGCTAGGTTGTTGCGGGTGATCAGGCGGTCATTCTCGTCGTAGAGCGCGAGGCCAACCGCAACGTGCTCGATCGCTTCGTAGAGCTGCGTTTGCCGGAGGTGCAGCAGCTTCTCCCGTTCCACCGAGGCGGTTTCGACTGTGGTCGTCCCGCGATAACCGGCGAACGTGCCATCTTCATCAAATACCGGCCGACCGTTCAGTCGGTAGTGCTGGACCTGCGTATCGCCGCCGCCCATCGTGTAGCGAAAATCGCGGAACGGTCGTCTTGCCTTGAGGGTCGCAATGTGGTCGGCCCAAAGGGGATCGGCCTCGGGGTTTTCGACGCCCGCGATTTCCCACCGCGTCTTACCGATGGGCGAGATGAAGGAGTCGATGTGGGGGCGGTCGACCTGGTCGAGGGCGCCGTGATAGGTGCAGAGGAAATTCTCATCGGTCTCCCACAGCCAGTCCGACGCAGACTCCGCATAGTCCCGGAAACGTTGCTCGCTGTGCTCCAAAGCCGACTGAACGCGCTTTTGGTCCGTGATGTCGGTGTAGAAAATAACGGTGCCGACGCCTTCGACGACGTGTTCGGCGACCTGGACCCAGTGTTGCCCGGCCTTGAACTCGAAGGGGGGCCCTGGGTTGCGGTGCCGCGCGACCCGTTGCGCAACATATTCCTCTTCCCGATCGGGTTCGACCGGCAATATGCCCGCGCGTGCGGCACTACGCACGATGTCTTCAAATTTGGTGCCTAGGACATAGGCCGACGCATTGTTCTCGGCAATCTCCAATGTCTTTCGATTGAACCGGACCAATCGGTCGTCCAGATCGAAGAGCGAAACGCCAACTGGCATATCTTCGAGGAAATCGAATGCCTGCTCGCCTGAAATCGTCTGGAGCAGATGCAACGCGACGCTGGTTGGTCCAACGCTCTCTGCGGCCATATCGCGCCGCTGCGAAGGTCTCTTCCCGGCCGATCTTGTCGACGTCATCGCTAATTCCCTGCCGAACGCCCATTCCCCTACGTAGAAGCGGCGATCCAAGCCCCTGACCGGATATTCGCCGCGGTCGATGAAGGGCTCCCACCCGAAAATACTTAGGGGGGTCAACACGTTGTAGGTTTATTCTAACATTGTCTGTAGGGTCGTGGATAGCCTTCGCCGGTGGTTGGCCGGTCCGCCCAACAACCGTGATCGCGCAATCTATCCCGGCATTCCTCGGTGCAATGCGCTACGAGAACGGGCGACGGGGAGTTCACCGCGGCAGGTCAGTGCGGACCGCGTCGACGACCACCGGTCAGCGAAAAAGGGAAGAGAGTTATGGCCGAGTTCAAAAAAACCAAACTAGCCAAGGGGACCGTGTTGTTCCGCGAAGGGGACAAGGGCGAGGAGGCATATTTGATCATTTCAGGACAGATTCAGTTGCGAAAGAACGTTCTGTCCGAATACCCCCAAACGGTCGCGACCGTTGGGTCGGGCGATGTCGTTGGCGAGATGGCGTTGTTCGACAATCGGCCACGCCTCGCTGAGGCCATGGTCTCGGAGGATGTCGAGGTCTTTGTCATCCCGCGCGATCAGTTCAGCGAGCGGCTCGCGGGCATGAACCCGGTGATGCGCCGCATTCTCCAAATCATGGTGCAGCGGGTGCGTAAGATGACGGACGAGTTCTTGCAACGCAAACAAACCGCCAAATGGGGCGAGAACTGGAAAAAGAAGTGACCCCATCCCGTTGGCGCCGGGCCGCGATCGTTTCCCTCGCGATCGCCTTCATGGCGATGGCGCCACGCGCCGAAGCGCAGGAGACGACACGCCCGCCCCCCTTGGTCGATGAAATGTGGTTGGCCAAGAGCGCCAGAAACCCCGATGTGCTCCTCCTCGACCTACGCCCCCAAACCGCCTACGACCGTGGCCGCCTGACCGGCGCGGTCTTTGCCAACTATCCCGAGCGCTGGCGCCCGGTTGGGTCCAATGGCCGTCGCGGATTTCTGCGCCGCGAGGCGTTCGCTGGATTGGCCAGCGAGTTGGGTATTGCCAACACAACTCATGTCATCCTAATCCACGCAGGTAGGACCGCCTTCGACGCAGCCGGAGCGACCGATCTCTTCTTGAGTTTTCAGTTGAACGGACATCGCCGCGTATCGATTCTCAATGCCCCCTTGAATGCCGCGGCCGGCGCAGGTCTCGCCATCGACCAAGGACCGGCCGCCGCGCGCCCTCGGCAATCGTTCGACGCGGTCGCGACGACCGGATTCCTGGCGGGCGGCCGCAAGGCCGTCCGCGACGCCATCGGGAAAACCCCCCTCGTCGATATGCGACGCGATACGCAGTACCTAGGTCTGGATCGGCCCGAGGACATCGGCGCGCCCGGTACGATTCCGACGGCGAGGAACCTACCGGGCCGCTGGGTTTTCGACGAAACGACGGGACGCTTCCGCGACCTCGAGACCCTTCGCCAAGTGTTCGCCTTTTCCCGCATTCCCCTGGAGACGCGGGTGATTTTCTTCGGCAACAACAGCGCCCTCGGCGCCCTCGGCTGGTTCGCCGCGCGCGAACTGCTGGGCAACCAAGAGGCGCGGGTCTATGCCGGCGGCATGGGCGACTGGATGCTCGGAACCCCGGAGGAAAATCCGCGCATCGTACGCTACCTCCAGACGCTCGACGTTGCTCCGGTGCGTCGGCCCTAGCCCAGCGACCCGACCGCTTCGCCCTTCAAGAACCCGATTACGGCGGCGCAGTTCTCCTCGGGGGCTTCCAACAAGGTGCTATGCGCCGCCCCCTTGATGACGTAACGCCGCGCGCCTGCCACCGCGCGGGCGAGATGATCTTGGCCAGCCCCGTCCGCACCGGAAACCCAGGGCGTTCGGATATCTTGATCGCCCCCGATCACCAGAGTCGGCGCTGTAATCCGGCCCAGCATCGGCCGCAGGTCCATTGCGGATATCGCCTCGCAGGCCGCGATGAATATTTCTTCGGTGTTCGCCTCGCCCAACATTCTGGCCATGCCGCCGATAAAGGCGTCCCCGCCGCCCGGACCGCTCAGAAACGACCGCGAGACGCATTGAAAGGCGATCGTTTCGGCAAGTTGACGACTGCCGGTGCCGAACTGGCGCGCGATGTCGATCCAAGTACGGGTGGCCAACCGGGCGGCGAAATCCTGTTTTGCCGTCGCGCAGTTCAAGACCAACCGGTCGGTCCGCTCGGGGTAAGTCGCCGCAAACTGGATTGCCACCGCCCCGCCCATTGACGTGCCGTGGATATGCGCCCGGTCGATGTTCAGTTCCCCCAGCAACGCCGCGGCATCGTCGGCCCACACCGCCATCGTGTAGTCCTGCCGCGGTCGATCCGACGCGCCGTACCCGCGCATATCGAAATCGATCACACGAAAATGCTCGGCAAGGCGCGGCGTTGCCTGGGCGAAGTTCTTGTGGCCGAAACCCGAACCGTGAAGATTCAGAACGGTCGGCCCGCTGCCGGTTTCCTTGTACCAGAGTTGAACCCCGTTCACGGTGGCATGCGGCATTGTCGCGCTCCTGTTCGTTGTTCTGCGATCCTCGGTGCGACACAGCGCGCGGTCAAGCCATGGGCAGCGCGGCGCGCTATTGCCAGCCACAGAAAGCGGGCCTAGATACATAGCCAGACTCCCCTCACCGCAGCCTGAGCCCGGACCACACAATGTTGCGCCGATTCCTATCGCGGCTCGACCCCGACGTCACCGTTCCGACCGAAGCCGACGTCGAGCAGGGCATGAAATGGCTTGTCCGAAACGGCGTCGGTGTGCAGGTCATGGAAACCCTGACCGCTGGCGCGATCCTGACGGCGTTCGCGCTGGAGCTCGGTGCCTCCAACCTCATCATCGGCGTGCTCGCGGCGGTTCCCCATTTGGCCCAGTTGTCGCAAATTCCCGGCGTCTACTTGGTTTCGCGCTTTCGGCGGCGGCGCCTCCTCTACCTGATCGGCGGCGTCGTCAGCCGACCGATGGTTCTCGCG
>CAYGKG010000006.1:0-8311 GCA_964350495.1 uncultured Alphaproteobacteria bacterium
GTGGCGTCTCGCGTCGCGATCGACGCCAAGCTCATCGATCTGGAGAATATCGCCCGGCAGCAAGGGCAGGCGATCGGGATCGGCCGGCCCTACCCGGTAACCCTCGAACGGCTGGCCCAATGGGCGGCCACCCTCGAAGAAAAGGGCATTGACCTGGCGCCGCTCTCGGCATTGGTCGCCCAGGGTCGGCAGCAATGAACGAGCAGCCCGCGCCGACCGCCTACCGGCCCTGCGTCGGGATCATGCTGCTCAATCGCCGCGGCGACGTATTCGTCGCCCAACGGATCGATTCGCCCGGCGACGCGTGGCAAATGCCCCAAGGCGGGATCGACAAAGGCGAGGAACCGGCTGCGGCGGCGATCCGCGAACTTGCCGAGGAAATCGGCACCGACAATGCCCAGATCATCGCCGAACTCGACGATTGGATCCCCTACGACCTGCCGGACCATCTGGTCGGACGCCTTTGGCGCGGCCGCTACCGCGGCCAGACCCAGAAGTGGTTCGTCATGCGTTTTCTCGGCAACGACAGCGAGATCGATATCGCGACAGACGAACCGGAATTCAGCGCCTGGAAGTGGGTCGAGATGGAACGCCTCCTCGAGCTGGTGGTGCCGTTCAAGCGCCACGTCTACGCCCAACTCGTCGATGCGTTTGGACACCTCGCAACAGAAGAACGGAGCGCGCAAACGCCGGCGCCGCAAGATTCGGGTCGCTGAGGGCCGGTCGGCGCCTTAGTCTGCGCGCACCATGACCGCGCCCCCTACGATCGATCAACGCATGGATGGGCGCAGTTGGGCCGGCATTGCCGTGCTGGGTGCAGTTTGGGGCAGTTCGTTCTTTTTCTTTGAAGTCGCCCTCGAGACGCTTGGCCCCGTCACCGTCGCGTTCGCCCGGGTCGCAATCGCCGCGCTGGTCCTCTTCGGGCTCCTTCGAATTGCCCGCCTAGCCCTGCCGACGGATTGGAGATCCTGGCGGGCGTTGGCAGTTATGGGGATCTTGAACAACGCCATCCCGTTCACGTTGATCGCCTGGGCGCAGGTCGCGATCGAAGGGGGGCTTGCGTCGATATTGAATGCGACCACACCGATCTTTTCGGTCGTCCTGGCGGTCTTCGTTGCGCGCCAAGAAGCCCTTACGGCGAACCGCCTCGCCGGGGTGCTGTTGGGCTTTGGCGGGGTCGTTGTCCTGATCGGGCCCGGAGCTTTGTCGTCGCTCGGGGTCTCGGTTTTCAGCCAAAGCCTTGTTCTTCTGGGGGCCCTGTCTTACGCATCGGCTGCAATCTACGCTCGCCGCCACCTCGTGGCCCATCCACCCTTGGTAACGTCCTTCGCCCAGGTCGCGACCGCCGCCGCAGTCCTGTTGCCGCTCGCTTTCGCTATCGAACGGCCGTGGGAGGCGTCGCCGACGATTGCCACGTGGGGGGCGCTGTTGGCCATCGGCACGCTGGGGACGGCGTTCGCCTATCCGCTCTACTTTTTTCTGCTGCGGCGCACCGGCGCCACCAATCTGATGCTGGTGACCCTGATCAACCCGGTAACGGCACTGTTGCTTGGCATCGTTGTCTTGGGCGAAACGCCCGGTTGGACCGCTTTTGCCGGGATGGCGCTTATCTTCGCGGGGCTGGCCACCATCGACGGTCGGTTGGTCGACTACGGGCTTAGACGGCGTCCAAGAGCGTAAGAATTTCGCCAAGACCCGAGATCGTTGCGTCCGGCCGAATATTCGCAGGAGCGGCACGGCGTTCGAGGTTCAGCCACACCGCGCGAGCACCGACGGCCTGGGCGCCGGCGATGTCCCATTCGACATGATCCCCAACCATCCACGCCGCCGAAGCGCTCACACCGAGGGCATCGAGCGCGTGTTCGAAAATCGCCGGATCAGGTTTCTCGACACCTACTTCTTCGGCGATCGCGACACTGTCGAACAGGTCGTCGAGATCGAAGCGCGACAGCTTGTTCCGCTGTTCGACGGTTCCACCATTCGTCACAAGGCCGGTTTTGAACCCGCGCGCGCGGCACGCCCGAAGCACCGGTACCGTGTCGGGCATAAGGTGATGGGCACGTCGGCGTTTTGCCGTGAAGGCATCGGCGATTTCAAACGAAAGGGCGATATCGTCGATGCGCAATTGCACAAAAGCACTGGCGACATTGGCCCGCCGAACTGCCTGCAAATCGTGACGATTCGTGGCGGTTACCCCAGGCTCGGCCCAGAACCGCGCGGCAGCGGCGGCAATCGCCGCAGCGACAGCCGTCGATTCCAAGGGGTGGAGTGCCGCAGCGAAGCCTTCGATATGCGCGCGCCATGCGTCCCCTCGATTGGCGTAGGCGCTGATCAGGGTATCGTCGAGATCAAAGAGCAGCGCGCGCGGTCGGTCCATTCGCGCCTGTCCGTACGGCTAGGCGGTGGACTGGGAGACCCGGCGCGCACGCCATTGCAAGGCGCGGTACACCACGGAGGCCACGGCGCTCTGCCACCACCCCTCGCGACGCAATCCAAGCGCCTTGAACACCATGACCACGCCCTTCTTGACGTGAATGGGCCGATACAAGGCCAACGCGCGTGCCGCGTAGGCGTCGGTCGCGGATTGCCGGTCGTAGGGACCGGGCAGGCGATTTGCCGCGTGGTACGCATAGGCGAGTTCGTCGTCCGTGGTTTCCAGCGCTCGCCCGATCAGGATGCGGACCTTGGACCAAAACCCGAGCCTCTCTTTCGCCATGTACCGGTCCATATGGCGGCGGAAGAGACCGTAGTGACCGAATTCGTCGCGCGCGATGAGGTTGCAAATCTGACGCAGAACGGGTTCGTCCGCGGCGTCGCTGATTGAGCTGTAGAAGGAACTTGTTCCGATTTCCACCATGCAACGGGACAACAATTCCGCCGACCGCGTCCCGCGAATCGATTCGTGGGCGTCCAGTGCCAGCGTGTAGTTGGCCCGGAAGTCGGCAAACGACGCATCGAAGTCGAACGTCGGGTCTGCCAGCTGGGCCCATTTGCCCAGGGCGCGGCCGTGCTGGATCTCTTCTTCGCCCCATAGCCGGGCGGCAACCTTGAACGGTTCGTCGTCGGAAAATACGTTGCACAGGTAGGCGACGTAGTCGGCGCTGCGGTACTCGACCATGCTGGCCGCCCGCACTACCTCGAGCAATGTGGGATCGACTTTTGAGCGGTCGAAGCGATCCCAGTCAACGTCTTCAAGTGTCCAGGTCATGCCCATGCCTTTAGCCCCCTGCCGGCATAGCGTTCGCCAACAATTTTAGAGACTTTTCGAGGCGACGTCAGCAGCGCTTTACGCTGCGGCGTGGAGCATCTCCCTGAGCGTGCCAATCCGCAGGTCGATCAGGTGGCGTTCAAGGTCCGAACGCGCCTCTTTGGCGTCTTCCTCGGCATCCTTGATCCGCTGCTCCAGGTCGGCGCGCTTGAGGTCGGCCACCGGGACCGCCTCTTCGGTCATGACCGCGCACCGATCGCCCGTCACCTCGGCGAAACCGCCGTTAACGAAAATGCGCCGCGATTCGGCCCCGGCGTTCTGCACTTCGAGAATCCCCGGCCGAACTGTCGAAATCGTCGGCTGATGCCCCGCCAGAACGCCGAAGTCGCCTTCGGTGCCGGGCACCACAACCATATCGACGTCCTCTGAAATCAGCAGGCGGTCGGGCGAAACCAGTTCGAATGCGATCTTGTCGGCCATGGAACGTGCCTACGCCGCCTCTGCCGCGAGACGCTTTCCTTTTTCGACCGCATCTTCGATCGAACCGACGAGCAAGAAGGCCTGTTCGGGAAGATCGTCGTGCTTGCCTTCGCAGATTTCCTTGAAGCCGCGCACCGTGTCTTCCAGCGGCACGAGAACGCCGGGTGTTCCAGTGAAAATCTCGGCAACATGGAACGGCTGCGAGAGGAAGCGCTGAATCTTACGCGCGCGGGCCACAGTGAGCTTGTCTTCTTCGGAGAGCTCATCCATGCCGAGAATCGCGATGATGTCCTGGAGCGACTTGTAGGTCTGCAAGATGCGCTGCACCTCGCGGGCGACCGAGTAGTGCTCCTGACCCAGGATACGGGCATCGAGCATACGCGAGGTCGAGTCGAGCGGATCCACGGCCGGGTAGATGCCGAGTTCCGCAATCTGGCGCGATAGCGTCGTCGTGGCGTCCAAGTGGGCGAAGGATGTCGCCGGCGCTGGGTCGGTGAGATCGTCGGCGGGGACGTAAATCGCTTGGATCGAGGTGATCGACCCTTTGTTAGTGGAGGTAATGCGCTCCTGGAGGGCGCCCATGTCGGTACCGAGCGTCGGCTGATAGCCCACCGCGGAGGGGATACGTCCCAGCAAGGCCGACATTTCCGAACCGGCTTGGGTGAAGCGAAAGATATTATCGACGAACAAGAGCACGTCCTGGCCCTCTTCATCGCGGAAATATTCTGCCAGCGTGAGGCCCGACAGGCCGACGCGCGCCCGCGCACCCGGCGGCTCGTTCATCTGACCGTAGACCAGCGCCACCTTCGAGTTGTTGCCTTCAAGATCGATAATCCCGGAGTCGATCATCTCGTGATAGAGATCGTTGCCTTCGCGGGTCCGCTCGCCGACGCCGGCGAAGACCGAGTAGCCGCCGTGGCCCTTGGCCACGTTGTTGATCAATTCCTGGATCAACACCGTCTTGCCGACGCCCGCGCCGCCAAACAGGCCGACCTTGCCGCCCTTGGCGTAGGGGGCGAGGAGGTCGATGACCTTAATGCCGGTCATCAGGATTTCGGATTCGGTCGACTGATCGACAAATGCAGGCGCAGGGGCATGAATCGGCGCCCGCTTTTTCGTGTTCACCGGACCGCGTTCGTCAATCGGATCGCCCGTTACATTGAGCATACGTCCCAGCGTTTCCGGACCGACGGGCACCGTGATAGCACCGCCGGTGTCCCTAACTTCCTGGCCGCGCACCAGACCTTCCGTGGTGTCCATCGCGATCGTGCGCACGGTCTTCTCACCAAGATGCTGCGCGACCTCGAGGACCAAGCGGTTGCCATGATTGTCGGTTTCCAGCGCGTTCAAGATCGCCGGAAGGTCGCCTTCGAAACTGACGTCCACGACCGCGCCCAGGACCTGACTGATTTTGCCAACGATTTTTGTGGCCATCGGTATTCTCCGTTTCTCGCGTCCTAGAGCGCCTCGGCGCCCGAAATGATTTCGATGAGTTCGCTCGTAATTTGCGCTTGGCGCGTCCGGTTATAGTTCAACGTCAGACGGTCGATCATGTCGCCCGCATTTCTGGTCGCATTGTCCATCGCCGACATTCTCGCGCCTTGCTCCGAGGCCGCATTCTCAAGAAGCGCCTGATAGACCTGCACGCTGAGGTTACGAGGTAGAAGCTCGACCAGGATTTCCTCCTCGTCGGGTTCGTAATCGTAGATCGCATCGCCAAGGTCGGGCCCGGCATCCTCGGCTTCGGGCAACGACGCCGGAATGAGTTGGCGGCGCGTCAAGACCTGGGAGATGACCGACTTGAAGGTATTGAAGTAAAGCGTGCAAACGTCGAATTCGCCCGCCTCGAACATGTCGAGGATGCGGATCGCGATCGGTTGCGCATCGGTGAAGACCAGTCGGCGAATGCCTCCCAGCTCGATGGTGCCGACGATGAGGTCGCCGAAATCGCGGCGGAGGACGTCGCGGCCCTTGCGGCCGACGCAAAGAATTTTGACCTTCTTCCCTTCGCCCTGGAGGCGACGGACATCGGCCCGGGCGGCGCGGGCGATCGAGGAATTGAACGCACCGCACAGACCGCGTTCGCCGGTCGCGACGACCAGCAAGTGAGTCTCCTGCTTACCCGTGCCGACCAGCAAACGCGGGGCGCCTTCTTGGTCGAGCATGCTGGATCCGAGCGACGCCAGCATTCGCTCCATCCGCTCGGCATAGGGACGCGCCGCCTCAACCGAGTCCTGCGCCCGGCGCAGCTTCGAGGCTGCAACCATTTGCATGGCGCGCGTGATCTTCTGCGTCGACTTGACGCTGTTGATCCGCGTACGAAGGTCTTTGAGGCTAGCCATTGTCGTGCGATCTAGGCAAAGGTCTTGGCGAAGCTGTCGAGCACGCCCTTGAGTTTTTCTTCGGTATCGCTCGACAGATCGTTCGTTTCGCGGATCGCCGCCAAGATGCCCTCGTGCTTGGAGCGAATTTCGGTCAACAGCTGCTCTTCGAAAGCGCCGATCTTATTCACGGCGATTTTGTCGAGATAGCCGCGGACGCCGGCAAAGATCGAAACGACCTGCTCTTCGACCGGCATCGGCGAATATTGGGCCTGCTTCAGCAATTCGGTCAGCCGTTCGCCGCGCGCCAGAAGCCGTTGCGTCGAAGCGTCGAGATCCGAACCGAACTGGGCGAAGGCCGCCATTTCGCGGTACTGCGCCAGGTCGAGCTTGATACCGCCGGCAACCTTTTTCATCGCTTTGATCTGCGCCGCGGACCCGACGCGGCTAACCGAGATGCCGACGTTAATGGCGGGACGAATGCCCTGATAAAACAAGTCGGTCTCGAGAAATATCTGACCGTCGGTGATCGAAATCACGTTGGTCGGGATATACGCCGACACGTCGCTGGCCTGGGTTTCGATAACCGGCAGTGCCGTGAGCGATCCGCCGCCTTCCGCGTCGTTCATTTTGGCCGCACGCTCTAGCAAGCGCGAATGCAAATAGAACACATCGCCCGGATAGGCTTCGCGGCCCGGCGGCCGGCGAAGAAGCAACGACATTTGGCGATAGGCCGTGGCTTGCTTGGTCAAATCGTCATAGATGACCAAAGCATGCATGCCGTTGTCGCGGAAGTACTCGCCCATGGTGCAACCGGCATAGGGCGCCAGGAACTGCAGCGGTGCCGGGTCCGAGGCGGTGGCCGAGACGACAATGGTGTATTCCATCGCACCGGCATCCTCGAGCGTCTTCACCACCTGGGCGACGGTCGAGCGCTTTTGCCCGATCACCACGTAGATGCAGTAGAGGCGCTTTTTCTCGTCGCCCGATTTCCAGTTTTCACGCTGGTTCAGAATGGTGTCGAGCGCGACCGCGGTCTTGCCGGTCTGGCGATCACCGATGATCAGTTCGCGCTGTCCACGTCCGACCGGCACCAGCGAATCGAGCGCCTTGAGACCGGTCTGCATCGGTTCGTGCACGGATTTGCGCGGAATAATGCCGGGCGCCTTTTTTTCGACTTCGCGACGCTCGGTCGCATCGATGTCGCCCTTGCCGTCGATCGGGTTGCCAAGCGGATCGACGACGCGGCCCAACAGGCCCTTGCCGACCGGGACGTCAACGATCGTGTTGGTCCGCTTGACGGTGTCTCCTTCTTTAATGCTGCGGTCGTCGCCGAAAATCACGACACCGACGTTGTCGGATTCGAGGTTCAGCGCCATGCCGCGGGTGCCATCGGGGAATTCGACCATCTCGCCGGCTTGGACGTTGTCGAGCCCGTAAACACGGGCGATACCGTCACCAACGGAAAGGACTTGGCCGACCTCCGAAACTTCGGCTTCGCTTCCGAAGTTGGCGATCTGTTGCTTGAGAATTGAGGAGATTTCAGCGGCGCGGATATCCATCAGCCGGCACCTTTCATGGCAAACTTGAGGTTCTGAAGTTTCGTTCGTAGCGAACTGTCGATCATGCGGGAGCCGATTTTCACGACCAGTCCGCCGAGGAGAGAGGCGTCAACTTTGGTTTCTAGCGTGACGTTGCTGCCAACCGCCGCCTTGAGCTGTGCGGTCAACGACGCCAACTGGCCATCGGAGAGCGGGTGCGCCGAGACGACCTCGCCGGCGATTTCGCCGCGATGATGCGCCATATGCTGCGCGAAGCCACGAACGATGTCCGGCAACGAGAAAAGCCGGCGGTTCTGCACCACCAAGCCGATAAACTTGCGGGTCAGCGGGCTCATCTGAGCCTGCTCCATCACCGCCCCAAGGGCGCCGGCTTGGGCAGTACGCTGGAGAACGGGACTTCTCACCAACCGCTGCAGGTCGGGGCTATCGGCGAGCATCCGTCCGAGCGAGGCCAAATCCTCCGCGACCGCGTCCAAGGCGGACTGGTCGCGCGCAAGATCGAACAGCGCGTTGGCGTAGCGTCCGGCAATTCCGGAAACCGTCATATTCTCTGCTGCCAATTGGGACGCCCCTCCGGCGCGGCTGCTGTCCGCTAACTTATTGTTTTTGTTCGCTCTTTTCGCGGCGAGCAGGGATACCCCAACCGCCGTTTTCGGGCGCGATACCTAGCACACTGATTTCTCTCTGGCAACCGCCCGAAGGCAGCGCAAAGCCGCGGAAAACCTGGAAAATTGGCGCCC
>CAYGKG010000006.1:8411-63176 GCA_964350495.1 uncultured Alphaproteobacteria bacterium
CCCGCTTCAAAGAAATGAGTAGGGATCGATATCGACCGCGACGCGCACCGCGCTGGGGACCCGTACCCGGGCCAGCCATTCGCGGACGATCGGCTGGACGGCCACGCCCTTCTCGGCTTTCAGCAGCAGCCGGAAGCGAAAGCGGCCACGCAGGAGCGCAAGGGGCGCCGGCGCCGGTCCGAGCACTCGTACCTGCTCGAAATGGGGCGCGGCCCGACGCAATGCCGCCGCCACCTGGCGCGCCGCATCCTCGGCGCGGCTCGATACGACCAACGCCACCAGACGCCCGAACGGCGGCATCCCGTGGACCCGCCGTTCGTCAAGTTCGCGGCGCACGAATTCGTCGCGTTTGCCCGCCGCCAAAGCGGTCAGGACTGGATGTTCGGGCAAATGGGATTGCAAGAACACCCTACCTGGATCGCGCTCCCGGCCGGCGCGACCGGAGACCTGGGACAGTAGCTGGTAAGTCTTCTCCGCTGCCCTGAGGTCGCCCCCCGCGAGACCCAAGTCCGCGTCGATCACTCCGACCAGGGTCAGTAGCGGAAAATGGAACCCTTTCGCGATGACCTGTGTCCCGATCAGCAAGTCGATCTCGTGGTCCTCGATTGCCTTGACCATCGCCGCCGCCCGCGCCGGACCGGTCAAGGTATCGCTGGTCAAGACGGCGACACGCGCCTCGGGAATACGCGCCGCAACCTCCTCCGCCAAGCGCTCGACGCCGGGGCCGCAGGCAGCGAATTTACCGACCGCTTCGCACGAGGGACAGGCCGCCGGCACCGGCATGCCGAAGTCGCAATGGTGGCATTGCAGGCGTCCGCGGTGACGGTGCTCGACCAGCCACGACTGGCAGTTGGGGCATTGGAACCGGTGGCCGCAGGCACGGCACAGGGTCAGCGGTGCATATCCCCGTCGGTTCAGGAACAGAAGGACTTGCTGGCCGGCTTCGATGGTTTGGTGAATGGCGTCCTCGAGCACGCTCGACAGCCATCGACCGGCCGGGAGCGACTCCTGCCGCATGTCGACGATCGATAGCGCCGGGAGTTCCGCCTGTCCGTGCCTTTCCGGCAACTGGAGGTGCCCAAACTTGTTCGACTCCGCGTTAACCACCGTCTCCAGCGACGGCGTCGCCGAGACCAGGACGATCGGGCATTTCTCGAATTGTGCACGGACGACCGCCATGTCGCGCGCGTTGTAGGCAACGCCCTCCTCCTGCTTGAAGGACGAGTCGTGCTCTTCGTCGACGATCACCAGACCCAGGTCGTGAAACGGCAAGAAGAGAGCCGACCGGGCGCCCACAACGACGGCCACCCGCCCCTCGGATACCGCCCGCCAGACCCGCCGCCGCTCGCGTTGCGATAAATCCGAGTGCCACAGGGCGGGCCGGACGCCAAACCGCTCGACAAAGCGGTCGAGCCATTGCGAGGTGAGCGCGATCTCGGGGAGAAGCACCAGAATAGGGCGTTCCTCGCGGATCGCTTGGGCGACAGCCTCGAAGTAGACGGCGGTCTTGCCCGAACCCGTCACCCCCTCCAACAGAATCGGCGCGAAAGCGCGCGCGGCGACCCTAGCGACCAAATCGGCAGCCGCAGCGGCCTGATCGGATGACAAAACCTGTTGGCCGGCATCGGGCCGCGGACCGTCGAACGGCGCTTCGGTTGGCACTGCGTGCGCCTGAAGCGCGCCAAGGTCCGCGAGGGCGCGCACGACTCCGGCGCTCACGGCAGCCTGCTCCGCCAATTCGGCGGCGCGGCGCGGCACGCCGTCCGAGGACACCGCAAGCACGCGGCGGCGCGCCGGGGTCATCTTTGCCGGCGGCGTCGGGCCGGCGGCATACACCGCTTCCGTTGGCGCCGGGACCAGGGCGTCGGGGACGGAGATCGCCATCCGCAGAACGCTTCCGGGCGAAGATACTGTGTAGGTCGCGACCCAATCGATCAGGCGGCGAAGGGTTGCTGTCAGCGGGCGGGCAGGGAGAACGGCGAAGACAGCCTTCAGTTTCGCGTCGTCGATGGGTGGGCCAGCGTCCGCCACGTCATCCCACACCACACCGGTGACTTCGCGGGCGCCGAGCGGCACGCGGACGATCGCGCCGACGGGCGCTTCGATACCGGATGGCAGCAGATAGTCGTAGGGGGCGCCAAGGGGGAGAGGCACCAGAACCTTGACGCGCCGTCGACCGTCACCAGAACTGGTACGCGATTCATGCATGCGATACACTTTGACAGGCGCGCAAAGTGACGCCAATGAGGCAGTGAGACGCGCCGAGCAGGACGAACAAGGTTTCAATGCAGTTTTTTGTGGACACCGCCGATATTGACGACATTCGCGATCTGGCGGCGACAGGTCTGTTGGACGGCGTTACGACGAATCCGTCCCTCGTTGCCAAGAGCGGCCGCGATTTTTTCGACGTCCTGAAGGACATCTGCGCGGCCGTCGACGGTCCGGTGAGCGCCGAGGTGACCGCCACCGACCATGAAACGATGGTAGCCCAGGGACGCAAGCTGGCGGCACTCGCCAAGAACATCGCCGTTAAGGTGCCGCTGACGTGGGCGGGCCTCAAGGCCTGTCGGACCCTGCGCGACGACGGCACGATGGTGAACGTGACGCTTTGTTTCTCGGTCAACCAAGCCATCCTTGCCGCCAAAGCCGGCGCGACCTTCGTGTCGCCGTTCGTTGGACGGCTGGACGATATCGGGCAGGACGGCATGCAGTTGATCCAGGATGTTCGGACCGTTTACGACAACTATCCCGCGTTGGAGACCAAAGTGCTGGTCGCATCGATCCGGCACCCGACGCATGTGCTTCAGTCGGCCCTGATCGGGGCCGACGTCTGCACGGTGCCACCGGACACGTTGCGGAAATTGGCGCAACATCCGCTGACGGACAAGGGCCTCGCGGCGTTTCTCGCCGACTGGCAGTCGACAGGACAGGATATCTAGGGTGGCACGGTGAACAAATCCGACACGCGCGCGGCCGACAAACTACGACCGCTCAATGCGAAGAATGTCGTGGAGTTCCTTAGTGCGCACCCCTCGTTTCTGATTGACCACCCGGAGCTCGTCGGCGTCCTCGCTCCGCCATCGCGCGGCGAGTCGGACGGTGTCTTGGACATGCAGCAATTCATGATCGAACGACTGCAGGCCGAACTCGGCGATCTTCGTTCAAGCCAACGGGAGTTGCTGTCGGCGAGCCGGGTTAATTTGTCGAGCCAGGAACGCATCCATGCCGCCGTTCTGGCGGTCATCGAAGCGCGCACGCTCGAAGATATCGGGCGGATCGTGGCGGAGGACTATCGCTCGATCCTCGACGTTTCGACGTCCGCACTGTGCTTTGAAGAACCCGGTCAAAGCACGCTACGCAATCTCGTATCGCTGAAACCGGGCATGATCCGCGACATGATCGGCGATCGCAGCATTCTGCTGCGACACGACATCGCTGGCGACCCCCGCTTGTTCGGCGACGATGCGGCCAAGGTACGGTCCGACGCCCTGGTCTATCTCGACGTCGGCAAGGATGGTCCGAACGGGCTTCTCGCGCTCGGCAGCCACGAGCCGGACCGCTTCCATCCGGGCCAAGGGACCGAGTTGCTCGGCTTCATGGCGCGGGCGATCACCGGTTCGCTGCGCGCCGGACTGAATGCCGCATAGCGGCGACAAGCGCACCGTAGGGGCGACGCTCGCCGCGCAATCCGACGCCGCCGACGCCGTCCGCGATTTCCTCGGCGCCCTCCAAAACGAGAGGAACTACTCGTCTCACACGATCGCAGCGTACCAGCGCGACCTTGCGTGCTTTTTCGCCTTTGCCCAGGATCACCGCGGCAAACCCGTCGACTTGGCCGATCTGTCGGCATTCACCGTTTCGGATTTCCGGAGTTTCCTTGCTAAACGACGCAACGAGGGAATCAGCGGCACCTCGTTGGGACGGGCGTTGTCGGCGCTCCGCAGTTTCTTTCACCACCTCGACACGCAGGGCAACGTGTCCAACGAAGCGATTCGCCTAGTCAAACGGCCAAGAACGCCCCACGGCGTGCCAAAGCCGCTGAGCAAGGAAGCGGCACGTGCCAGCATCGAAACGGTGGAGTCGCTCGACGTCTTGCCTTGGGTCGCGGCACGCGACACGGCGATACTAACCATGCTCTACGGCTGCGGACTGCGCATTTCCGAAGCGCTCGGCCTGGCCCGTCGCGATGCCCCGCTGCGCGATGCGATCCGCATTATCGGCAAGGGCAACAAGGAACGAGTCGTCCCCGTTTTGCCCGTCGTTGCCGAGGCCATCGACCGATACGTGGCGCTGTGTCCCTTCGCGCTGGCGGCGGCGGGCCCGTTATTTGTCGGCGTTCGGGGCAAGCGGTTGAATGCGGGCGTCGTCCAGCGGCAAATGCGTCACGCGCGCATCGCACTGGGACTACCGGACACGGCAACGCCGCATGCGTTGCGCCACAGCTTTGCGACCCACTTGCTTTCCGGCGGCGGCGATCTTCGGAGCATTCAGGAACTGCTGGGCCATGCGTCGCTATCGACCACGCAACGCTATACCGAAGTCGACACAGACCAGCTCAAGCGCATCTACGAGCAGGCGCATCCGCGCGCCAAGGCGAGCTGACCCTCAGTCGCGCGCGCTTGTTTCATGCGCTTGGAGGGCGATGCCGTCCGTTAGTCCCGGTAGGACATCGCGCAACCAGAGCGCCGCTGCCCGGTCCCCCTTGACGATGGAATCGAGGAAGGCAGTGGTGATCGCGCGGATCAAGTCGTGGTGACGCGCATCGGTGGGTTTGGGTGTGCGCCGCGCACCGCCAAAGACCATATGATCCCCGCCATCCAAGATAACGAGATATTTGGACGCTCCGGCGATCAGGTCGTAGGCGCGACGACGATCAGCGGGCTCTAGGTCGTTGACGACAACGCTATAATCGGCGCTCCCGGTCATGTGGAGCGTCGGGATCCGCACCCGCGCGAAGGTTTCGGCGTGCTGTGCGCGGAACCCGGGGGGACTGAGGGCGATGGATGCAACCACCCGGTCGTCGCCAAAATTGGCTGGCCCGCGCCCGGGCGGAAAAAACGTCGCTCCGGCGACGGAGAGCGCCGTGAAAGCCCCGAAGGAGTGGCCGGCGACTGCGATGCGTTCGGGATCAACGGTGACGCGCATGCCCGCGACGTCCAACGGATGGGACAACATCCGGTTAATGGCAAAACGAACGTCCTGCGGGCGGGCGATCGCCGACTGCGGGTTCTCCACCGCACGTCTGATCGCTTGCATCGCCGCCGGCGGGGCGAGGCCGCGCCACACCTCAGCGTCGCTGCCGGCGTGCTGCAGGTGGACCACGGCATAGCCATGGCTGGCCCAATGACGGCCGAGAAAGGCCAGACCGTCGCGCGACCCCCCGGCGCCGTGCGAAACGACGACGACCGGCAGCAGGCTGTTACCGTCGACCGGCGCATAGATTTTTATCGGGACGACGCGGTCGCGGGCCTCGTCACGCCATACCGCTAGCGCCTCCAAAACCCGGTGCGGCCCGAAGCCAACGCGGTACAGGTTGTCGGCGTGCGCGACCGTCGGCGCAAGCAGCGCGGCTAAGCAGACGACCAGGAACCGTTTCATCATAGCCTGACACGTAAGGCTCCGGCCAATCCGTCGGCGTGACGGCGTCAGCTATGGATGGCGTGTCCAGCGACGGCCAACGCCGCCTCTTTCATGCCTTCGGAGAGCGTGGGATGGGCGTGGCAGGTGGCGGCGATATCTTCCGCCGAGCCGCCGAACTCCATACACAGAACCGCTTCGTGGATGAGCGTGCCGGCATCCGGGCCAATGATGTGGACGCCGAGGACGGCGTCGGTTTTCGCGTCCGCCAAGATCTTAATGAACCCTTCCGCGGCGCCGCTAACCTTGGCGCGCGGCACTGCAGTGAACGGAAACTTTCCAACCTTGTAGTCGACGCCAGCCTTCTTGAGGTCTTCCTCGGATCGCCCGACCGTTGCCACCTCGGGGCTGGTGTAGACCACGCCCGGGACCTTGCCATAGTCGATATGGGCGTGGCGGCCATGCAGCATTTCGACGCAGACCACACCGTCTTCGGACGCCTTGTGCGCGAGCATCGGCCCCCGAATCACGTCTCCGATCGCATAGATACCGTCGACGGAGGTTTTGTAGGTTGCGTCAACCTCGACAAATCCCTGGGCGTCCCGCTTTACGCCGACCGCTTCGAGACCGAGCCCGTCGGTGAAGGGTTTGCGGCCGATCGACACGAGCACGACATCGGCCTTCAAGTCCTCCGAATCGCCGCCGTTCGCCGGCGCGACGCTCAAGGTCACATTCGATTTGGACGCCTTGGCACCGGTGACCTTGCTGCCCAGACGAAACGTCAAACCCTGTTTGGTCAGGATGCGCTGGAGGTGCTTGGCAACCTCGCCGTCCATTCCTGGCACGATCCGGTCCAAATACTCGACGACCGTGACGTCCGCGCCCAACCGGCTCCAGACCGAGCCCATCTCCAAGCCGATGTAACCGCCGCCGACGACAATCATCGTCTTGGGCACCTGCGACAGCGCAAGCGCGCCGGTCGAGGACACGATTCTCTTTTCGTCGATATCGACGCCGGGCAGCGGCGTTACCGACGACCCCGTCGCCACGATAATGGTCTTGGCATCGAGCGTGGTTTTTCCCTTGGCCCCGACGACCGTCACCTTGCCTGGCGCGGCGATCGACCCCACCCCAACGATGCTGTCGACCTTGTTTTTTTTGAGCAGGAAGGCGATGCCTTTGGTCAGATCTTCTACGACCTTGTCCTTGCGGCCGAGCATCTTGGCGAGATCGAGGGAAACGCCGCCCATGCCGATCCCGTGCGCGTCCAGCCCGTGCTGGGCTTCGGCATAGAGTTCCGAACTTTGGAGCAGTGCCTTGGATGGAATGCAGCCGACATTGAGGCACGTCCCGCCAAGCCGGTCGCGGCTTTCGATGCACGCGACCTTGCTGCCCATCTGGGCGGCACGAATCGCGGCGACGTACCCGCCTGGGCCGCCGCCAATAATTACGATGTCATAGCTCGCGTCTGCCATGCCGCACTTCCCGTTAGGTTTGCCTCTCCCACACCAACACGCCGGCGCTTTCGCCGCCCCCGGCTTTTTCAGGGTCGGTGGATAGGGTCATTCGGTTGCCCGCCAAGTCGATCTTTCTGCGCAATTCGCGGCCTACCCAGTTCGGGAAAAAGCTGGCGTCCGGATAGTGCAGGACGGTATCGCCGCGCCGCTCGTAACGCCCGGCATAGGAAACAAACTGTGCCGCGGCCCGCAGGCGCTCGTCGGGTGTGCCGTAGATATCGCCGGAGTCGAACGCCGGTCGCCCACCCGGCATGAGAATGGCCTGCATATAACCGTCGGACGTGTAGGTGAGGCGCCCTACCGGGGCAAGGCCCAGTGGGTGGGTGATCGTACCATCCGATCCGTGGCGTTCCACGGAAACCAACTTCCACGTTCCAACGATTGATTCAGCGCTCACAACATTACCCGGCGCGTGCCGCTACATGTCCAGGAGGATGCGCTGCGGATCCTCGATGCATTCCTTAACGCGCACGAGGAACATCACCGCTTCACGACCGTCGATAATCCGGTGATCGTACGAAAGCGCGAGATACATCATCGGTCGAACCACGACGGCGTCATCAACCACGACGGGACGCTTTTCGATCTTGTGCATCCCGAGAATCGCCGACTGTGGCGGATTGAGAATCGGTGTCGATAGCAGCGAGCCGAAAACGCCACCGTTCGAAATCGTAAAGGTGCCGCCCGTCAGGTCTTCGATCGCGAGTTTTCCGTCCCGCGCTTGGCGGCCGTATTCGGCGATCGATTTCTCGACGCCGGCAAACGACATGTTTTCGACATCGCGCAGAACCGGCACGACAAGCCCTTGGGGCGCCGATACCGCGACCCCGATGTCGTAATAGTTCTTGAAGACGATCTCGTCGCCGTCGATTTCACCGTTTACCGATGGAATTTCGCGCAGCGCGACCACGCTTGCCTTGGCAAAAAATGACATGAAGCCAAGCCGGACGCCGTGCTTCTTTTCGAATGTGTCCCGGTAGTCGGTCCGGAGCTTGAGTAGCGCGCTCATATCGACTTCGTTGAAGGTCGTCAGCATCGCGGCGGTGTTTTGGGCTTCTTTGAGGCGTTGCGCGATACGCTGGCGAAGACGGCTCATCCGCACCCGTTCTTCACGCGGTCCCCGCGCCGGACCGCTCGATGCGCCGCTTTCGGCACGGGCAATCATGTCGCCTTTGGTGACCCGGCCACCTTTGCCCGTTCCGCTGACGCCCGAAGGGTCGATCCCGGTTTCGGCGGCGATCCGCCGGACCGACGGCGCTTGGGCCGTGGTCGGTACGGGCGGCGCTGCCGCGGCCTTGGCGGGCGTCGGCGCGGTTTTCGCCGCAGGCGCCGGCTTGGCCGCGACCGACCCGGCACCTTCGGCGATAGCGCCGAGGAGGGCGCCGACTTCGACGTTTGTGCCTTCGGCCGCGACAATCTCACTGAGCGTCCCGGCGGTGGCCGCTGGGACCTCGACAGTCACCTTGTCGGTCTCGAGCTCGACGAGCGGCTCATCCGCCGCGACGGCCTCGCCCACGGCCTTGTACCACCGCGCGACGGTCGCTTCGCTTACCGATTCGCCCAGCGCGGGCACTCTGATTTCGACTGTCATGTCTGACCCACTTAGACTGTTATCGCTTCACGAACAATCTTCGATTGTTCTTCTAGATGTTTTCGCAAGAGGCCCGTTGCCGTCGATGCGCTCTCCGAACGACCAAAGTACTTTGGTCGTTCGCTTTTGCGTCCCAAGGTCTGAAATACCTCGTCGAGGCGCGGCGCAACGAACGACCAGGCCCCCTGGTTCTTCGGCTCTTCCTGGCACCAAACGATCTCTGCGTTGGGATAGCGCCGGAGCTCTTTGGTCAAGGAGCGGTACGGGAACGGGTAAAGCTGTTCCGCCCGGAGCACCACGACATTGCGAATATCGTTCTTTTCGCGCTCTTCCCACAGGTCGTAGTAAATCTTGCCGGAACAAACGATCACGCGTTTGATCTTGTCGTCCTTATCGACCGGGCAATCGTCCCAAAGCACGCGGTGGAAACTTGTTTTCCCGTTCAGTTCGTCGAGGCGCGACACCGCACGCTTGTGTCGCAGCAGCGATTTGGGCGTCATCAGGATCAGCGGTTTACGGAAATCGCGGTGCACCTGCCGCCTTAGAATGTGGAAGTAGTTCGCTGGCGTGGTGCAGTTTGCTACTTGGATATTGTCTTCGGCACAAAGCTGTAGGTAACGCTCCAGGCGCGCCGAGCTGTGCTCGGGCCCCTGGCCTTCGTACCCGTGCGGCAGCAACATCACCAAGCCGCTCATCCGCAACCACTTGCTCTCGCCCGACGTAATGAACTGGTCGACGATGACCTGCGCGCCGTTTGCGAAATCGCCAAATTGAGCCTCCCACATCACCAACGAGTTGGGGGCGGTTTGGCTGTAACCATATTCAAAGCCAAGGACGGCAAATTCCGACAGCATGCTGTCGACGACTTCGAATTTCGCTTGATCGGGCGAAATATGTTCGAGCGGGATGTGACGGGCTTCGGTGTCCTGGTCGATCAGGACGGCATGGCGCTGGGAGAAGGTTCCGCGCTGGGAATCCTGTCCGCTTAGGCGGACCCCATGCCCTTCGGATAGCAGCGTTCCGAAGGCCAGCGACTCGGCGGTCGCCCAATCGATGCCTTCGCCCGACGCAAAGACCTCTTTCTTGGCGTCGAGCTGCCGACGGATAGTTCGATGCAGATTGAAGTCCTCTGGAACTTCGGTCAGCACCTTCCCGACGTGTTTGAGCGTTTTCTCATTGACGGCGGTCTTGCCGCGCCGCGCCTCGCCGCTCGCGACGCGCAGTCCCTTCCAAGCGCCTTCGAGCCAGTCCGCTTTGTTCGGCTTGAATGCTTCGGCCGCCGTAAAGTCTTCATCGAGCTTGGCGTGAAACGCCGCACGAATTTCTTCGGCCTCGCCGGACTTCAGCAGCCCCATCTTTTCCAAGGCGTTTGCGTAAATCTCCCGCGTCGGCGGGTGATCCTTGATGCGCTTGTACATGATGGGTTGGGTGAACGCCGGCTCGTCGCCTTCGTTATGCCCGTGCCGCCGGTAACAAAACATGTCGATTACGACGTCGCGGTGGAAAGTCTGGCGGAAGTCCGTCGCGAGCCGCGCGACATGGACGACCGCTTCGGGGTCGTCGCCGTTGACGTGGAACACCGGCGCCTGGACTCCTTTTGCCAAGTCCGACGGATAGGGCGAAGAGCGGCTGTAACCGGGCGACGTGGTGAACCCGATTTGGTTGTTGACGATGACGTGGATGGTGCCGCCGGTGCGATAGCCCTTGAGATCGGACAGCGCGAGACACTCCGCAACAACGCCCTGGCCGGCAAACGCCGCGTCGCCGTGCATCAGAATGCTGAGAACCTTCGTACGGTCAACATCGTCATGCTGCAACTGCTTGGCGCGCACCTTCCCCAACACGACAGGGTTCACTGCCTCGAGGTGCGACGGGTTGGCCGACAACGACAGATGAACGCTTTCGCCGTCGAACACCCGATCGGCCGATGTGCCGAGGTGGTATTTCACGTCGCCCGAACCCTGGACATCGTCGGGGTGCGCGCTGGTTCCCTGGAACTCAGAGAAAATTTTCAAATAGGGCTTTGCCATCACGTTGGTGAGGACGTTGAGACGGCCCCGGTGCGGCATGCCGACCACGATCTCTTTGACGCCCGAGAGGGCCGCACGCTTGTTGATCGCCTCAAGTAGCGGTATCAACGACTCCGAACCGTCACACCCGAACCGCTTCGTGCCGGTGTACTTTAGATGCAGGAACCGCTCGAAACCCTCGGCATGGGTGAGCTGTTCCAGAATCTTACGGCGGCCTTCCTCGGTAAACTGGGGCCGGTAGTTGTGTCCTTCGATGCGCTCCTGGATCCACGCCTTTTGGTCGGGATACTGGATGTGCATGAACTCGTAGCCGATGTTGCCGCTGTAAGTGAGGCGCAACACCCGCTCGATCTCGCGCATCGTCGCGGTTTCGAGACCCAGCACGTTATCGATGAAAATCGGGCGGTCCATGTCGGCTTCGGTAAAGCCGTAGGTCGCGGGGTCCAATTCGGGATGGGGATCGCGCCCCTCGAGGCCCAGCGGATCGAGCTTCGCGTTGAGGTGACCGCGAACCCGGTAGGATCGGATCAACATCAGGGCCCTGAGCGAATCGAGCGTGGCGCCGCGCAGCGCTTCGGCGCCGACTGCCGCCTTGCGCGACGGCGCCTCTTCAGGCGATGGCCCCTCTTCGGGTTCTACCGTCGTGACAAAGGGACCGCCTTCAGGCGCCCAGCTCGCACCGCGCTGCGCGCCGAGCGCGGTGGCAACATCGTCACCCAGTCCTTCGAAAAAACTTTGCCAGTGGGCGTCCAGCGACCCAGGATTCTCGATAAAGCGCGCATATTGCTGCTCGAGAAACGCACTATTTACGCCGGTTAGAAAGGAGGCTCGATCCGGTTCGCTACCCATGTCATTCGGCGCGCCGTGCGCGCCCTCCGTCAGCCGCGTTAATGGCCGCGCTTGAGCAATTCGAGAAGTGTCGTGCCCATCGCGGCCGGCGATTCGGTTACCGTAATTCCGGCGGATTTCATGGCGTCGATCTTATCTTCGGCGCCGCCTTTGCCGCCCGAGATGATCGCGCCGGCGTGCCCCATGCGACGCCCCGGTGGGGCCGTTCTACCGGCAATGAATCCGACGACCGGTTTTTTCGTGGTGCTGTCACGGAGAAGCCGGGCCCCCTCTTCCTCCGCGTCCCCGCCGATCTCCCCGATCATGATGATCGACTCGGTCGCCGGATCGCCCAGGAACATTTCCAAACAATCGACAAAGTTGGTGCCGTTGACAGGGTCGCCACCGATGCCGATGCAGGTCGACTGGCCGAGACCGGCAGCGGTCGTCTGCGCGACGGCTTCATAGGTCAAGGTGCCCGACCGCGAGACGATACCTACGGACCCCGGCTTGTGAATGTGACCGGGCATGATCCCGATTTTGCAGGCGTTGGGCGTGATGACGCCCGGACAGTTCGGGCCGATTAGGCGCGACCCGGAATTCTGGAGCGCTCGTTTCACATCGACCATGTCGAGAACGGGAATGCCTTCGGTGATGCAAACGATCAGAGGCACGCCCGCATCGACGGCCTCCAGGATCGCGTCCGCAGCAAACGGCGGCGGCACGTAGATGACCGAGGCATCGACTCCAACTTTTGCGACTGCGTCGGCAACGGTGTCGAAGACCGGCAGACCCAAATGCTCCGTCCCGCCCTTTCCCGGGGTCACGCCGCCCACCATCTTGGTGCCGTAGGCGATCGCTTGTTCGGAATGGAAGGTCCCCTGGACCCCGGTGAACCCTTGGCAGATCACCTTCGTATTCGAATCGACCAGAACAGCCATCAGACAGCCTCCTCGACCGCTTTGACGATCTTTCGGGCGGCATCGCCCAAATCGTCCCCGGTGATGATCGGGAGGCCGGAGTTGGCCAGAATCTCTTTGCCCAGCGCGACATTGGTCCCTTCGAGGCGGACCACGAGCGGCACATGGAGGCTGACGTCACGCGCCGCGGCGACCACGCCCTCGGCGATCACGTCGCAACGCATGATCCCGCCGAAAATATTCACCAGGATGCCTTCGACATTGGGGTCCGAGAGAATGATCTTGAACGCCTCGGTGACGCGCTCTTTGTTGGCGCCGCCGCCGACATCGAGAAAGTTGGCCGGCGCACCGCCGAACAGCTTGATGATATCCATCGTCGCCATGGCCAAGCCGGCGCCATTGACCATGCACCCGATCGAACCGTCGAGTTTGATGTAGTTGAGGTCGTGTTTCTGGGCCTCGATTTCGGCCGGGTCTTCTTCGTTTTCGTCACGCAGCGCCGCGATGTCTTTGTGCCGGAACAACGCGTTGTCGTCGAAGTTCATTTTCGCATCCAGCGCGACGACGCCGCCCGCGCCGGTGACCACCAGCGGATTGATTTCGAGGAGGCTCGCGTCGGTAGCGAGGAAGGCTTTGTATGCCCCAAGCACAAACCGGACCGTCGATTTGATTTGCTCGCCCTCCAGCCCGAGTGCAAAGGCGACCTTACGGGCGTGGAAGGGCTGAATACCCGTGGCCGGATCGATGGTCACTACCGTGATCTTTTCCGGGGTGTGCGCCGCGACCTCTTCGATGTCCATGCCGCCCTCGGTGGAGGCCATGATCGACACCCGGCTGGTGCCGCGGTCGACAAGCATGCCGAGATAAAGTTCGCGGGCGATATCGGCGCCCTCTTCGACGTAGATGCGCCTGACCAGGCGGCCCTGGGGCCCGGTTTGGGGGGTGACGAGGGTCATACCGATCATGGCCGACGCAGCCGCGTTCAGTTCCTCCAGGGATTTGACGACCTTGACGCCGCCGCCCTTGCCCCGGCCACCGGCGTGGATCTGGGCTTTGACGACCCAAACCGATCCACCGAGGTCCTCGGCGACCTTTTTGGCCTCCTGAGGCGTGTAGGCAACCCCACCGCGGGGCACAGTGACCCCGTATTGGGCGAGGACGCCCTTGGCCTGATACTCATGAATATTCATGGAACGCCTAACGTAGTTACCTTGATCGGGCGCCGGAAGTCTGGGCCACCGTGATCATTACGCCATAACCGCCTATTTCATCAAATCGGCGGCCGGATCACCTTTTCTTGGCGCGCGTTTTGGCCGATCCCCGCGGTTTCATGCTGGGATCGATGCGCTGGACGACTTTAATCAAGCCCTTCACGGCGTCCACGGAGTTGCGGAACATCTTCTTTTCCGGCGCACTGAGGTCGATTTCAACGATCCGCTCGACGCCTTTGGCCCCGATGACGACGGGGACGCCAACGTAGACGTCGCGAACCCCGTATTCGCCGGTGAGGTAAGCGGCGCAGGGCAGTACGCGTTTCTTATCCTTGAGATAGGACTCGGCCATGAGAATTGCCGACGCGGCAGGCGCATAGAACGCCGAACCGGTTTTCAGCAAACCGACGATCTCCGCGCCACCGTCACGGGTGCGCTGGACGATGTCGTCGATCTTCTTCTTCGTGGTCCATTTCTTTTTAATCAGATCCGGGATCGGAATACCGGCGACGGTCGAGTAGCGAACCAGCGGCACCATCGTGTCGCCGTGCCCACCGAGCACGAACCCGGTGACATCCTCGACCGAAACCCCGAACTCCTCGGCCAGGAAATAGCGGAACCGCGCGGAATCGAGAACGCCCGCCATGCCCACCACCATGTGGGGCGGAAGACCCGAGGCTTGGCGGAGCGCCCAGACCATCGCATCCAGCGGATTGGTGATGCAGATCACGAAAGCCTTCGGCGCATATTTCTTGATCCCCTCGCCGACCGACTTCATGACCTTGGTATTGATTTCGATGAGATCGTCCCGGCTCATCCCCGGCTTGCGGGCAACGCCTGCCGTGACGATGACCACATCGGCACCCTTGATGTCGATATAGCGCTTGGTGCCGGATAGATGTGCGTCGAAGCCTTCGACCGGGGAGGACTGGGCCAAATCGAGCGCCTTGCCCTGCGGCAGGCCGTCGACAACGTCGAATACGACGATATCGCCAAGTTCTTTGACCCCAGCCAGATGGGCCAACGTTCCGCCGATGTTTCCGCCACCGATAAGAGCGATCTTTTTACGCGCCACTTGTTCCTCCTTGATTGCCGTGAGAGCCGCCCAAACCGGCCTGTTCGGCCCCGGTTCCTACTCCGAATCCCGGAGTCGAGCAAGCGCGCGGACACTGTGGCTTGAAGCACCCGACGGGCGGCACATATGGTGCGGCAGGCCCGCGTCAGCGCGACGCACGCCCGAATCTTGACCGGAGACCATGAGAATGACCGACGCGGACGCCCCAACTGTCGAGAAAAGAAGCTTTCAGGCGGAAGTCAGCCGCCTACTCCAAATCGTCGCCAACTCGCTGTACAGCGACAGGGACGTATTCCTGCGCGAGTTGATCTCGAACGCGTCCGATGCGTGCGACAAGCTGCGCTACGAATCGATCACGGCGCCTGCGCTCATCGACGACGACCCCGACTTCCGCGTCGTGTTGGAAGTGGACAAGACCGCTGGTGTGTTGCGAGTCAGCGACAACGGCATCGGCATGACCCGCGACGAATTGGCCGACAACCTGGGAACCATCGCAAAATCCGGCACGGCGGCCTTCATGGAACAACTGAAGGACGCCAAAGCCGACAGCAAGGACAAGGCGGCCTCGATGATCGGCCAGTTCGGGGTCGGCTTCTATTCGGCGTTTATGGTGGCCGACCAGGTCGTGGTCGAGTCGCGACGGGCCGACGAGAAACAGGGGTGGCGCTGGACGTCGGACGGGCTGGGCGAGTTCACGATTGGGCCGAGCGACCGGGCCACGCGCGGCACCACAGTTAGCCTCCACCTCAAAAAAGACGCCAAGGACTACCTCAAGCCCGAGACGCTGCGGCGGATCGTCAAGAAACACGCCGACCACATTGGGATCCCTGTCGTCCTGACGGGCAGCGACGCGGCACCGGAGACGTTGAACGACGCCTCCGCCCTTTGGACCAAACCAAAGAACGAAATCGAAGCGAGCCAGTACACAGAGTTCTACCACCACGTCTCGGGCAATTTCGACGAACCGACATTGACCTTGCACGCCCGCGTCGAAGGGAAGATCGACTACACCCTCCTCCTCTTCGTGCCGACTGTCCGTCCGTTCGACATTTTCGATCCGGCGCGAGCCCACCACGTGCGGCTCTACGTCAAACGAGTCTTCGTTACCGCCGAGATGGAAGGCTTGGTGCCGCCGTATCTCCGGTTTCTCTGCGGTGTCGTCGATACCCAGGATCTCAGCCTCAACGTCAGCCGAGAAATGCTTCAGGCGAGCCCGTTGGTTGCGAAAATTCGCAAGGACATCGTCAAGAAGCTGTTCCGCGAGTTGCAAAAGCTGTCGGACAAGGAGCCGGAGAAGTTCGAGGCGTTCTGGAAAGAGTTCGGAGCGGTGGTCAAGGAAGGTCTGTACGAGGACCCCGAGGCCAAGGACAACATCCTTCCGATCGCCCGATTTCAGAGCACGCGGTCATCCGAGGTGACTACCCTCGCCGCATACATTGAACGGATGAAAGACGGTCAGAAGACGATCTACTACATCGTCGGCGACCGCGACGCCGTGGCGCGTAGCCCCCACTTGGAGGGCTTTAAGGCGCGCGACATCGAGGTCTTGCTTTTGTCGGACCCGGTTGACGATTTCTGGGTCAATGCGCTCGGTTCCTTCGATGAAATCCCGTTCAAATCCGTGACTCGGGGCGCAGCCGACCTCCAGGATTTGCCGGTCGCCGCGCCAGACGCTGCGGACACCGCTCGCGACCCCGACGATGTCGGCACCAAACGGCTGGTGGCGCTCCTCAAACTCGCGCTCAAAGACCGCGCGCAGGACGTTCGGGTCAGCGACCGGCTGACCGACAGCCCGGCGTGTCTCGTCGCCGCCGACGACGGATTGGATATGCACACCGAGCGCCTGTTGCGCCAGCATGGGCGGATCACGGCGGGCACCCTTCGGGTTCTGGAGATCAATCCCAAACATGCGGTGATATCAGCACTCGCGAAACTCGCCGCCAGCGAGAACGCCGGCGCACGATTGGACGACGCCGCGCACGTCCTGTTCGATCAGGCGACAATCCTCGAAGGCGAGTTGCCGCCGGATATCGCGGCGTTTTCGCGCCGCTTGGTGGCGATTCTCGAAAAAGCAGTCGCGGTGGAGAGCTAGGGCCGCGTCAGGCTCGCAAGGTCGGCCTTTTCGGCACCCAGAATGTGGCCGGAATCATGTTCCTGCACGATTACGGCAACGGCTTCGCCAACCGCTTGGAGATCCGCGATGCTGAGCGCCAAACTCAGTGTCTTGCCGTACCATTCGCCGACTTCCCGAACGTCGCGAACGACGTTGTGCGAGCCCAGCGTACGACCGCCGTTCTCGCCGCGCTCCACCGCCACTTCGTGGTATGGATCGAAAACGATCAACCACACTAGAACCCGCCGATTGTAAATTTGCCCCTCGGAGACATCGATCCGCAGGGTGCCCAGCGGCACCTCCGAAAGGTGAACCGTGAGGCTTTCGTTCTGTTCAAGCGCGGCCTTTCGGATCACTCGGTCGACTGCTTTGTGCCGCGAACCAACCTCATGGTAACGGCCGCCAACGACAATCTGCGGCGTATAGATCGTCCGCTCGCCGAGGGTTCGGGCGTAGTCGCGCTGGCGGTTGGTATTGGCCTCGCTGGCAAAGGTATCGCGCCACCCGAGGTAGTCCCAGTAATTGACGTGGTAGCTTAGGGCGATGACGTTGTCGCGCCCTTTGAGCGACGCGAGGTAGGCATCGGCCGGCGGACAGGAGTTGCACCCCTGCGAGGTGAACAGCTCCACCACGACAGGCGCCTTGCGGTCGGCGGCCATCGCACCGTGGACGCTCGCGAAGGTTACCGCGGCAACCGCAAGTCCAAAAAGCAACCGAAGATTAGCCATGTCTCGACGCTATCTCCGGCACCATCGACTCGCGAATCAAGAAAGGGTGACCGCCCCGCGCTATGCGGTGCCGGCGATTAGGTTCCTCAAGACATAGTGAAGAATGCCGCCGTTGAGGTAGTAATCGACCTCGTTCGCCGTATCGATGCGACACAGAAGTTCGACGGACTTCGATTTTCCGTCCGCGTAGACGATCCGGCAACTGACATCCATCAGCGGTTTAATGCCCTTTTCCATCCCAACGATGTCGATCGTTTCGCTACCGTCGAGCTTGAGGCTCTTGCGAGTCATCCCGTTCTTGAACTCAAGCGGGAGTACACCCATCCCGACCAGGTTGGAGCGATGGATCCGTTCGAAACTCTCGGCGACGACGGCGCCAACGCCGAGTAGGCGAGTGCCTTTCGCCGCCCAGTCGCGCGACGAACCGGTGCCATATTCCTTGCCGGCGACGATCACGAGTTTGATGCCCTTTTCTTGGTAGGCCATCGCCGCATCGTAGATCGACATTTGCTTGCCGCCGGGTTGGTAACGCGTCACCCCGCCTTCGGTGCCGGGCGCCATTTCGTTGCGCAGCCGGATGTTGGCAAATGTCCCGCGCATCATCACTTCGTGGTTGCCGCGGCGCGAACCGTAGGAGTTAAAGTCGATCGGTTTCACGCCATGCTTCTTGAGGTACTCGCCCGCGGGGCCCGCTTCCTTGATGGATCCGGCAGGGGAAATGTGGTCGGTCGTGATCGAATCGCCGAGCAACGCGAGGAGACGCGCACCCTTGATATCCGAGACCTTCGACAACTCTGGTGACAGTGCCTCAAAGTAGGGCGGGTTTTTGACGTAGGTCGATTTTTTGTTCCAGTCGTAGGTCAACCCGCCGCCGGTCTTAATCTTGCGCCAGCGCGCATCGCCTACGGTCGCGTTCGCGTATTCATCGCGGAACATGGACGGCTTGACCGAACGGCGAATGGTGCGATGGATCTCTTCGTTGGAGGGCCAAATATCGGCGAGGTAGACCGGGTTGCCCTTTTTGTCTTCGCCGAGCGGGTCCTTGAACAGATCGATCTTCATGTTCCCGGCGATCGCGTAAGCCACAACCAGCATCGGCGATGCCAGGTAGTTTGCGCGGGTATGCGGGCTAACCCGGCCTTCGAAATTGCGATTGCCCGACAGCACCGCCGCGGCAACGAGGTCGCCTGTACCGATGGCATCGGAAATCGGCGTGGGCAGCGGGCCGGAATTCCCGATGCAGGTCGTGCAGCCATAGCCGACCAGGTTGAACCCAAGCTTGTTCAAGTCGTCCTGGAGCCCGGCATGCTTGAGGTACTCGGTCACTACCTTCGACCCCGGCGCGAGCGAGGTCTTGACCCACGGCTTGACTTTCAAACCCTTCGCCACCGCATTGCGCGCGACCAACCCGGCGCCAAGCATGACGGCTGGATTGGAGGTGTTGGTGCAGCTCGTAATCGCGGCGAGGACAACGTCACCGTGGGTCAGTTCATAATTGGTGCCCGCGACCTTGACGCTCTTATCCTTATCCTTGACGCCGTATTCGCTTTCGAGGCCGGCCTTGAAGCCAAGTGCGGCGGCAGATAGCGGAATGCGATCCTGCGGCCGCTTCGGGCCCGCGAGGCTAGGTTCAACCGTCGAAATGTCGAGTTCCATCGTCGCCGAAAAAATCGGTTCGGGACCGCGCGACGTGCGCCACAGGCCCTGGGCCTTGGCGTATTTCTCGACGAGATCGATATCGGCCTTCTTACGGCCGGTCGCGCGCAGATAAGCGAGGGTCTCATCATCGACCGGAAAGAAGCCGCAGGTTGCGCCGTATTCCGGCGCCATATTCGAAATCGTCGCCCGGTCGGCAAGCGACAACTGCGACAGGCCAGGGCCGTAGAATTCGACGAACTTACCGACCACGCCCATCTTGCGCAGCATCTGGGTCACCGTGAGCACCAGATCGGTCGCGGTGGTGCCCTCCTTGGGCTTGCCGCTCAGGCGGAACCCGACGACCTCGGGGATCAACATCGAAATGGGCTGACCCAGCATCGCGGCTTCGGCCTCGATGCCGCCGACACCCCAACCGAGGACGGACAACCCATTCACCATCGTCGTATGGCTATCGGTACCGACCAGCGTGTCGGGATAGGCAAAGGTCTTGCCGGCAACCTTGTCAGTCCACACCACGCGGGCGAGATATTCCAGGTTCACCTGGTGGCAAATGCCGACGCCGGGCGGCACGACGCGGAAGTTATCGAACGCCTCCTGTCCCCACCGCAGGAACTCATAGCGCTCCATGTTGCGTTCGTATTCGAACTGCACGTTGTTCTTGAAGGCAGAAGCGGTCCCAAAGGTATCGACCATCACGGAGTGATCGATCACCAGATCGACAGGGGACAGTGGATTAATCTTGGCAGGGTTGCCACCGGCTGCCGCGACGGCGTCGCGCATGGCGGCCAAATCGACGACCGCAGGAACGCCGGTAAAGTCTTGCATCAACACGCGCGCCGGTCGGTAGGCGATCTCGCGCGCCAACTTGCGCCGTTTCAACCACGACGCCATAGCCTTCACGTCGGAGACCTTCACCGTGCGGCCATCTTCGAAACGCAGAAGATTCTCGAACAGAACCTTTAGCGAGAGCGGCAGCGTGCTGAGATCGACGTCGAGCGCCTTTTGCGCAGCCTTAATGCTGAAATATTCGTAGCTGCGATTGCCGACCTTCAAAGTCCGGCGCGTTTTGAGAGTGTCCCGACCGATCGACGCCACAATATGCCTCCAAACCTAAGTTGAGCGCGATCCAACGACGCGCTGAAGCGCGGTTTACCACGGCCCGGGAGGCAATTCTACTCAGCCGGCAGGATCGGGCGCCGCGCCCGCGCCGACAGCGCTGAAACCGCCATTGGCACGAGCGCGCCAAAAAAGGTATCCGCCGGTGACGATCGCCAAGCCGAAGACGTTGACGCCGAAATGAGGGGTGCCGCAAGCCAATAGCTGCCCGAGCACGAGCCAGGGTAGCAAAATGGTCAAGGTCATTGGTGGAACCCGATCGGGTCGGCGTTTGCAGACGGGAAATCTTGCGCCCTAAACTGCCGGCACCCCCGTCACAATCCAGTGACGCGCCCAACCAGAGCAAGCCACACCATGAGCCACGCCCCCCGGCGCGACATATTCCGGGCCGACCGGTTGACCTGTATTCGCGGCCAACGGCTGGTGTTCGCCGATCTGTCGTTCACGGTTGCGCCGGGCAGTGTCACGCTACTGCGCGGGCCCAACGGGAGCGGCAAATCGAGCTTGCTCCGATTGGTGGCGGGTCTGCTCAAGCCCGCGAGCGGGCAGATGTTCTGGGGGACCGACGCCATTTCCCCCGACCCGGAATTCCACCGGCGACAAATCCGCTATGTCGGCCATCAAGATGCAGTCAAACCGGCCTTGAGCGTTGCCGAGAACCTTATTTATTGGGCTGCGATCTATGGTTCGCCCCAGGTGGGGCGCGCAGCAATCAAGGAGGCCCTTGCGACCCAGGCGCTCGACGACCTCGCCGATCTTCCGGCACGTTTGCTCTCGGCCGGTCAGCGGCGGCGACTCAACCTCGTTCGGTTGACGCTCTCGCCGGGCCATCTGTGGCTGTTGGACGAACCGACGGTGTCGCTCGATGCCGAAAGCGTGACGCGCCTAGAGACCGGCCTGCGCGACCACCTCGCCCGGGAGGGCAGTGCGTTGATTGCGACCCATGCACCGCTGTCGATCGGCGGGCACGAAACCGTCGCATTATCGCCGGCGCAGACGCTGGACGCGCTCGATGTCTGAGTTCCTCGCCCTGCTGCGCCGCGATCTGGTCCTCGCCCGCCGCCAGGGCAGCGCAGCGACCAGCGTTGCGGTCTTCTTTATCCTAACGGTATCGCTGTTTCCCCTCGGCGTCGGGCCGGAGTCCGCGCTGCTCGGCCGGATTGCGAGCGGCGTAATCTGGGTCGCCGCGCTCCTCGCCACGATGCTTTCGCTCGACCGCGTCTATCAGAGCGATTTCGAGGACGGCAGCCTCGACCTGATCGCGCTGAGTCCGCTGCCGCTGGAATTGGTATCGCTCGCCAAAACGCTGGCGCATTGGATGACCACGGGCCTTTTGCTTGTGGTGCTAAGCCCACTCCTCGGCGTGCTGATGCAGCTCGACGTGTCCGCGTTCTTCACGCTGATCGCGGCGATGGCCCTTGGCACCCCCAGTCTGAGCCTAATGGGCAGTATCGGCGCGGCGCTCACCGTCGGGGTCAAACGCGGCGGTGTCCTGTTGTCGCTGTTGGTGATCCCTCTTTTCATCCCGGTGTTGATTTTTGGTGTGGCGGCGGTCGATGCGACGGTCGACGGCCTGTCGCCCCGACCCCACCTATTGATCTTGGGGGCGATTTTCCTGTTCTCGGCAGTTCTGGCGCCGATCGCGAGCGCCGCGGCGCTGCGGCTGAATCTGGAATAATGCGCGGGCGCGTCTGTTGAGTTATCCAACACGGGTTGACCCACCTCTCACGGTGTCGTGCATTGCTGCAACGACGGTCGAGAAAGCTTAATGGCCACCATGCATCGCTTCGCAAACCCCGCGCGCTTCGTGCGAATCAGTTCGGCTTTGTTGCCGTGGCTTACCGGTGCCACCGCGATCCTATTCGGGATTGGGCTTTACCTTGGGCTGTTCGTCTCGCCCCCCGACTATCAGCAAGGGGACAGCGTACGGATCATGTATGTGCATGTCCCGGCGGCCACGTTGGCCTCCGGCGTCTATGCCTTTATGGCGATCGCAAGCGCGGTGGCGTTGATTTGGCGGCACCCGCTGGCAGATATCGCGGCAAAATCCGCCGCGCCCATCGGCGCAGCCTTTACCGTCATCGCCCTGATTACAGGGGCGCTGTGGGGTCAGCCGACGTGGGGCACCTGGTGGGTGTGGGACGCTCGGCTCACCTCGGTATTGATCATGTTGTTCTTGTATCTGGGGTATATGGGATTATGGGAGGCCTTCGACGACGACCGGCGCGCCGCTAAGGCTGCCGCCATTCTCGCCCTCGTCGGTGCGATCAATCTTCCGATCATCAAATTCTCGGTCGATTGGTGGAACACACTGCACCAGCCGGCCAGCATCATCCGGATTGGCGGCCCGACCATTCATCCGGACATCCTGGCGCCCCTCGCCGTTATGTGGGGCGGGTTTGCCTGTTTCTTCGCCGTCGTTCTCATCTTGCGCATGCAGCGAGAAATCGTTGCCCGGCGGATACAGGCCTTGCAAACGCTGTACGTTGCCGCCGACGGTCGTGCGACCGTCGAAACCTAGAATCGGGCGCTTTGTGGACCCGTCTTGGGTGGGTTCCTATATTGGCGCAAAACAAGTAGGGCGGTCGCGCAACGGTCAAGGCAAACGGTCTGCGGTACAACGACGGCATGGACATGGCGGCATTTCTTCACATGGGCGGATACGGGGCTTTCGTTTGGCCGGCTTTCGGGGTGACTGCCCTCCTCCTAGTGGGGCTTTTCGTGCGCAGCCGCATCGCCTTGAAGATCGACCAAAAGACGCTAGATCTTCTGCAGCAGGCGCGGCGCGGACGGCGGCGCGATCTTGGCGGCGCCCACAGAGAATCGGATACCTAGCATGAGACCAAAACGCCGCCGCTTGTATTTCGTGCTGGCCGGGATGTCCGCGCTCGCCGTCGCGGTCGCCTTGGCCCTGGCCGCCTTCGAAGACAACCTTGTCTTCTTCAACAGCCCGACCGATGTCTATGCAAAGGAAGTCCCCCAGGACCGACGGTTCAGGCTCGGCGGCTTAGTCGAGGAGCAATCCGTCGCTAGGTCCCAAGACGGGCTGACCACAACCTTTAGGGTTACCGACCTGAATCGAGCGGTTCCGGTCGCCTATACCGGCATTTTGCCCGATCTGTTCCGGGAGGGGCAAGGCATCGTGGCCGACGGACGGCTCACCGCGGACGGCACCTTTGTCGCCGACAATGTCCTGGCTAAACATGACGAAAACTACATGCCGCCGGAAGTTGCCGAAGCGTTGAAAAAAAGCGGCCAATGGAAAGGCGGTTCGGAATGATCGCAGAGCTGGGTCATTTTGCGATCATCTTGGCGCTCATCGTGGCGCTGGTGCAGGGCACGCTACCGCTGATCGGTGCCCAACTCCGCATTCCATCCCTTACGGCAATCGCGCGCCCCACGGCGGCGGTGCAATTTCTCCTTATCGCATTCGCCTTCGTCGCGTTGACCCACGCTTTCGTGACGTCCGATTTTTCCGTCCTCAACGTCTGGCAGAACTCCCACACCGACAAACCGCTGCTTTATAAGATCAGCGGCGTGTGGGGAAACCACGAGGGTTCGCTCCTGCTTTGGGTGTTGATTCTGGCAACGTTCGGCGCCGGCGTCGCGGTCCTCGGCAACAACCTGCCCTTCTCGCTTCGGACCCGCGTGGTCGCCGTTCAAGGTTTGATCGGCGTAGGGTTTCTGCTGCTTCTCGTGTTCACATCGAACCCGTTCGAACGGGTCTTTCCGGTGCCGTTACAAGGCAACGGGTTGAACCCGCTGCTCCAAGATCCCGGCCTCGCCTTTCACCCGCCGTTTCTTTATTTCGGCTACGTCGGGTTCTCGGTCGCGTTTTCGTTTGCTGTCGCCGCTTTGATCGAAGGCAAGGTCGATGCCGCCTGGGCGCGGTGGGTTAGGCCGTGGACCCTTGCGTCGTGGACCGCACTGACTATCGGCATCGCGATGGGGAGCTGGTGGGCCTATTACGAACTCGGTTGGGGCGGCTGGTGGTTTTGGGATCCGGTCGAGAATGCGTCCTTCATGCCCTGGCTGCTCGGCACCGCGCTCCTCCATAGCGCCATCGTCGTGGAGAAGCGCGACACCTTGAAGTCATGGACCGTTCTGCTCGCGATCCTGACATTTTCGTTCAGCCTGCTTGGCACGTTCATCGTCCGGTCGGGCGTCCTCACCTCCGTGCATGCCTTTTCCACCGACCCGGAGCGAGGGGTCTATATTCTTGCCTTCCTCGTCCTGGCAATCGGCGGTTCGCTTGCGCTCTACGCGTGGCGCGCGCCGTCGCTAAAAGGGGGCGGGATCTTCGCGCCGGTGAGCCGCGAGGGCGCATTGGTTCTGAACAACTTGCTGCTGGTCGCAGCAACCGCCACGGTCTTGATCGGCACGATGTATCCGCTGTTCCTCGATGCGATTACCGGCGAGAAGGTCACGGTCGGGCCGCCGTTCTTCAACGCGACCTTTGTGCCGTTGATGGTACCGCTCCTCGCTGTTATGGCGATCGGCCCCATGATGCCGTGGAAAAGGGCCGACCTTGCGGGAACGCTCGGTCGTCTCAAGATCGCCGCAGCGGCGACAGTCGCAATTGCATTGATGACGCTCTATTTTTCCGGCTTCGATCCGATCTTGGCGGTTCTTGGCATCGCGCTCGGCACGTGGTTGGTGGTTGGCGCGGCGAGCGATATCGGCGATCGGACCAAGATGTTTCGGATCCCGCTCCGCGACACCGTGCGGCGCGCCCGCAACCTTCCTCGCTCGGCATGGGGCGGCGCTATCGCCCACGCCGGCCTCGGCATCGCGATCCTCGGTATCGCGGGGTCGCTTTCTTGGGAAACCGAGCGGCTGCAGGTCATGCACCCAGGCGACCGTGCGGAGATTGCCGGCTACGACCTGGAGTTCGACGGCGTCGTCCCCGTTCGCGGGCCGAACTATGACGCGATTCGGGGGACGTTCCGCATCTACAAGGACGGTAAACTCATCGATGTGATGACGCCGGAGACGCGCCGCTTCACCGACCCGCCGATGGTGACGACGGAAGCCGCCATCCGCCCGCACAACTTCGGCGACCTCTATGCGGTAATCGGCGATTCGAACGGCGACGGTGGCTATGCCGCCCGTATCTATCACAAGCCAATGATCAACTGGCTTTGGATCGGTGCGATTCTGATGGCGTTGGGTGGGTTGGTTTCGTTGACCGATCGTAGGTTACGCGTCGGCGCGCCGGCGCGCCGGACGGCGACCTCCACAGCGAAGCTACCGACGCCCCAGCAGGCGACCTGATGCGGCTGCGCTTTCTATTGCCCATCCTTGGGTTTGCGGTGCTCGCCGGGGCGCTTGGCGTCGGCCTCACGTTAAAACCCCGCGAAATCCCCTCGGCGCTGATCGGAAAGCCGGCGCCGGTGTTCGATCTCCCGCCCGTCCAGGGCAGGACCGCCGGACTGTCTACCGCAGACTTGAAACTGAACACGCCTGTGCTGGTTAACGTCTTCGCGTCATGGTGCGGCCCCTGCCGCGAAGAGCATCCCCTTTTCATGGAATTGGCGCGGACAACCGATTTCAAGATTTACGGCCTCAACCAACGCGACACCCCGGAGGACGCGGCCCGCTGGTTGGAGACGTTCGGCGATCCCTACGATCGCACCGGCGCCGATATCACGGGGCGGGTTTCGATCGATTGGGGGGTCTACGGCGTTCCGGAAACTTTTGTCGTCGATGGCGCCGGTTGCATTCAATACAAACACATCAGCGTGATGACACGCGCGATTCTCGAAAAGGAAATCCTGCCGCGTCTGCGGGGGGAAAGGCACGTGCCGTGCGAGGGGTAGGAATGTACCGAGTTGCTTTGCTCGCCCTCGTCGTGGCTGTCTTGGCCGGCCCCGCCGGCGCGCAGTACATCGATCAAACGTTGTCCGATCCTGCCCTTGAACAACGCGCTCTGCGGATCAACAAAGATATCCGGTGTCTCGTTTGTCAGAACCAGGCGATTTCGGACTCGAACGCCACGCTTGCACAACAGCTTCGGGTCATCGTGCGCGAGCGTGTCGCGGCGGGCGATACCGATACCGAGGTGAAGGCCTATCTGGTGGACCGCTACGGCGATTGGGTCTTGATGCGCCCGCCATTGAAGGCGAGCACCGCCATTCTTTGGGCCGCACCCTTTGCAATTCTCGGCGCTGTTTTGGCCGGCGTTGCGATTTTCGTCATTCGCAGACGGAAGCGGCAAACCGCGCCGTTGGACCCGTTGAGCGCCGAAGAAGAAGCGCGCCTCGCGGCCATCCTCCATGACCGGACCTAAAGGGCAGCGGACGTCACAATGATTTGGATTGCAATCGCCCTTGTGCTGCTTGCGACTGTCGTCGCCATTGCCCTCCCGGTCCTGAGCGCCCGGGCACCGCAGAGTACCACCGCCGACCATGACCTCGCGGTCTTCGCGGACCAAATGAGCGAACTCGACCGCGACCGGGACCGCGACCTTATCAACGCCGTGGAGTACGACGCCGCGCGCGCCGAAATCGGGAGGCGAATCCTGCTGGCCGAGCGGCGTTCCCCGGCCCGGAATACGGCCGCGAGAAGCGGGCGAAGCAATCTCGCCGTCGCGATCGGCGTCCTGCTGATCGTTCCGCTTGCCGCCACGCCGGTTTACCTGTGGCGCGGCAACCCGAGCTTGATCGGCGCAGCGGTCGTCGCCGACAGCCGCCCCGCCGCCGCGCGCGACGCCGAAACGATGGCAGGCCTGCAGGAATCGGTCACCCGATTGAAGGCGCGTCTTGCGACCGCACCGGAGGACTTCGACGGTTGGGTTCTGCTGGGGCGCTCTTACATGGTTACGCAAGAACCGTTGCTCGCGATCGAGGCTTACGGCAAAGCCATCGCACTGCGCCCTGACGACGGCGCGGTGCGATCATTCCTGGGCGAGGCTGTCGTCTTTTCCGCAGCAGGCTCGGTGACCGAGGCCGCCCAGTCGGCGTTTCGACGCGCCCTAGCCGTCGACCCGTCAGATCCGGCCGCGCGGTTCTATCTCGCACTCGGCGACGCGCAAGCGGGGAATTTGCGCGACGCGTTCGACGACTGGCTCGACTTAGCTGGTGATACGCCGCCGGACGCGCCGTGGCGGCCAATGCTGATGCAACAACTACAAGCCGCCGCCGAAAATCTGGGCGTCGACCTCGCCACGGCTTTACCCCAGGGGCGCGCACCGGCCCTGACCCAAGGAGGGCGCGGGCCAAGCCGCGAAGACGTCGAGGCCGCGCAGGATATGTCGCCGCAGGATCGCGACCAAATGATCCGCGGCATGGTGGCGAGCCTCGCCGCACGCCTTGAGGAAAACCCCAACGATGCAGAGGGATGGGAGCGCCTAGCTCGGTCCTACCGCGTGCTCGGAGAAACGGCAAAGGCGGCTGACGCCGAAGCACGGGCGCTCGCCGCGCGCCAGCCGACGGGCGGCCCAAGCGGCCCTACCCGCCAAGCTCCAGCCCCGGCCTCCAACGAGTCCGCACCCTCCGGGCAATCCGACGACACCCAACAGGAAATGATCGAAGGCATGGTTGCGGGCCTCGCGGCGCGCCTTGAGGAAACACCCCAAGACCGGGAGGGATGGCTTCGTCTGACGCGATCCTATGAAGTTCTGGGGAAGACCGACCTGGCGCTGCAATCGTTCGAGAAGGCGGCAACCCATTTTCCCGAGGATGTCGAGATCTTGCAGCTTTTTGCGCGGGCGGTCGTGAATCAAGCGGCGGCCGATGCGGCGTTGCCGACACGGGCATTTAACCTCTATCGGCGGGTCTTGGAAATCCAACGCGGCAACCCGGAGGCGCTGTATTTCGTCGGTTTGGGCGAAGCCGAACGGGATAACCAAGACGAAGCGCGCCGGCATTGGACGAATTTACTTGAGACCCTTGAGCCGGAATCCGACGCCCGCGCCATCGTCCAACAACGTCTACGTGCGCTGAGTAGCCCCTAAAACGAAGAGAAGGCGCACCAGGGACGATGCGCCTCCTTCGATTACGGACGTATTGGGGGATCGTTCCGTAATTTGCGGCCGAAAAATACATCGCTAGGGCCCGAGCCGCCGGCCCTAACGCCCTCTAACGAGCAATCTCCGTACCAAACGGCGAAACCTCGTCGATTCACCTCATAGCATTGATTTTAATGGACAATTTTTCTGTTGCCGAATCCCGCAGCCGGCCTCCCGTGCCAATACGGGGACACCCCCTGTATCAATCCGGGATTGGCACGCTGGCACGACCAATGCGCGTTGAATTCCAAGGGTACAGCCCCAATATTGACAGTGTTGAACGATTTAGCCGACACTGGCGCAGGCATTAAGGTTAACTCGCTATGGTTCAAATAGGCTTCGGCGGCATCAGCGCCGCACCGGTCGGTTTTACGGGCTCCGCCTTGGGCGAGGCCGTGTCGCGCCGAGTCCAGGACCAGCAGACGGCGCGTCCGGTCCGCGAGCCAGAAGAGCCCGATGACGGCGGCGATCGCCAGCCGACAACCTTGATCGATAGCCGCGAACGGAGCGATGAAATTCGCGCGCGCAATGAGGCGGAGGACGAAGCGGTCCGCGCTGCACAGGAAGACCGTCGGCGGGAGCGTGAAGACCGTGAGCCGCAGCCGGGCGATCGGCTCGACCTACGGGTTTGAGCGCACGTAACCATGCGCTAAGCAAAGGCGCCTTTCAGGCGCCTTTTTTGTTACCGCAACCTGTAGCCGCCTAACTGCTGGGTGGCGAATCCGGCTCCGCCGCGTGGCGCTGGAGAAGCGGGAGCAGCGACAGGCTAAAGGCGATCGTTAGCGGCATGATGCCGAACACCTTGAAATTGACCCATACGTCCGTCGACAGGTTGCGCCAAACCAATTCGTTGAGAATCGCCAGCACCACAAAGAACCACGCCCAGCGCCAGGTCAATTTGCGCCAACCGATATCGTCCAAATTGAAGACCGTGCCGAGGACGATTTTGAGAAATGGCCGGCGCAACGCCAGACCGACGAACAGGACCGCCGCGAGCAGGAGATTGGCGATCGTTGGCTTGAGCTTGATGAATAATTCGTCATTCAAAATCAGCGTCAGGCCGCCAAAAATCAGAACCACGGCAGCCGTGATAACCGGCAAGAGCGGGAGCCGCCGTTCGATGGCGTAGGACACGCCAAGGGTGATCGTGATGGCCGCCATGAACGCCGCCGTGGCGACGAAAATATCCCACCGCGCGTTGCTGACAAAAAAGACCGCCAACGGACCGAGGTCGAGGGCAAAGCGCGGGAGCGGGCCGAGGGTGCGCCCCTTTTCAGAATGACCGGTCATGTAGGATCCTTGGTGAAAGCGGCTCGCACCAACTGTTTGCGGCGCGGTGTTTGGTCATGGGGGGCTCGGTTCGGCCGCGCCTACCAACGCCCGGGCGAATGCGCCGGCCTCGAATGGCCGAAGATCGTCGATCCCTTCGCCGACACCGATCGCATGGACGGGAAGGCCGAAGCGCTCGGCGACCGCAACGAGGACACCGCCCCGTGCGGTACCGTCGAGTTTGGTCATGATTAAGCCGCTGACGTCGCACGCTTGGCGGAACAGATCGACTTGACTGAGAACGTTTTGACCGGTCGTTGCATCAAGGACGAGGAGGACGCTGTGGGGCGCACTTGGATCTTGCTTCTTCACAACCCGGACGATCTTTTCCAATTCGCCCATCAGGCCGGTTTTGTTTTGCAGTCGCCCGGCGGTGTCGATCAGGAGAACGTCCTTCTTACTCGCCTTCGCCGAGACCAACGCATCGAAGGCGAGCCCAGCGGGATCGGCCCCAACGTCCTTTGCGAACACCTCGACCCCCGACCGCTGACCCCACACCTTCAGCTGATCGATCGCCGCGGCGCGGAACGTATCGCCCGCAGCGATCGCGACAGAGCGTCCCTCTGAAACCAGAAGATTCGCAAGTTTGCCGATCGTGGTTGTCTTGCCGGTACCGTTAACGCCGACGACCAAAACCACGAAGGGCGCACGCGCGGGATCCGTTTCCAACGGGACCGCCACCGGGGTCAGGATTCTTTCGATCTCGTCCGCGACCAGTTGGCGAACCTTGGTCGCGTCTTCGCTATCGAGACGACGCGCCGCGATGGCACCGACGATCCGGCGCGCCGCGTCAATTCCCATATCGGCCGAGACCAACAGGTCTTCGAGTTCTTCCAGCGTCGCTCGGTCGAGCTTCCGCCCGCTGAGAATGCCGCTGATCCCCTGGCTTAGGGTTCCGGCGGAGCGGGACAGTCCCTCCCTAAGTCGGCCGATCCAACTTCGTTTGGCCGCGTCAGCCATCGACCGTACCGATGAGAGTACCCTCGGCATGCCCGGTGACATGTACCGACACCCGTTGGCCCGGGTCACCCGGAGCACCGATCGAGACCGGCAGGAAGTGGTCGGTACGGGCCGCTTTTGGCGCCTCAACGACGGCGTCGACGCGCCGGTCGACGAAGCGATCAAAGGTCGCGGAAAGCTGTCGCTGACCTACCGCGCGGAGGTCGGCAGCACGGGCGCGGCGCACCGCTTTCGGCCAACCCGGCATCGATGCTGCCGCAGTTCCGGCACGCTCCGAATATGGAAAGACGTGGAGAAGCGCGAGGTCGGCTTCGGCTACGAGCGCGAGCGTGTTGGCAAATTGCTCTTCGGTTTCGGTTGGAAAGCCGGCAATAAAATCGGCGCCAATGACCGTATCGGGGCGCGCCGCACGGAGTGCCGCGCAGACCGCCAAGACGTCGCCCCGTCGGTGCCGGCGGGCCATCCGGCGCAGCACCATGTCGTCGCCGGACTGAACGCTAAGGTGCCAATGCGGCAGCAGCCTGGCGTCCCGCGCATAAAAATCGATCAACGCATCGCTCACCTCAACCGGGTCGATCGACGTGATCCGCACCCGCATGTCGTCCGGCAACGACTGCAACAACGCGCCGACCAGCGTCGCGATGTCGAGCGCAGGCGTGAGGTCCTTGCCATAGTCGCCAATATCGACGCCGGTCAGGACGATTTCCCGATATCCGTTTTCGTATAGACGCGTCGATTGCGCGACGACATCGGATACCGCAACGCTGCGCGAGGGGCCGCGGCCGAAGGGAATGATGCAAAACGTACAGCGATGATCGCAGCCGTTTTGGATCTGTAGGAACGCCCGAGAGCGGCCCTCGAAACCTTCAATAAGGTGGCCCGCGGTTTCGCTGACCGCCATGATATCGCCGACCAGCGGCGCACCGCTGAGGTCGGCAAACGCCTTAGGGGACAACTTTTCTTGGTTGCCGATGACTGCATCGACTTCGTCCATCGCGGCATAGCGTTCGGGGTCGATCTGGGCCGAACACCCGGTGACCACGAGCTTTGCGTCGGGCCGCTCGCGGCGGATTTTGCGAATGGTTTGACGGGCTTGCCGCTCGGCCTCCGCGGTGACCGCGCAGGTATTGACGATGACCGCATCGGCCAGCCCGGCTGCCGTCGCGCTGCGGCGAATGACCTCGGATTCGTAGGCGTTGAGCCGGCAGCCGAAGGTAATGACGTCGATCATGACGCCCCGGACTCGAGCCGGTCGGGATCGACGCTGCCCGAGAAACTGATCGCCACGGGGCCGGTCATCAATACGTGATCGTCATCGGCCCGCCAGACGATCCCGAGCGGCCCGCCGGGCAGATGAACGGTCGCCTCACGGCCACACAGGCCCCGGCGCGCTGCTGCTACCAGCGTCGCGCATGCCGCCGTCCCGCAGGCAAGCGTGAGCCCGACGCCCCGCTCCCACACCCGAAGGGTAATGTCGTTCCCTTCCACGGATGCAAGGCTGATATTCGCGCCTTCTGGAAATAAGGCGTGGCGCTCTAGACTTCGGCCAAATTGATCCAAGCCGTAGCGGCGCGGGTCGTCGACGAAAAACACCGCGTGGGGGTTGCCCATGTTGACCCCGACGGGATCGCTGAGCCGGCCTGCGTCGGTGTCGATCGCTAGGTCGAGATGCAGCGTGTCCATGGCCATAGCCAGCGGAATCTCCTGCCAGGTCAGACGGGCCGGGCCCATGTCCACCGTCGTGGCGCCGTCGGCGCCGCGCGATGCCGTCACCAAGCCGGTTACGGTCTCAATCGAGACGACATCGCGCTTGAGTTCGTCCAGGAGGATCGCGCCGACGCAGCGGGTTCCGTTGCCGCAGGCCCCAACCGCCGCCCCATCCGCATTCGCCATCGTTAGACCGGCGTCGGCATTCGGTGAGTCACCGATGATCATGATCTGGTCGAAACCGATGCCGCGATGCCGGTCAGCAAGCGCCCGAATCCGCTCCTCCGACAGCTGAATCTGCCGGCCACGCGCGTCGATCACGACGAAATCGTTGCCCAATCCGTGCATTTTGGTGAAATTCAGCGCGCCCATGCCGGGGTTATATGGCCCAAACCGCTGAAAATCCAAGGTATTCCCACCGCCCCGATCCTTGACCGGGTTCGGCGCCGGGCGTAAGGTCCGCGCCGTTCACTACGGTTTCAGCCGTAAACCCGGTCACACGCCGGTACGCCAGTCCGCGAAGGTTCGCGCACTGGCGTTTTTGGCGTTTGGCGTTACGCGAAGAGATTTGATGTTTGATAGCCTGCAAGAGCGCCTCGGATCGGTCCTAGCCAAGCTAAAGGACCGTGGCGCACTAAAGGAAAGCGATGTCGCCGAAGCGCTCCGCGAAGTCCGGGTCGCGCTGCTGGAGGCCGACGTCGCCTTGCCGGTGGTCAAAGACTTTATCGCCGAAGTGCAAAAGAAGGCCGTCGGCGAAGACGTCCTGCGCAGCATCACCCCCGGTCAGATGGTCATCAAGATCGTCCACGACCATTTGGTTGAAATGCTGGGGGCCGAATCTGCGGGACTCAACCTACGCGCCACACCGCCTGTCCCCATCCTGATCGTCGGCCTGCAGGGCTCCGGTAAGACGACGACCGCGGCCAAACTCGCGTTGCGGCTTCAGGAGCGGGACAAAAAGAAGGTCTACCTCGCCTCGCTCGACGTCTATCGGCCGGCCGCGCAGGAGCAGTTGCGCGTGCTTGGCGAACAGAGCGGCGTGCCCACCCTTCCGATCGTCGACGGGCAGATGCCGCTCGATATTGCGCGCCGCGCCATGCAGGCGGCGAAGCTGCAAGGGTTCGATATCGTTATTCTCGATACCGCCGGACGGCTCCATATTGACGGCGCGTTGATGAACGAGGTCGCTGGCATTCGCGATGCCGTAAATCCGGCGGAAACCCTCCTGGTTGCCGACGCCTTAACGGGTCAGGACGCCGTTAACGTCGCCCGCGAATTCAAGGAGCGCATCGGTCTCACCGGTATTGCACTCACCCGCGTAGACGGCGACGGCCGCGGCGGCGCCGCCTTGAGCATGCGCGCCGTGACGGGATGCCCGATCAAGTTCATGGGCACCGGCGAAAAGCTCGACGCGCTGGAAGAGTTCCACCCGAGCCGGATCGCCTCGCGCATCCTCGGAATGGGCGACATCGTCAGCTTGGTCGAAAAGGCCCAAGAGACCATCGACGCCGACGAAGCCGCGGCGCTTGAGAAAAGGTTCATGAAGGGGCAGTTCAACCTCGAGGACATGGCAGCCCAGTTCCGCCAGATGCGACGGATGGGCGGCATGAGCGGGTTGATGAATCTGTTACCGGGCGTCGCGAAGGCCAAGAAACAGATGGCCGAGTCGCAGTTGGACGACCGCTTGCTGAGACGTCAGGAAGCCATCATCGGCTCCATGACGCCGCAAGAACGTCGCGACATTCGGGTTTTGAACGGGTCGCGGCGGCGTCGGATTGCCAGCGGTTCGGGCGTCGAAATCCAAGACGTGAATCGACTCCTCAAACAGTACAAGCAGATTTCGACCATGATGAAGAAGGTCGGGAAACTTGGGAAAAAGGGCAAAGGACTATCGCCCGAATCCCTGCGTAACCTGATTCCGCCGCAACAATTTCCGCATTAGTTCCTGAACGCATTAGCAACCAAGAGGTAGCAGCAAAGTGTCAACGAAGATTCGCCTATCCCGAGCCGGCGCCAAGAAGCGCCCGTACTATCGCGTCGTGGTCGCCGACGTACGCAGTCCGCGCGACGGCAAGTTCATCGAACGGGTCGGTTCCTACAACCCGCTTTTGCCGAAAACCGATCCGAACCGCGTCAAGATCAACGCAGAGCGGATCAAGTATTGGCTGGACAATGGGGCGCAGCCGACCGAGCGGGTCGCGCGTTTCCTGGGCGAAGCCGAAATCATCGCCATGCCGACGCAACGGAACAGCGTGGAAAAGAGCAAGCCGAAGGCCAAAGCACAGGAGCGCCTGAAGGCAGCCGAGGAAGCAGCCAAAGCTGCTGCCGAAGCAGCAGCGGCGCCGCAGGAAGAAGCCCCGGCAGCTGAAGTACCCGCCACCGACGCACCGGCGAGCGAAGAGGGTGCGCCGCAGGCGGAATAGTTGACGCAGGAAACACCAGAGAGAGTCCTGATGGGGGTCGTCACCCGAGCCCACGGCATCCGCGGCGATGTCGTTGTGAAGTGGTTTGGCGAAGACCCCGCAGCAGTTGGTTCGTACGGAATGTTCGAAGATGAACACGGCACGCGGGAATACCGAATCGAACGGGCAAAGCCGCTCAAAGGAGATACCTTTGTGGCGCATTTTGCCGGCGTCGACTCGCGCGACGACGCAGAGGCGTTTCGCGGCACGGCCCTGTTCGTCAACCGCACGGCGCTGCCGCCGACCGAAGCTGACGAATTCTATCTCATCGATCTCGTCGGACTCGATGCCGTCGACCTTGAGGATCGCCCGGTTGGCCGGGTCTTGGCGATGCACAATTTTGGCGCTGGGGACATCGTCGAGATCGAACCTGCCGACGGCGGTGCAACGTTGATGGTGCCGTTCACGCATGACTGCGTGCCCGAGATCGACGTGGGCCGCCGCATCGTCGTCGTGCTCCCGACGGAAGTCGAGGCACGCCATGACTGATGTTGCGATCCGTACGGACGGGGCGCCGAAATGGACGGCGCAAGTTCTCACCGTCCTTCCCGAAGCCTTTCCCGGTCCGCTCGGCTTGTCGTTGGCCGGCAGAGGGATGGAGACCGGACTTTGGGCCCTGGACGTAATCGATCTGCGGGACTTTGCGACCGACAGACACCGGACCGTCGACGACGCCCCGTTTGGCGGCGGACCGGGCATGGTGATCCGGCCGGACGTCGTCGCACGCGCCCTCGATAACGCCACGACGCGGCATCCTTCCAAGTCACGCAAACAAATTTATCTCACGCCGCGCGGCACACCGTTGACCCAGGACCGCGTAAGGGAAATCGCTGCGGTCGATGTCGTCACGTTGATCTGCGGCCGGTTCGAGGGTCTGGACGAGCGTGTTCTCCAAGCCCGCGACATCGAAGAGGTTAGCCTCGGAGATTTCATTCTTTCCGGCGGCGAACCCGCGGCTATTGCGCTGATCGACGCTGTCGTGCGGCTACAGCCGGGGATCATCGGAGACCGGGAGAGCTTGTTGGAGGAGTCCTTCGAAGACGGGCTTCTGGAATACCCCCATTACACCCGACCCAGGATTTGGGAAGGGATGGCCGTGCCCGACGTCCTGATCTCGGGACATCACGAACGGGTTCGTGAATGGCGCAAAAGCCAAGCAGACCAAATCACCAAACAGCGGCGACCGGATCTCTGGCACCGGCATGCCGAATGCAGAAAGGCAAGGATCTAGCCATGAACATTATCGAGCAGCTTGAAAAAGACCAGGTGGAGCGTCGCGCCACCCAAGTCCCCGAATTCGGCCCAGGCGATACGATGCGCGTCAGCATCAAGGTCGTCGAGGGCGAACGCGAACGCGTTCAGGTTTTCGAAGGCGTCTGTATCGCCCGCAAGAACCGCGGCCTCAACTCCGCCTTTACCGTCCGCAAGATTTCTTACGGCGAGGGTGTGGAGCGAATCTTCCAGCTACACTCGCCGCAAATTGCCGGCATCGAGGTCGTGCGTCGCGGCGACGTTCGCCGCGCAAAGCTCTACTACTTGCGCGGCCGTACCGGGAAGCGCGCGCGGATCGCGGAGAAGCGGGACGACCGTCGCCCGGCGGGCGGCACGGCCAAAGAAGAGGCCCCCAACAAATAGCTCCAAGCGAAGGCGAAGCGTTATGGCGAATGCACGCACTCTATTCGACAAGATCTGGGACGCCCATTTAGTCAAGGAACTGGATGACGGCACAGCGGTGGTCTACATCGACCGCCACTTGGTCCACGAGGTGACCAGCCCGCAGGCCTTTGAGGGACTGCGCTTGGCTGGGCGGAAGGTTCGTAGCCCGGCCAGAACCCTCGCGGTCCCAGACCATAACGTGCCGACGACGGCTGACCGGCTGTCCACGGTAAAGGACGAGGACTCCCGCATTCAACTCGACGCGTTGAAGAAGAACGTCGCCGACTTCGGTGTCCCCTACATCCCGATCGACGATATTCGCCAGGGAATCGTCCACATCATCGGGCCGGAACAGGGCCTGACCCAACCCGGGATGACCATCGTCTGCGGGGACTCGCATACGGCGACGCATGGCGCCTTCGGGGCCCTCGCCTTCGGCATCGGCACGTCGGAGGTCGAACACGTTCTGGCAACGCAAACCTTGCTGATGAAGCGCCCCGCCAACATGCGCATCACGGTCACGGGCGCCCTGAAGAACGGTGTAACGGCGAAAGACTTGATCCTTGCCATTATCGGCAAGATCGGGACGGCCGGCGGCACCGGACACGTCATCGAATACGCTGGGCAGGCTATCCGCGATCTGTCGATGGAAGCGCGCATGACGGTCTGCAACATGAGCATCGAGGCAGGGGCCCGCGCGGGCCTCATCGCCCCGGACGAAACAACCTTCGCCTACGTCAAAGGCCGCCCGATGGCGCCGAAGGCCGGCCAATGGGAACAGGCCGTCGCTTACTGGGAATCCTTGCGGTCGGATGCGGACGCGACCTACGACAAAGAGGTCACGATCAATGCCTCCGACATCGTGCCCCAAGTGACATGGGGCACCAGCCCCGAAGATGTCGTTCCAGTCACCGGCCGGGTGCCCGGCCCGAACGATGCGAAGGATGACGCCAAGAAGGTCGCGATCGAACGTGCGCTCGACTACATGGGCCTGACACCGGGAACGCCGATCACCGAAATCAAGGTCGACAGGGTTTTCATCGGTTCGTGCACCAATGCCCGCATCGAGGATCTCCGCAGCGCCGCCGCCATTACCAAGGGGCGCAAGGTGGCACCGGGCGTGATCGCCCTCGTCGTGCCCGGATCAGGGCTCGTCAAACAGCAGGCCGAGGAAGAGGGTTTAGACCAGATCTTCCTCGAGGCCGGCTGGGAATGGCGCGAACCGGGGTGCTCGATGTGTCTTGGTATGAACCCCGACAAGGTCGGTGCCGGCGAGCGCTGTGCGTCGACCTCGAACCGCAACTTCGAAGGCCGCCAAGGCACCGGCGCCCGCACACACTTGGTCAGCCCGGCGATGGCCGCGGCGGCTGCCGTGACGGGCCACCTCGCCGACGTCCGCGACCTCGCCAACTAACGGATCGAACCATGGATAAGTTTGACGTTTTGAAGGGCACGGCCGCGCCGATGCCCCTCAAGAATATCGATACGGATATGATCATTCCCGCCCAGTTCTTGAAAACGATCAAGCGGACGGGCTTGGGAAAGGTCGCGTTCTTCCGCATGCGATTCGACGAGAAGGGCGCCGAGAAACCGGATTTCGTTTTGAATCAAGAGCCCTTTCGGAACGCGAAAATCATCGTCGCAGGAGACAACTTCGGTTGCGGGTCGAGCCGCGAACACGCCCCGTGGGCGTTGGCGGATTTCGGCATTCGCTGCGTCATCTCCACCAGCTTCGCCGACATCTTCTTCAACAACTCGGCCAAGAACGGCATTCTTCTGGTCGTCGTCTCGGCGGCCGACCGTGACACCTTGATGAAGGACGCCCAGCAGGGCGCAACCCTGACAGTCGACCTCGCAAAGCAAACGATTCGCCGTGCCGACGGGTCGGAGATCGCATTCGACGTCGATGCCAACCGCAAGCACAACCTGCTGAACGGCCTTGACGACATTGGTTTGACGCTTGAGCACGCCGCCGACATCAGTGCCTACGAAGATCGCCTCGGCACCGAGCGTCCCTGGCTATAGGAGCCCCGCCGGCATGAACAACAAGAAACTCTTGGTCTTGGCCGGCGACGGCATTGGCCCCGAATGCGTCGCGCAGACCCTGCGGGTCGTCGATTGGTTCGAGCGCAAACGCTCGCTCGCCTTCGACATCGAGGAGGACTTGGTCGGGGGTGCGGCCTACGACGCCCACGGCACCTCGCTGACCGACGCGACCATGCAAAAGGCGGTCGATGCCGATGCGATTCTGTTCGGCTCGGTCGGCGGGCCGAAGTGGGACGGCGTGGCGCGCCATCTGCGGCCGGAAAACGGCCTCTTGCGCCTGCGTAAGCGCCTCGACCTCTTTGCGAACCTGCGTCCGGCCTACGTGTTCCCGGCGCTGGCCGAGGCGTCGAGCCTGAAAACCGACTTGGTGTCGGGCCTCGACATCATGATCATCCGCGAACTGACCGGCGGCGTGTACTTCGGCGAACCCAAGGAAATCACGACTCTGCCCGACGGGTCCAAACGGGCGATCGATTCGCAAATCTACACTACTCAGGAAATTGCCCGGACTGCCCGCGTAGCGTTCGACCTCGCCAAACAACGCGGCAACAAAGTGTGTTCGGTCGAGAAGTCGAACGTCATGGAGACAGGCGTTCTGTGGCGCGAAGTCGTCAGCCAGATCCACCGGGACGAATATCCCGATGTCGAACTCAGTCATATGCTCGCCGACGCCTGCGCCATGCAGCTGCTGCGTGCGCCCAAGCAGTTCGAGATTATCGTGACCGACAATCTGTTCGGCGACATGCTCTCGGACGAGGCGGCGATGCTGACGGGGTCGATCGGGATGCTGCCCTCGGCCTCGCTCGGTGCGCCCGACGCGCAAGGAAGACGACCGGCGCTCTACGAGCCCTGCCACGGGAGCGCGCCGGACATCGCCGGCATGGGGATCGCCAACCCACTCGCCGAGATCATGAGCTTCGCCATGTTGTTGCGTTACTCTTTCGCGCTGTCGGCCGAAGCCGATCTGATCGAGAAGGCGGTCGGAAACGTCCTCGATTCAGGCATTCGAACCGGGGACATCATGCAGCCCGGGAAAACCAAAGTATCGACGAGTGCCATGGGCGACGCTGTGTTGGCTCAATTAGACGCCCTCGTCGCCTAAAAGCCGTGAACGGAGTCTGGATGATGGGTTACAAGATCGCAGTCGTCGGCGCGACCGGGAATGTCGGTCGCGAGATGCTGAATATCCTTGAAGAGCGGCAGTTTCCGATCACCGAAGTCGTGGCTCTCGCGTCGCGGCGATCGGTCGGCAGAGAGGCCGCTTTCGGAGATCGGCGTCTCAAGGTACAGGCGCTGGAAGACTACGACTTCATGGGCACCGATATCGCGTTGTTTTCCGCCGGGTCGCCGGTGTCGGAGGAATACGCGCCAAAGGCGGCGCGTGCTGGATGTGTCGTAATCGACAACTCCTCCAAGTTCCGCATGGACCCCGATGTCCCGCTCATCGTGCCTGAGGTCAACGCCGAAGCGATCTCAGGGTACCGGCGCAAAAACATCATTGCCAATCCCAATTGCTCGACGGCGCAACTGGTTGTCGCCCTCAAACCGATTCACGACGCTGCCGGGATCAAGCGGGTGGTGGTGTCGACCTATCAATCCACCTCCGGCGCCGGCAAAGAGGCGATGGACGAACTCTTCAACCAGACCAAGGCGATCTACGTGAACGACCCGGTCAAGCCGGTCCAGTTCACCAAACAAATCGCATTCAATGTCATCCCACATATCGATGTCTTCATGGAGGACGGCTACACTAAAGAAGAGTGGAAGATGATGGTCGAGACGAAGAAGATTCTCGACCCGAAGATTAAATTGAGCGCGACGTGTGTTCGAGTACCGACATTTGTCGGGCATGCGGAAGCCGTCAATCTAGAACTGGAACGACCGATGTCCGCCGCCGATGCGCGCGCGCTATTGAGGGAGTCACCCGGCCTAATGGTCGTCGACAAACCTGAGGATGGGGGCTACATCACGCCCGTCGATTGCGTCGGCGACTATGCGACTTTTGTCAGCCGGATTCGCGAGGACGCAACGGTCGAAAACGGTCTAAACCTGTGGATCGTCTCGGACAATCTGCGCAAGGGCGCTGCGCTCAACGCCGTCCAGATCGCCGAATCGCTGATCAACCGCTACCTCAAGAAAGCCGCCTAGGCACCGCCCGAAACAACTGCGTCGGGGCGGCAATCTCGCCCCGCGCCGCAGACAATGCCAAATCTGGATTCGGGCCGGTCGCGCTCAGAACGCCGTATACCGACGACACCGCGCACGACAGCGCTGCCGCGGTGCTGCGAGCGCCAGCCGCCAGTTTGGCGGCCAAGATCCCGCTCAACAGGTCGCCCGCGCCATGCGCGGGTGTGACGATGCGCGGCGTCCGGATCACCCAAGCCGACTCGCGCTCCAAAAGATAGGTGTCGATCCTATCCACCGGGGTGTCCGCCGTGACCACCGACGTCACGACGACCGATTGCGGCCCCATCGCTTGGAGACGCGCCGCAGCGATCCATACGTCAGCATCGGTCTGCGCCGGCGTGCCGGTCAGATACGTCAGCTCGAAGTGGTTTGGCGTCACGACGTTACTTGCGGGCACCAGCACCTGCCGGATGGCCTGACCAATGGTGTCGGCGACATAGAGACCGGGCCCCGTGTCGCCCAGGACCGGATCGCAAATGTAGCGGACGCTCGGATTGGACCGGCGCGCCGCCGCCAGGGCTGTGACCACGCCATCCGCCTGATCTGCATGACCGAGGAAGCCGGAGAGCACTTGCCCAACGCGCGCCATGAGCTTGTTTCCTTCGAGTGCCGCGATGATCCGACGGTGGTGGGCTGCGGACACGACCTCGCCGCTGTGCCCGCGTCCCGCTGGATGGTTCGAGTAGAGGACGGTCGGCACCGGCCAGAGTTCTTGACCGAGAAGGGCGAACGCGGCCCCTGCTGCATTGTTGCCGACAAACCCCGCGACAACGGCGGATTGAAAGGAGAGGGTTGGCATCGCTCAACATCCCTTGCGCTTCAGTGCTGCAAATCGGCTGCGTTCGATTGACTTGCCGGGGGGCCCGGTTTCTAATCGGTGCCTCATTTTGGCAAGAAATCTGTCAATCATCACGGACCGAAACGGGTCCCTCCATCACGGGCCGAAACCGGCCCTTCGTTGCTGTCTCGAGGCTGAAAGGTCGCGCCGATGAGTGTGCATGATCGCCCTCTTTCTCCCCACCTCCAGATATACCGGTGGCCGATATCGATGACCCTGTCGATCCTGCACCGGATTACGGGCGTCGGATTGGGCCTGGGGACGCTATTGATGGCCTATTGGCTGATCGCTGCGGCGGCCGGTCCCGACTGGTTCGCCGATGCGCAAACATTCTTGGGCAGCATCCTTGGACGCGTCATCTTGCTTGGCTTCACGGTGTCGCTGACCTTTCATTTTTGTAACGGCATCCGTCATCTGTTTTGGGACGCCGGCAAGGGTTTCGAGCTCGGCACCGCACGGGCGAGCGGTATTGCCGTCTTTGTCGGCACGGTCGTTCTGACTGCCGCGACCTGGTTCATTGCCTATGCCCTCAGGGGGAGCGTATGAGCCTCAGAACACCCCTCGGACGGGTTCGCGGCCTTGGGTCCGCGAAGGAAGGCACCCAACATTGGTGGCACCAGCGGGTCACAGCGTTGGCGTTGGTATTGCTTTCCGGATGGTTCGTAATTTCGTTGATCCTCATGACGGGCGCTTCCTATGAAGAGGTTCGTGCCTGGATCGGGCATCCGGTCGTCACCGGTCTCCTTCTGCTGACGATCGGTTTCACTTTCTATCATCTCAAGCTGGGCTTGCAGGTGGTGATCGAAGACTATGTCCACAGTGAAATGATCAAGGTTGGCTCCCTGATGTTGATGTCGGCCACTTGCTTGGTCGTCGGGGTAGCCAGCGCGCTTTCCGTCCTATTCGTCGCTTTCGGGAACTGACACAGTTATGAGTGAAGCCTATCCCATCACCGAACACCTCTATGACGTCGTCGTTGTCGGCGCCGGGGGCGCCGGCCTGCGCGCCGTCGTCGGCATGGCCGAAAAGGGCCTTAAGACGGCGTGCGTCACGAAGGTTTTCCCAACCCGCTCGCACACAGTGGCAGCGCAGGGCGGCATCTCGGCAGCGCTTGGCAACATGGGTCCCGACGATTGGCGATGGCATATGTACGACACCGTCAAGGGTTCCGATTGGCTCGGCGACCAAGACGCCATCGAGTACATGTGCAAGGAGGGTCCGGCTGCCGTCATCGAGCTGGAGCATTACGGCGTGCCCTTCTCACGCACCGAAAGCGGCAGGATTTATCAACGCGCCTTCGGCGGGATGACGACGAACTTCGGCGAAGGAACGGCGCTGCGCACGTGCGCCGCCGCCGACCGGACTGGTCACGCCATCTTGCATTCGCTTTACCAGCAAAGCCTTCGGCACAAGGCCGAGTTCTTTATCGAATACATTGCCCTCGACCTCATCATGGACGAGGACGGCAGTTGTGTCGGTATGTTGGCGTGGAACCTCGACGATGGCAGCCTCCACCTGTTCCGCTCGCACATGACGGTGCTCGCGACGGGCGGTTACGGTCGCACCTACTTTTCGTGCACGTCGGCCCATACGTGCACGGGTGACGGCAATGCCATGGCGCTCCGGGCGGGATTGCCCTTGCAGGATATGGAGTTCGTCCAATTCCACCCGACGGGGGTTTACGGCGCGGGCGTATTGATCACCGAAGGGGTGCGCGGCGAAGGCGGGTATCTCGTCAACGGCGAGGGGGAGCGCTTCATGGAGCGTTACGCCCCCCATGCGAAGGATCTGGCGTCCCGCGACGTCGTCAGCCGTTCGATGACCATCGAAATCCGAGAAGGCCGGGGCGTCGGCGCGAAGAAGGACCATATCTATCTGCACCTGGACCACCTCGACCCGACGATCATCGGCGAACGCCTCCCAGGCATCGCCGAAAGCGCCAAGGTTTTTGCCGGCGTCGATGTGACCCGCGAACCGATCCCCGTGCTGCCCACGGTCCACTACAACATGGGCGGCATTCCGACGAACTACCACGGCGAGGTCATCAACAACACGGCCGACAGTCCGGACGCGCTGGTTCCGGGACTGATGGCAGCTGGCGAAGCCGCCTGTGTCTCGGTTCACGGGGCAAATCGCCTGGGATCGAACTCATTGCTCGATCTAGTCGTGTTTGGCCGTGCCGTTGCCAATCGTGCCGCCGAAGTGGTGAAAGCCGGCGCCGGCCACCGCGCGCTGCCTAAAGCCAGCTTGGACAAGGCGTTGCAGCGGCTCGACCATTTCCGCAACGCCAGCGGCGGCACGCCAACCGCCGAGATTCGCGCCAACATGCAAAGCACGATGCAGAATAACTGTGCGGTCTTCCGTACCGGCGACGTTCTGGAAGAAGGCAAGCAACTGATCGACAACGTGCGAAAGAGCATGTCCGACATCGGCGTAAAGGACCGTTCGATGGTGTGGAATTCAGACTTGGTCGAGACGTTGGAACTCGACAACATGATCGGCCAGGCCGTCGTCACTATGCATGGCGCCGCGAACCGGAAGGAAAGCCGCGGCGCCCATGCCCGCGAAGACTTCCCGGATCGCGACGACGAGAACTGGATGAAACACTCGATGGAACGCTACGACGAATCGGGCAAGGTGACGATCGATTACCGGCCCGTCCATGAGTACACGCTAACCGACGACGTTTCATATTTCCCGCCGAAGGCGCGGGTTTACTAGAGCCGGTAGGAGCACCGATGGCTGAGTTCTCGCTTCCCCGCAATTCCAAGATCGGCACCGGCAAGACGGTCAAGGCACCGTCGACCGCAACGCGTGTCCGTACCTTCAAGGTCTACCGGTGGAACCCGGACGATGGAAAGAATCCGGTAGTCGATACCTATGAGGTCGACCTCGACACGTGCGGTCCGATGGTCTTGGACGCCCTGATCAAGATCAAAAACGAGATGGACTCCACGCTGACGTTCCGGCGTTCCTGCCGCGAAGGCGTGTGCGGATCGTGCGCGATGAACATCGACGGCTCCAACACTCTCGCCTGCACCAAGGCGATCGAGGACGTGAAAAAGGACGTCAATGTCTATCCGCTGCCGCACATGAACGTGGTGAAGGATCTCGTCCCCGATATGACGAACTTCTACGCGCAGTACGCCTCGGTCAAACCGTGGCTGCAGTCCGAATCCGAGCCACCGACCCGGGAACGCCTGCAATCGCGCGAGGAACGGGCGGAACTCGACGGCTTGTGGGAATGCATTTTGTGCGCCTGCTGCTCAACCAGCTGCCCTAGCTATTGGTGGAATAGCGACCGATATCTGGGACCGGCCGTTCTCCTCCAAGCCTACCGCTGGATCGCCGATAGTCGCGACGAGTACACTGGCGAACGCCTCGACGATCTCGAGGATCCGTTTCGGCTCTATCGCTGTCACACCATCATGAACTGCACGGCCGCTTGTCCGAAGGGCTTGAATCCGGCTAAAGCCATCGCAGAAACCAAGAAGCTGATGCAGGAGCGTCGCTAGAACCCGCTGTTGGGTCGAGGGTTAGGGTGAACAGCACGCCCAAAGACGGCCGCACCGACGACGCGCTGCGAGAAAGCTACGATCGGCTCCCTTACGAAACGCGCGCCCGGCGCAAGACCCACCCGGATACGCTGGCAACCGTCGCGCAACTATTTGGCCTACCCGCGCCGGCGGTTGAGACCGGCAGAGTCCTTGAGATCGGTTGCGGTCCTGGCGAGAATCTCGTCGCGATCGCAACCGCACTTCCCCGCGCTACATGCGTCGGCGTCGACTTCGCAGGGGCACAGATCGCGCAGGCCAAGACTTTGGCGGCGGCGGCCGAAGTTGAGAACGCTGATTTTTATTGCAGTGATTTCAACAAGATAGAGAGCACCCACGCGCCCTTCGACTTCGTCGTCGCGCACGGCCTTCTGTCATGGATCCCCCCAGAGCGGCACGACGAACTTATCGCCGCCTGTAGCCAATGCCTCGCGCCGGGCGGCTTGTTGTTCTTGAGTTACAACGCGCTGCCCGGATGGCACCAGCGTCGGATCATCCGCGACTACTTGCTTTTCGAAACAGCCGGTAACGCCGATACTGTCGAGAAGGTCCGCCATGCCCGCACGGCCCTGTCCTCGCTGGCAGACGATACCGGTCAAATCGATTGGGCCTACGGGCGCATCGTCCGTGAGGAGCGCGACAATGTGGCGAAACTCGGCGACTCCTACCTCGCCCACGACCTCCTCGAAACCTTCAACAGCGCTTTCTATTTCGGCGACGTTGTGCGGGACGCCAAGGTCCACGACCTTCACTATGTCGGCGAGGCTGCCTTCGACACGATGGTGCCGGACACGTACCCAGCTTCGATCGCACGGTCGCTGAAGACCATTGGAGACCTTCAGGTACGCGAACAACGGCTCGATTTTCTGATCAACCGCACGTTCCGTGAGTCGATTTTCGTCAAATCCCTTCGACCAACCGAACGACCCGATCAACGCGCCCTTGCCAAGCTTTTCATTGCCTCATCGCTGAAACGGGTTACCGCAAACGAGAGTGGCGCGGTCGCCATCGTCTATAAAAGTCCCAACGGTACGGAGATTTCGGTTGAACCCGGCGCTGTGCCCGCGGCGCTCGACGTGCTGACGGCGTGCTACCCGGAAGCCCGCTCGCTCGAGGAAATTCTGGGCGAGACGCAGGCGACGAGCGGCGACCGGATAGAATCGAGCGAGGTCATCGCCCTCATCAACGCCCTTTTTGCGGCCTTTAGTCGAGGCCTTGTATCCCTTCACAGCGCCCGCCCGCCCGTGCGGGCGACGGTCGGGGCGCATCCTATCGCCTCACCCCTTGCCCGAGCGCAGTCCGCTGCCGGCACCCGGGTCACGACGATGCTGCTCGACAATATCGACCTCAACGATGCCGATTGTCATGCCCTTCTCCCCCATCTCGACGGCCAGCGCGACGTACCAGCGCTTGCGCGGGCCCTTGCCATCGCCGATCCGGCTAGCGGAATGGAGCGGACAAAAGCGGCGCTGGAAAAGCTGGCGCGGGCCGGTCTTCTGCGTCCGTCCGCCCGATGACATCGATTGCCGAAGCCTACACGCGCCTGCTCGAGCGGGAAGGATGGCAACCGGACACCGGTCAAGCAGCCGTCGTCGGGCGCCTCTCCCGGCTTGAAAACGAGCTCGCGCGCCTCAACAACAACCGCGGCATTTTGGCGCGCTTGAGCGGCCGGGCAAAATCACCGCCGCCAACCGGGCTTTATCTGTGGGGCGGCGTCGGCCGCGGGAAATCGATCCTGATGGACCTGTTCTATCAATGCATTCCATCGACTCCCAAGAGGCGGGTCCACTTCCACGCCTTCATGCTCGACGTCCACGCCAGGGTTTTCCGGCTGCGCCAAGACCCGAGCAACAAGGGCGATCCGTTGAAGGCGGTCGCAAGACAGATATCGGAGGAAACGACCCTCCTGTGCTTCGACGAGTTTCAGGTTACTGACACCGCCGATGCGATGATCCTCTCTCGATTGTTCAAGAAGATGTTCGAGCGCGGCATTGTGGTTGTCGCGACATCCAACAGGCCGCCCGGCGACCTGTACCTCCACGGACTCAATCGCGACCTATTTCTGCCCTTTATCGACATGCTGTCCGAGCGAACCGAGGTGGTTCATTTGGACGGTGCGCGGGATTACCGCTTGGAACAGCTTCGCAGCATCGGCGTTTTTCACACGCCCCTCGGGGCGGAAAGCGAGCAGGAACTCGCGGCCGCGTTTCACCAATTGACCGGGAAAGAGCGCGGCGACCCCCTGACCCTTCTCGCCCAAGGCCGGTCTCTTACGATACCAAATGCGGCAAGCGGCGTCGGACAATGCACGTTTGCCGAGCTCTGCGAACAACCCTTGGGAAGCGCGGATTACCTGGCCATCGCCGAGACATTCAACACACTCATCGTTTCCGGAATTCCCAAGATGAGCCCCGAAAAGCGCAATGAAGCCAAGCGGTTTACGACGCTGATCGACGCCCTCTATGAGCACAAAGTGAACTTGATCTGTTCGGCAGACGCTCTTCCCAACGATCTGTATACCGACGGGCATGGGTCGTTCGAGTTTGCCCGAACGGTTTCGCGGCTCATAGAAATGCAGTCGCCCGATTACATGGCGTTGGGGCATATCGTCGGCGAGGGCGCTTCAGCCTAACGGCGGCGCCCATCGCAAGGCGGGGAGCACGCCCGTCGGACGCGTCCCGCTTGCACCAAGGAAGGCGTCGAGACGTTTGCGGTCGATCGGGTCGCCGATTTCGTCACGATGCAATCCACCGGCCACGAAGATCGAATCGATGCCAAAGGCGTTGGCGCCGGCGATGTCGGTTCGCGGGCTATCGCCGAGTGCGACAACCCGCGACAGCGAAAGATCCCGCCCATACAGACAGGCTTGGTAGACGGGCGCAAAGGGCTTGCCGAACTGAATCACGCGACCGCCGATTTCCGCATACCATGCCGCCAACGCACCGGCGCAATACAAAATCCGTGGCCCGCGCATCACCTGTAGGTCGGGATTGGCGCAAACCAAAGGTAAATCGAGCGCTTGTGCGGTCTTTAGTTCAGCCTCGTAATCCGCGACCGTTTCGGTCTCGTCATGTCGAAGCCCTGTGACAAGGAGAAAATCGGCCTGGTCCACCGTCGCGACGACCTGGTAGTCGAGGCCGTTCAATATGTGCGCGTCTTTTTCCGGGCCGACGTAGCGATAACGGCGACGCCCCGCTAGGTCGGGGAGACCTTCTTCCAGGGCGCGGTAAGTTATCTCCCCAGAGCTCACAACCCCGTCGTATGCCGACCGTGGAACGCCGATACCGTCAATCTGCCGCATCACCGCATCGGTGCGCCGGGGTGCGTTGGACAACAGCACCCGTTCGACACCCGCCGTCCGCATCCGCGCCAGGCAGTCCAGAGCCTGCGGATAGGGCTGCGTGCCGTCGTGGACGACTCCCCAGAGATCGATCAGGGCGAGGTCGTAGCGCGCGGCGATGTCCCCAAAACCGTCGAGCATCCTGTACGGCATTACGCTGCGGTCCTCGGCGGTGGGACAAACGAACTCACGGCCGCACCTCGGCACCGATCACGTCGGCCAGCGACGACACGCCGTCGCGCTCCATGAGCGCATGCAGACGCATCAACATCCGTTGGATCAGACCTGGCCCCTGAAAAACCATCGCTGTATAGAGCTGAATCAGCGACGCGCCGGCCTTCAACTTTTCATAGGCGTCGTCTCCCGACCCAATGCCGCCAACGCCGATCAACGGCAGTCGCCCGCCGCTCAGGCGGGTCGCCTCGCGCAAGACTGCCGTCGACGGTGCGAACAACGGGGCGCCCGAGAGCCCGCCGGTTTCGGAGGCGAAGCGTTGGTTCAGGCGCCCGGGCCGCGCCACGGTCGTATTCGAGACGATCAGCCCGTCAACCCCGGTTTCAATAGCCATGTCCACGATGCCGCCGAGTTGGCCAGGCGAGAGGTCCGGCGCGATCTTGACGAGAAGCGGCGGGCGGGCGTCGCTCTGGTTCCGCGCCTCCCGCAAGCGGTTAAGAAGCGGGCCGAACATCGCCTTGGCTTGAAGGTCGCGGAGTCCGGGAGTGTTGGGCGACGATATGTTGACCACCAGATAATCTGCAAAACCTGAAAAACGTTCCACACCGACGACGTAGTCTTGGATCGGATCATCCGAGTCCTTGTTGGCGCCGACGTTGATCCCGATAATGCCCGGGTTGCCGGACCGTTGGCGGCGGATATTCTCGGCGAAGGCGGCATGACCGAGATTGTTGAATCCCAGCCGGTTGATGACTGCGCCGTCTTGGATCGAACGAAACACGCGCGGCCGCGGATTGCCCGCTTGCGGTCGCGGCGTAACGGTCCCGGCCTCGGCAAACCCGAATCCGAGCCGCAGCATTGCGCGCGACGCAACGGCGTTCTTATCGAATCCTGCCGCCAATCCAATCGGATTGGGAAACCGTAGTCCGAAGGCTTCGACCGGGAGGTCGGGCGCCCGCAGGCGGGGTACTGCCGCGGCGCCATACCGCAACGCCGCCAGCGTCCACGCGTGCGCACGTTCAGGTTCCAGCGCGAAGAGAGCCGGACGCACAAGGCTAAAGAGGCGCGTCGACACTTAGAACAGGCTCGCTTGTCGCGGCGCCACTGGCTCGGCAGCATCGAGGCATGTCGGGTCGTCGTTCTTGACGCTATTGACCGCAGACCCGACTGCGGTCACCGCCAAGTCGACGTGGCTAGGGACCATGATCGCTGCAAGGTCACCCTGGGACGATCCGGGATCGAGCCAGACGTCGAAATCGGCGGAGTCCAGAACCACCGGCATTCGGTCGTGGGTATTTGCCACCGAGGGCAGTGCCGGCCCGGTCACGATCGAAAAGGTTTCGACAATTTCGCCAGCCGGCCCGACGTCGCGCGGACTACCCGTCTCGACGGCTTGGGGTCGCTTCCAGGCGTCCCAGATCGCGGCAAACGTCATCGTTGACCCGTCGACCGGACGGATCAGATAGGGCTGCCGCCGCCCGTCCTCGACCTTCCACTCGTAGTATCCGTCGGCCGGAACAAGGCAGCGACGCCGTGCAAAACTGTCGCGGAAAGCTCCCTTGGTCGCCACGGTTTCGCTGCGGGCATTGATCATCCGCGACCCCACGGAGATCGCATCGGCCCAGGCGGGTACCAGGCCCCAGCGGAGCAGGGCCAATTCCCGCCGCATCTCGGCATTGAGACGAACGACCGGCATCGGATCGGTCGGCGCCACATTGTAGCGCGGCGGAAAATTCGGGAGGCCGCCGAGCAGCTGGAATAGTTGCCGCATAGCTTCGGCTGGCGACAAGAGAAGATAGCGACCGCACATTTGCGGCATCCTAACGGTTCGGCGCGCACTCGCAATCGTTCGGGTTTGACCGCTCCCGGCGTGCGCCCGACAATAGATCGGCAATCAACGAACGGACCGCAAACATGCCTAGATCCAGTATCGAAGAGGAAGGCCGCTTCTACTTTGATGGGGAATGGTTCGACACGAACCCCAAGATGATCGGTCCGGCAACCCATGCCTTCTGGATGTCGTCAGTCGTGTTCGACGGTGCCCGTGCCTTCGGCGGCCTGGCTCCCGATCTCGATCGTCACTGTCAGCGGCTGATCCGATCGGCCGCCGCCATCGGACTAAACCCGCCCATAACTTGGGAGGAAGTGTATGCGTTGGCGGTAACGGGTATCCGCATGATGCCAAAGGACGCGCACCTCTATGTGCGCCCCGCGATCTATGCCGAGGCGGGGTTCGTCAATCCGGAGGCGGATAGCGCCAAGTTCGTGCTCGCCATTCTGAACTCGCCCATGCCCCAATTTGGCGGATTCACAGCCTGCCTCTCGACACTGCGCCGCCCTGCGCGCGATATGGCAACCACGGACGCTAAGGCCGCGGCGCTCTACCCCAATAGCGGGCGGGCGCTCCGCGAAGCCGCGCGGCGCGGTTTTGACAACGCGGTCATGCTCGACCCGAACGGCAACGTCGCCGAATTCGCGACGGCAAATTTATGGTTCGCCAAGAACGGAGTCGCGGTAACGCCGGCCGAGAACGGAACCTTCCTTAGCGGCATCACGCGGCGCCGGGTTCTCGATCTGCTCCAGGCCGACGGCATCGTGACGGAGGAACGGGCCTTTACCTTCGACGAGGTGATGGACGCCGACGAAGTCTTCAATACCGGCAATTACGGCAAAGTCATGCCGGTGACGAAGATCGAAGACCGCGAACTACAGCCGGGACCGGTTGCCCGGCGGGCCTACGACCTCTACATGGCCTTCGCGAAGGCGCACAGCGTCCTATAGTTGATTGGTTGGCGCCAACGTGCGGCGGATCAATGCGATAAAGTTGTCGATGCCGTAGAGGGCGACGAAGGACCCAATGCGCGGCCCCTGCTTTTGTCCAAAGAGGACTTCGTATAGCACACCGAACCAGTCGCGTAGATTGTCGTAGTTGTGCCCCTTCCCGATTTCATAGACCCGATTCTGGATGGTTTCGGCGTCCGATCCGGGTGCCAAGCTCTCCAGTTCGACAACGAGATCAAGAAGCGCACTCTGTTCCGTGGGCGACGCCGGTCGAAAGACCTTGGAGGGCGCGACAAAGTCTCGGTAGTAGGCAATCGCATAGGTGACAAGGCTATCGAGAAGCGGGTGGGTCTCGGGCGACGCACCGTCGACATAGCGACCGACAAAGCCCCAAAGCACCGCAGGGTCGTCCGTATTACAAACACTGACCAAATTGAGCAGGATGCCAAAGCTCAGGGTCAAATCCTCGGACGGCGCATCGTCGCCGTGGATGTGCCAAACGGGATTGTCGAGACGGGCCGGGCGGTCGGGCGTTTCGTGAAAGGTCCGCAGGAACGCCGCATACTCATCGACAGCCCGCGGAATTACATCGAAATACAATCGCTTCGCCTTGCGCGGCGATTGAAACATGTAGAGCGAGAGGCTTTCGGGCGACGCGTACCGCAGCCAATCGTCCAAGGTCAGGCCGTTGCCCCGGGATTTCGAGATCTTCTCGCCGTTCTCGTCGAGGAAAAGTTCGTAGGTGAAACCGGCGGGCGGTTTTCCGCCCAATATCTTGCAGATCCGGCTGGAAAGACGGACCGAATCGATCAAATCCTTGCCGGACATCTCGTAGTCGACGTCGAGCGCGCACCAGCGCATCGCCCAGTCAGCCTTCCACTGAAGCTTGCAGTGGCCGCCTGTCACCGGCACCTCGACTCGGGAACCGTCGTCGTCCAGGTAAATGATCGTCCCGGCGTCGGGGTCTTTATCGACCAGCGGGACCTGGAGAACTCTGCCCGTCTTCGGGCAAACCGGGAGAAACGGGCTATAGGTCGTGCGCCGCTCGGCACCGAGCGTCGGCAAGATCACGGCAGTCACCGCATCGTAGTGCCGCAACATGCGCATCAGTACGTCGTCGAAATCCCCGGCGCGATAGCTTTCGGTCGCGCTCTTGAACTCGTACTCGAACCCGAACCGATCGAGGAACGCCCGCAAGCGCGCGTTGTTGTGGTGGCCGAAACTCTCATGCGTCCCGAAGGGATCGGGCACCGCGGTCAATGGTTTGCCGAGGTGGGCCTCAAGCTTGTCACGGTTGGGAACGTTATCCGGGACCTTCCGCAACCCATCCATGTCGTCCGAGAAAGCAAAAAGCCGTGTCGGGATGTCGGATATTTCCGCAAAGGCTCGGCGCACCATGGTCGTCCGCGCCACTTCCCCGAACGTGCCGATATGGGGAAGTCCGGACGGGCCGTAACCGGTTTCGAACAGCACAAAGCCTTTGGCCGGCTGTTCGGCGCTATAGCGTTCAACGAGGGAACGCGCCTCGGCAAAGGGCCAGGATTTTTGGATATCGGTGGGCACAGGCAACTCGCGCGGCAACCTAGGCGGACAGGCCGGGGACGGTCAAGCGGCCAGACGTGGTGTGATCGCAGGGCACGGGGTTGCTGCGACCTCCCCCAATCCCTAAATTGCGCCGTCCCCTAAAGAAGGAAATCAGATGTCCGTGAAACAAGAGCATCAGGCCCTTATCTACGTCATGGTGCTGATGTCGGCCGCCGACAACGATATGACCGACAAGGAGCTCTTTACGATCGGCGAGATCGTCAAGACGTTGCCGGTCTTTGGCGGCCTGGATATCGAGAAACTACCCGACACGGCGGAAGCCTGCGCCGACCTTCTCGCCAAGGATAACGGCCTCGAATCCGTGCTGAAATTCATCGCCGAGAAACTTCCGGCCCGCCTTCACGAAACGGCCTATGCGCTCGCCTGCGATATCGCCGCCGTAGAGGGGCGCTTGCGCAGCGAAGAAATAAAGCTCCTCGAATTTCTCCGCCACCGCCTAGAGATCGGCCGCCTCCCGGCAGCCGCGATCGAACGCGGCTCCAAGGCTCGCTACCAGATCCTCTAATCTAAAGAGCGAGAGCGAACCTGGCCGCTGCTTGGACCGCTTCGTCGACGTTCTGGGCGTGGGTACGCCCAGAAGCCTTGCGCGGCTTTAGGTCGTGGTCGCCGTCTTCCAGCCAACGCAGCGCGATGACGGGACTAAGCTCGTACCCTGCGACATCGTCGCGGTTGCCGAGGGGATCGCGCGTCCCCTGTAGGATGAGCGTCGGCGTCCTGATCGCCCGCAAATGCTCCGTCCGCGTGGTTTGCGGCCGTCCAGCCGGGTGAAACGGGTAGCTGAAGCATACAAGCCCGGCGACTTCCTGCTCGTCGGCGATCAGGGTTGCCATCCGTCCCCCCATGCTCTTGCCCCCGATGATGAGTCCGTCGGCACCGCCGAGTTGGGCGATCGCGTCGCGCCACGCGTCCAGCAACACCGGTGCTCGGTCGGGGCCTTTGCGCACGCCCTGCGCGCGCCGCAAGGCCATATAGGGGAACTCGAAGCGAACGACACGCAGTCCGCTCTTCGCCAATCCGCTGGCCACAGATGCCATGAAGGACGAATCCATCGGCGCGCCGGCTCCATGCGCCAGCACGACCGTACGTGCGGCGATCTTCTCGCCGTCAATCAGGAAATCCATCGGCCCTGTTCTGCCACCCGATCCGGTGCGGAGACAAGATCAGCCTGCAATCCCACCGGCACCGGCTAATCCCGAGGTTTGATCATTTTCTCGGCCATCGCGACAATAAACTTGGTGAGCCGCTCGGTGTGCTCGTCGCCCGCTTCGGTCGGAGAGAAATGGCCAAAGAAACGCCCGGTGCCGAGTACCTTACGAGTCTGTTCGGCGGAAATCGGCACATAGGCCATGCTCCAGTCGCCAAACAGCCTCTTATCGGTCTCGCGGGAATCAAGCCGCTTCACGGTTACGTGCCGGGGATCGTTCGAAATCCGTTTGAACAACGCCTCGACTGCGTCCTTGGGCCCTTCCAGAACTTGAAGAAACTCGCCCTCGTAGAAGAGAAGCAGACCCGTTAGGTCGTGCTGAGGGTTGCTCGAACGTGCGTTCGCCAGAATTTTCCGTAGTTCGCCATCGTCGATCCGGGCAACGGCCTTAGAGGAATAGACGAGTCTAAAGACCATGCTCGTTCTTCGCTCCGCTGAACAATTGCCGGAAGCGGCAACAGGAGGCGGTTTCAATTGGAGCGGGTGAAGGGAATCGAACCCTCGTCGTAAGCTTGGGAAGCTTCTGCTCTACCATTGAGCTACACCCGC
>CAYGKG010000007.1:0-15271 GCA_964350495.1 uncultured Alphaproteobacteria bacterium
GTAGGAGCCGGCGGCTGGGTTCGAGTTGCAGGTCGGCGCGTTCGAGAAGCTGCGCGGCCGCGGCGGCCTCGTCGGGATGCAGTTCGGCGCGGCGCACCTTCTTCCACAGGATGTTGGCGCATTCGGCGATCAACAGGTCCGGCGCATAGAGGTTGTGTCGCCGCAGGCCCAAGGCCTCGTCGGTCCCGTCCTCACCCAGGACCCATTTGATGGCAACGCCGGCATCGATCACTAGGCTGGTCATCGCTCGTCGCGCCCCTCGCGCAGCAGCACGTCGGCTGGGGTGTGGGTCCGCCCGGCGCTCAGCCGCCGTTGCGCGGCCGCAAGGTCGTCGAACCCGACATCGGCGGCGTCGATTAGGGCAGACCGGAGGATATCCCGCGCCTCCGCTTCGGCCGATCGACCGTGGCGGACGGCCCGGCGCTCCAACCGTGCAAGAAGCTCGTCATCGAGATTGCGAACATTGATGGTTCCCATCGTCGTCGCTCAGGATGGTGGCGTTGATAGCAATGATTTCACTGAACTCTCGGTGCCCTTTAGCTGCATCCGTTCTCCCTATGGAGGGATCGGAGGGCGTTTTGGCTGGCGCAGGCGAGAGTTTGATGGTCTTAATTAGATTATATGTTTCAATAATTTATGAGATTTTTATCGAGTTGAACATTAATCTAGGCGTCGCAACATCAAGTTACGGGTGGCAAGCGTGACTTCATCCCCGACTCCGTGCAGGAGACTACGGGCCTAGTCATCAATGACGTCCGGCTCGTCGCTCTTGCGTTCCGCGCCGGATCGCCGCTCGTGCCGACTACTTCTCCAGCACGTAGATGTTCCAGGTCTGCCGCTTTGGAATGTCCGGCGAGGAATGGGTCACGTTATCGGCCATTTGGTCGAAGCGGCGGATGGTGACCTTGGAGAAACCGGCATCGCGGAACAGCGTGTCGAAATCGCTTTTGAAGCACTCGGGCATGAAGGGCTCGTCGTTGAGCCAGCCCTCTTGGTCTTGCAGGGCGTTTTGGAACGCGCTACCGGCGACGTAGGCAAGCTCGAACCCGACGAAGATTCCCCTGTCGTTGAGGACGCGGGCGGCTTCTTTGAATAGGGCTGGGAAGCGCGCGGCAGGGAACTCGTGGAGCATGAAGGCGAAGAGGGCCACATCGAAGGTGCCGTCGGCGTAGGACAGGTGTTCGACGTCCTCCTGGCGCCAATGCGCCGTCAGATTGCGCTCGCGGGCCCGCACGTAGGCCAGGCGCAGGCAGGGCTCGGAGAGGTCCACGCCGTGCGCCTCGGTGCCGGGGTGCAGGTCGAGCCAGGTGCGCACGCCGGCGCCGAAGCTGGTGCCCCAATCGAGCAGGCGCCGGTAGTCGCGGTCCTTCGGCAGGTAGGAGAAAATATTGCGGTAGAGGTTGTTCGAATCGGCGCCGGGCTTGAACCGGACCGCGCGCGCCATTTCGTATGCCAGCCCAGCCAGCGGATCGCCGGCAACGCCGCCCGGGTGTTGATGGAAATCGGTCATCGTGAAGTAGTCGGGCATTTCGAGGTCGGGATCGAGCACGAGGTCGCCGGCCTTGATCCCGTCGTCCGATAGATCCCACAGACGTTGGCGCAGGTTGCCCTTGCGGGCACCGACCGCGGGAACGATGCCGAAGTCCGGGTGATCGTACTTGAACTGTTGCAGATGCCGCATCGCCCAGGCGTAGAGCTGGTAGGACGGGAGATCGTCGATAATCCCGAGCACGTCGTCCGGCGTGCCGTTGCCGCCGGCGCGGCGATAGTCGGCATAGGTCTGTTCGTAGAGCGGCCCCATTCGGTGGTTGCGTGCAGCCGCGAGGAAAGTGTGGAAGGCGCGGAACTCCCGCGACGGCTCGAAGCCGAACGGACTGTTTGCGCGCTCGCCCGTCACGCCGACATCTCCCGCACCTTGCGACCGATATGGCTGATCGGCACATCGGAGCGGTGCAACTCGCTGAGGACACGGGTGGCAAAGCCCTGCGCGTCCTCCTGCCGGGCCTTGGATTGATCCGGTGTTTCCTCCAAGGCCTCGATGGCATCGGCGGCGATGGTCTTGTTATTGGCGAGGACGGTCTCGAGGGCGGCCAGTCGGTCGCGCAGGATGTAGACCTCGGAGGCGAGCGCCACGAACGCGCCGACCATGCGGTCCATGCCGATGTCATGGAGGAACGCGGGTTCGGTGGTCGTGACCGGCCCGGAGAGGACGGACTTGTAACGCGTGGCGCCGGTGGATTTTTCGGTCATGGATGGCCCTCCCTAGGTCGGCTCATTGTAGCCCCTGGGGCGTGGCGGTGCATCTATCCCTAGCGCCGCCGGTAGACGACACTGAGGTTGTTGGCAGGCATTTCAACCGTTTCGACATGGTCCAGTCCGGCCGAATCAGCGCAGTCGACGACGTCCTCAAGGTTGCGAATCCCCCACGTTGGATCGCGCGCCTTTAGCGATTCGTCGAACGCGGCATTGCTGGGTGCGGTATGGGCGCCGTTCCGCTTGTAGGGGCCATACATGATGAGAAGGCCCGACGGCGGCAGGTGGCGACCCGCATTCGACAGCAGGCCCTCGCACGCCGTCCACGGCGAGATGTGGATCATGTTGACGTTGAGCAGCGCCACAAGGTTGGGGGCGGTGCCAAAGTCGGGCCAATCCGCCGCCGCGGCGTCGAGGTGCAGGGGCGCGCGCGCGTTGACGACGCCCTCATGGGCGATCCATGCCTGGATGCTGGCGTGGGCCGGTTCGTGAGCGTCGGTGGGCTGCCACGTCAAGTGCGGGAAGGCGGGCGCGAACCATGCGGCGTGTTGGCCGGTGCCGCTTGCAACTTCCAAAACAAGGCCGTCGCCCGCGTTGGGGAGGTGGCGTTTGAGAACCGCGAGTATCGGATCGCGGTTGCGCTCGCAGGCGGGGGCGTGTTGGCGAAGGTCCTCGGTCATCCTATCGACCCTAGGGACTCCGTCCGGGCCGCTCAATCCGTTTGTTGTATGCTGTCTGGGGAAACGGCGGGCGGGACCACGTGGCGGAACGGTTCGTCCGGACAGGGCTGTGCGTATTCGTACCGAAGAAATGGACGGTGCCTTGTTGTTTCTTGCGTTGGAGGCGGGGTCCTCCATCGCCGGCGCGGAGATCGACATCGACGGCGGCGCTGCGGTGGCGACGCCGTAACCTTGATTTGACCGCCGCGAACGCTTAACACCGGATCGAAAAAGGGGCATAGGTTTCCATGAAATTCGATGCATCGCGGGCCGCGTTTCTGGCCATCGACCTCCAGCAAGCGTTCTGCACAGACACCGGGTCCGTGGCGAAACAGGGGCGCGATATTTCGGCTTGCCGCGACGCAGCGCTGCGCTGTATCGACCTAGCGGCGGCGGCACGGCGCAAGGGGATGCCGGTGATCTGGACCAAGATTGCGCTGCGCCCGGACTACGCCGACGGCGGGCTGATGATTCATGAGATCCGCCCGGGCCTCAAAGAGGTGGGCGGGATCAAGGCCGGCACCGACGATGCCGCGTTGATCCCCGAAGTGATTGTCGCTCCCGAGGATTACGTCATCGACAAGCCGCGCAACTCTGCGTTCTTCTCGTCTGGGCTCGAGTCGCTGCTGCACGCGCTGGATATTCGCTGTTTGATGATGGGCGGCGTGACGACATCGATGTGCGTCGAATCGACGGCGCGGGATGCGGGTCAACGCGACTACCGCACGTTCGTCGTGCGCGATGCCTGCGGCGATTTTGCCCAGGCCCGCCACGATGCGTCGCTCGATGCGATAGCCTTCGGATTCGGGCGTGTGATAGCGCACAACGAGGCATTGGCCGCGATCGATGCCGGAGGAGCGGACCTATGAGCGCCCGCAACGCCGAGCAGTGGATGGCGCCGCCAACGCTGACATCCGACAATTACGTCAGCGGCGATGTCTATACCGATCCTGCGATCTTCGAGACCGAGCGGGACAAGGTTTTCGCCCGTACGTGGCGCATCGCCTGTCACGAAAGCGAATTGGCGGAACCGTTCGATTATCGCACCTACGACCATCTCGGCGTCCCGCTGATCAGTATCCGCGGCGCGGACGGTGTGGTGCGGACCTTTTTCAACGTGTGTTCGCACCGCGGCGCGCGTTTGGTGTCCGAGGTCTCGGGCAACGCCAAGCGATTGACGTGTTTCTATCACCTGTGGACCTATGACGCCGAAGGACGCTGCGTCGATATCCCACGCCCCGAGGCGTACGAACCGGTTGGCCTGTCGAAGGATCAGTGCGGGCTGCGGGCGGTGCGCACGGAAACCAAGCTCGGCTTGATCTTCATCACCCTCGATGAAACGGCGCCGCCGCTATCGTCCTTCCTTGGCCACCTGTTGGACCATTTCGAGGAACCGATGGGCGCGCGGCCACTCGAGGTGTTTCATTTTCACCGTGCCGAATTGAAGGCGAACTGGAAGGCGTGGATGGAAACCAATCTCGACGCCTACCATACGTTCATGCACGTCGTGCTTCGCCGTACCCAGGTCGATTCCGAACGTCAAATCAAGATTCACCCAAACGGGCACGCGGCGGGCGAGGGGCTCCGCGCCAACTACAACAACTACAAGGGATGGCAGGAGCGATCCGACAGCCTGGCGCTCCCGGGCCTGGAATCGAGCGAAATGCGGTCGGCACATTTGTTTCCCAATGCGATGATCCTGGCCCGAGGCACGGTGATTCGAATCGACACCGTGATTCCCGTTGCACCGGATCGGATGGTGTTGGAATGCCGCGGCCTTGGGGTAAAGGGCGACACGCCCGAGCAGCGCCGCGAACGCATGGCGCACCACAATATGTATTGGGGACCGCTGAGTCGGAATCTGCCGGAAGACGGCTTTGCCGCCGAAGCCTGCGAGGCCGCGTTCGGATCGGGCGCGGCGCGCTATCAAATTATTGCGCGCGACGAGAACCTGACCGGCCAGGACGACGGGATGATGCGTAACTTCTATGGCGAATGGAGCCGGCTGACGGGTTTGCCGTCGCACAACCCAACCAACCGATCCGCCGCTTAGGGATCATTGCGGCCCTTCCGGGCCGAGGTTCGAGTCCCTATAACCTGCGCATGGAAACGTCCGGAAACATTGCCGATCGCATAGACTACTTTGCCCGCAAGCAACCGGACCATCCGGCGATCGTCGGCGGCGGACGGACTATCACCTACAGCGAACTCGGCGATCTTGTGCGCCGGATCGGCGGGCACCTCGGCGATCAACATATCGGGCCAGGCGACATCGTCGGTGTATGTTTGCGCGATACCGTTGCACACTTGGCGACCCTCTACGGAGTGGCCCGGGCGGGCGCGGCGATCTTGCCAATGGATGTGCGTTGGACCGCGGCGGAACGCGACCGCATCGCTGGCTTTTTCGGCGCGAAGCTCGTTCTGACCGAACCTGGCGAAACGGTTGGCGCCGATCTCAATCAAGCGCAGGTTGCCGATAGTTGGTGGGCGGCGGTCGGCGGTGCCAATCCCGACCGCGATTTCCCGAGCAGCGACGACCACGGGTTGGTGTTGTCGCTCTCGTCCGGCACCACCGGTATTCCCAAAGGGCCGATGCATAGCCACCGGCAAATGCACGCGCGGTTTTCGACTCAGTCGATCACGCTGGGGTTTAAGTCCAGCGACAAGTTCTTGAGTGCGCTGCCAATCTATTTCGGCGCGGGCCGCAGCTTTGTCATGGGGATGCTGTATCACGGCGGAACCGTCGCGATGATGGCGCTGCCCTACGAACCGCAGGACCTAGTCGATGCTGTCGCGCGCGAGAACATCACCGTGACGTTGCTGGTCCCGACACTTCTACGCCGTTTAGTCGCGATCGCGCCCGAACACGGGCACCTCATACCCGGCCCCCGCGCTGTGTACACGACCGGCGCAATTCTTCATCCCGACGAACGTGACGCGGTGCTGCGTCGGGTGACGCCAAATCTCTACAACTATTACGGCTCGACCGAAGGCGGCGGCCTTTCGGTATTGCGCCCGAGCGATACGGGCGACGCTGCACGGTCGGTCGGTCGCCCGGTCCACAATGCCGAGGCCCAGGTCGTCGGCGACGATCACCAACTTCTGCCCACCGGCGATGTTGGTCGTGTGCGCTATCGTGGCGGCGCCTGTGCCACCGCGTTCTATAACGACCCCGAGGCGACGCAGGAGTCGTTCCACGACGGATGGTTCTATCCCGGCGACCTCGGCCGCTTCGATGCGGAGGGGCGGCTCTATTTGGTGGGCCGTGCGAAGGACATGATCATCCGCGGCGGGGTCAATATTTATCCCGCTGAGATCGAGCAGATTCTGTTGCAACACCCCTCGGTCGCGGACGCCGCCGTCGTTGCCTGGCCCTCGCGCGAACTGGGTGAGGAGATCGCGGCGTTTGTGGTTGCCAAGTCACCTGAGTCCGCCGACGTCCTGCTCACGCATTGCGGCGCACACCTCGCGCGCTACAAGGTACCGCGTGCGGTGTTCTTTATCGACGCGCTGCCCAAAAACGGATTCGGCAAGGTGCTCAAGACCGAACTCGCACGCCGGTTGGAACCCGTCTAGCGGTTGACACCGACCGACGTTCCCGCCATTTTCCCGCGCGATGATCGCGAAGACCCATCAGCGGCGACTTACGAACCCGGTTTTCCAGGCGGACCGGGCAGTCGCACGCGTGCGAGTTACGGGCCCGGTTCCCCAGGGGAGCCGGGATCAAGTCCGTTCGCACCATTTGCTGAATCCGGAGTCTTTTCGCGATGTCCTTTCCCGACCGAACTAACCGACCAACTGCCGTTTTCTCGATCCAGGCCGCCGCCGACCCCGGCGCGCTGCCGCGCGTCTTCGGCCTTTTTGCCAAACACGGTTTGGTGCCGAGCCGGTGGGTCGGCAGTCTGCACGAGAACGATGCGCGGGTTCACGTGACTCTCGAATGCGACGGTCTGACCGATGCCGACGTTCGTCGTTTGGCGAACGGGTTGCGGCAAATGCTGTGCATCGAGGCGGTTGTGACGGATTGGCGGTCGCTCGCGATGCAAAGCGCCTAACCGGGCAGAAACTACCGGGCAAATCGTGCCGACAGGCAGGCTCTGCCCGCGTCGTTAACGTTAACAGGTCTTAACGAATCGCAGGTTTTGGTCGCGCTTTGCGACCCAAAGCCGCACGGCGCCTTGGCCCGCTCCTTGCTTTGTATGCCCCGGATGAGTTCTGCGCAGAAGCGCAAACGTTAACAGGCGCAAGGCAATGCGCCGCCCGGAGAGAGCAGTATGCATTCGGCACCTATTCGATTTTCCGTTCGCGCAGCGCTCGTTGCCGGCGCGCTAATGGTCGTTGCGGCAGCGACCCCTAGCCAGGCCAACGCGCAAAGCCAAACCGTCAACTACTCGGCCAGCGTCACCGTTCAGAATACCTTTAGCGTCGGTGGCTGGGAGAGCGTCACGTTCGGAACCGTTGCGGCGATTTCCTCGCCGACCGCCGGGACTCAAGCCCAGATCGTGATGCAAGCGATCGGTGGCGCCGCGTCCATTACCCAAGGGTCGGGAGGGTCGGCGTCGCGACTGTTGACGATCGTCGCGCCTGAGCCGGGCAAGATCATGATCACCGGTGCGCCGCCCAACACCACGCTAACGATTACACCGGGCAGTACCGTTCAGTTGGTCAACCCTGCCGATGCCAACGCCACTCAGTTCGACTTCACGCCGAGCGCGGTTGCGATGGACTTCAACCCCGTGACGGACAGTGCCGGCGGTTTGAACGTCATGGTGGGCGGCACACTCAAGACCCGCCTACAGCAAGGTGCGGGCTCGGAGTCCGCCGGCTACACCGACGGTACCTACACCGGAACGTACAGCGTTACCCTCGGGTTCTAGGCCGCGGGGCGGGGTGCTACCCCGCCCGCGCCCTTGACTGCGGCCAAGGCGCGGGCCAGTTTGCGCCAATGATCAACCTGCAGACGCGGATTCGGCGAATTACGGACCCGGCTTCCCTCGGAAGTCGGGCGTTATCCGTTGCCGTATTTCCACCGTCACGAGAGTCTGCAGGTCATGTCTCAGCCACCCGTTAATTCCCACCGCACTCACTTCCATCTCCGCGCGGTCGCCGCGCCGGACGTCATGCCGCGTTGTCTGGACCTTCTAGCCAAACGCGATATGGTGCCGGTCTACTGGCATTCGGAAGTCGCGACGGAGGGGGGGCTCGATGTCGAGTTTCATCTCGACGATATCGACGCCCATCTCGAATCCTATTTGGCGGAGTGTCTCCGGCGGATCGTCAATGTCGAGACCGTCGTCACCAGCCGCGCTGCGACGGGCTTAGGCGCAGCACCCTACCAGGCCAGGATATTGCTGCCGAGGTAGCGGCCGAAGGCGAGGGCGGGGGTTACGCTCATGCCGCCGACGAAACTTTTGCCCGAAAGGGTGCCGCCGCCGAGCGCTTCGCCGGCCGCATACAGGTTTGGAATCGGCGTACCCTTCTGATTGACGACCTGTAGGTTGGCGTTGACGCTCAGACCCGCGGGCGTCTTGAGGACTGCACCGTGGGCTTTGATCGCGCGGAACGGACCCTTTTCAATCGCTGCCGGCAAGTGCTTACGCCCAAATGCGTCGGTGCCGGCGGCGACGGCTCTGTTGTAGGCCGCGATCGTTTCGGCAAGGGCGCTGGCGCGCAATCCGCACGCCTCGGCAAGATCGGCAACGGTGTCGGCTGTCTTGAACGAGGGATGGTTTGCGAACGCCTCGGCAACCGCATCGGGCGTCCAGTCGGCGCCGGCCAACCCGCCGCCGGCATCCAACAACGGTGGTGCCTCCTTGAAGATGCGGTCGTCGAACACGATCCAGAAGGACATCTCCGGCTGTTCCATCAAGCGTTGTTCGCGCTCGTCGACGCTCGGGTGATCCTCGGCGACGAACCGGCGCCCGTGGAGGTTAACGAAGATCTCCCAGGGCGGACGCACCTGGGGTGTCAGCGACGGCATTCGGTAAAAATCGACACGGTGGGGTTGGCCGTCGATGGCGATTCCGGCGAATGTCGGGAGGAATTTATCGCCGTTACGGATCGCTCCGCCTGCGGTGGATCCAAGTAGAATCCCGGTACCGTTGGACGTCGGCATCCCGGCGGAGAAAAGGCTGTAGCCTTCGGTCAGCCGAGAAAACAGGCGTCGGTTCGCGGCATATCCGCCGGTGGTCAAAACGATATTCTTGGCGAGAACGGTTTCGCCCTTGCCGTCGGCGCCGCGCAGCTTCACCCCGGTAACGGGCGCGTAGCGGCTTTTCTGTTCCAAGCCGACCATGCTGGTGTTGATGCGCAACTCAAGGCGACCGCGGCGAAGCTGCCGGGTGAGAACTCGGCGGAGAACTTCAAGAATCGAAATGCCACCGTCGACACCCCAATAGGTGCGCGCGATGTTGTAGGCCTCGTGGCCGTAGAAGATTTTCGGGCAATCGGGGTGCATCGCAAAACCCTCGACCATCAACCAATCGATCACGTCAGGTGCGAGGTTGACGGCAAGGTTCACCAACTCAGGGTCGGCGGTGTTCTTGCTGATGCGCATGGCGTCGAGGAAATGCAGGCGCGGGTCGTCTTCGATGCCGCGGTCTTTCTGGAGTTTCGTTCCGGCGGCACTCATCTGCCCCGCGGAAAGATGAAGGGTTCCGCCAACATCTTCGTTTTGCTCGACCAACAGGACGCGGGCGCCCCGCGCGGCGGCTGCGGACGCGCAGGGAATACCGGCGGTGCCGGCACCAACGACGATGACGTCAAACTGTGAACTCATTTGGTTACCGGCACGTCCCTAACGTGTGTCGAGCTTCCGACTCATGGTGCCGCGTCTGCGGCATAGGGCGACGGGCAGTTGCCGGCGGCGCCTTCCTGCTCCCAAACCTCGACGGCGTCGATCAGCGTCGGGCCGCCACAGGGCAGCAGCATATAGCTGAGCGCTTCGGACATCTGCGGCACGGTCGCGCCGACGTCGAATGCACGTTTCAGGTGGATGCGCATGGCGTCGTAGGTCCGCCGGGCGCCGTGACATACGGCAAGTATGATCTCTGCGAGCGCCGGTTCGACCTCGCCGCGCGCGGCGTCGCACATTTTTAGGTATCGCGCCGTCGCAGCCTCGACCGAGATCCACTCGTTCCAATGGTGCGATCCGAACCACAGCGCGCGGTGTGCCTCGGCGGCGCCGGCCAGTGCGATCGAATCGGTGAGAATGCCTTCATCCAGACCGGCCTTGATGGCGCGGCGCATGTGAATATGTCCATGTTCCTCGTCGGCCGCCACCTGCAACGCAGCCCACACGAGTTCGCGTTGCTGCGGTGTGAAGGCCCGCGGCGAAAGGGTCAGGTTCTCGTAGAAATTATCGTAGGCCGCCAGAAGATCGGGGTCGGATGACCCGATCATGCGATGGTAGGTCAGCAGGTAACCGCGCTTCTGTTCAACCGCCGCCAGAACGTCTCTTGTCGTTGCCATCCCGTACCCATCCTGCCTGCACCTCGGCACCGCTGGCGCGTGTGCGCTGCGGACGAAGCTCATTAGTACGCTAGCAGGGGGTATTTCGGCAGCCCCCAGAGCGCCTGCTCCCGGCGGGTGACAACACCCACCGATTCCCCAATCGCGTCCTTGGTAGCGCAGTTTTTGGCCCTCAGCAAGGCTTGAGCCGCTGTCGCCAGGTCTGCCACCCTTGGTTAAAGTAGGGTGACAGGCCGGGGCCTTCGGCCGGGACGAGGGGAGGAAACGATGCTCTTGAATTTGTCGCGCGCGCGGGCGGTTTTGGCCGAGGCGGGCCTTGATGCCGTCGTCTTGGCGGCGCCGACCAACGTCCTCTATGCCAGCGGCTTGGCGTCCGAGTTCATGCTCGGACACTTTGAGGACTACACCTCGGCCGTCATTCTGCCGACCGATCCCGACCAGCTGCCGGCGTTGGTGCTGCCCGAGTTCGATCTGCCCTTCCTCGTTGAGGCGGGGACATGGATCGACGACATTCGGCCCTTCGGCACGCCCTGGAGCACCGTCGGAACGTTCATGGGCGAAACGCTCGAACGGCATCTCGAGACGCCGTTGCGCCGGCGGCTCAAGACCTTGCGCGACCGTCTTGCGACGATTCAGCAGCCGACGTTTTTGGATGCGGTTACTCGAACGTTGCGCGATCGCGGCCTCGCCACCGCCCGGATTGGCTGCGACGACGCCCGCCTCGGACGGATGCTTGAGGAAGGCGGAATCGGCGGCAACAAGGGAATCGCCGACGTGCTACAGCAGATGCGGCGCATCCGCGTGGTGAAGACGCCCGCTGAGGTCGAGGTACTTACTCGGGGGGCGCAAATCAACGCCGACGCCCTGGCGAAGGTCATCGCCGGTGGGCGCGCCGGGATGCCCGAACGCGAATTGACGCAAATCTACCGGCGCGCCCTGGTCGAGGCCGACGCACGCCATCTGGGCGATCGGGGCATGATGTTCGGTGCGGGCGACGGGTCGAGCTTCAGCCTGCCTTCGGGCGACTCCCGAACCTTGAACCCCGGAGAAGCGGTGGTTCTCGATTGCCTCGGTACCTACAAGGGCTATCACATGGATCTGGCGCGCACGGCGGTCGTGGGCGACGCCACCCCAGACCAGCGCAAACGCTACGACGCGACGGTCGCCGCGCTGGAAGCTGTAGAGGCGGCGATCAAACCGGGCGTCCATACCCAGGACCTGCGCGATCTCGTGCGCGCCACGATCGGTGCGCATGGACTGAGGGGCGAGCTGACATCGGTCACGACCCACGGCCTCGGCCTGGAGGTGTTTGAGTTTCCCTACGGCGACAGCCTGCAGAACGGCTTCACGCTCGAACAGGACATGGTCGTCAATACCGAGGTGTTCTACCGCGATGTCGATCTCGGCAGTTTCCATCTGGAGGATTCCGTTGTTGTCACCGGCGACGGCTGTCGGTTGCTCCACGAGGTGCCCCGCACCCTGGTCGAGTTTCACTGATGCGGATCTGTTCGTTCTTTCACGACGGTCGCAGCCGTTTTGGCGTCGTCGATGGCGACGGCTTGATTGACCTGACCGACCGGGTCGCCTACCCCGACCTGGCCGCGGCGATTGCTGCCGACGACCTCGGCGGTTTGGAACGCGCGGCAGCCGGGTCGGCTGTCGATGTAGCTTTGTCCGAGGTTAGGTTCCTGCCGACGATCCCGGCGCCAGGTAAGGTCGTCTGTATCGGCCTGAACTACGAACCCCACCGGATCGAGATGGGGCACGACAAAGATCCGTTTCCAACCGTCTTCGTGCGGCTCAACGATACGCTGGTCGGCCACGGCGCGGCGTTGACCAAACCGCAAAATAGCGACGCCTTCGACTACGAAGGCGAGATTGCATTGGTGATCGGAAGGCCGGGCCGCCACATCGCCGAGGCCGACGCGATGGACTTCGTTGCGGGCTACACCTGTTTCATGGATGCCTCGGTGCGCGACTATCAGAAGCAGAACCTGATCGCCGGCAAGAACTTCCCTGGAACGGGCGGCATGGGACCTTGGTTCGTGCCGGCCCAGTCGATGCCCGCGGCCCATGAAATTAGGCTAGAAACCCGTCTCAACGGCACCGTGATGCAGACCGGCCGTCTCGATGAGTTGACCTACTCGATCCCCGAGATCATTCGCTATATTTCATCGTGGACCGACTTGCGGCCGGGCGACGTCATCAGCACCGGAACGCCGAGCGGCGTCGGCACCGCGCGAACACCGCCGATCTACATGCGACCCGGCGATTCGGTTGAAGTCGTTGTAAGCGGGATCGGTACGCTTCGGCACGCCGTCGTTGCAGAATCACGACTGGAATCGGGCGAGAGGGTTTGACTCCCCTTTGCCTCGGTGCCAAGACATAATGCCAATGCACTGCCGCGCTAGACGGCGGGCTAAAAGGGAGAGCGAAGGGTTTGATTGATTCCACAGGAACGCGGCAGGAGGGCGTGCTTGAGCGCCTGTCACGCTATCTCGCCTGGGCGGCAGGGGGGGCGATCCTGTTCTGTGCGGTTCTGGTGACGTTCGATGTGTTTGCCCGGAACTTTTTCAACGACAACCTGTTCGAGAGCTTCGAAATAACGATCTATCTCTATGCGGTGACGGTCGCGTTTTCGTTCTCCTTTGCGTTGACCACCAAGACCCATATTCGCATCGACGTGATCTATGCGCGCTTTCCGCGGGTCGGTCGGGCGGTTCTCGATATTATCGCCCTTGCGATGCTCACCGCGTTGGCGGTGATATTCGCGTATTACGCTTGGTCCTTGACCCAGGAGAGTTACCGTTTACCGGGGCCAGGGACGCTCGGCGCGGTGTCGGCGTCCGATCTTGCTGTGCCGCTGGTGATTCCCCAGTCGGTTTGGGCTCTCGGGTTAACCTGGTTTGCGTTCGTTTGCGTCGTGTATCTGTTGCGCGGAGTCTATAGTTTCGCGCGGGGCGACCTTGCAGCGGTAACGGCACTGATCGGCATCGAACAGCGGGAAGGGGAGGCGGAACTTTCCGAGGCCTTGAGCCTCGTCGCGGGCGACGACCCCCCCACGGACGCGCCCAAGAGCGGGAGGGGTGCCTGATGGCCGCGCTCTCTCTCGGCGTATTGTTGGTTCTCGCCGCGCTCGGCATTTACGTCGCCGCTATTCTCGGCATCCTTGCGATCTTTCTTGGCGAAACCTTCTCCTTCATCTCGCTCCTGCCGGCGTTGGGCGACATTTCATGGTCGGCGAGCACCGAATTCGTTCTGGTTGCGGTCCCTCTCTTCATCATGATGGGGGAGATTCTGTTACGGACTGGGATCGCGACGGACATGTTCCGCGCGCTCGACAAGTGGGTGAACTGGATGCCCGGCGGGCTGATGCACACCAACGTGGCGTCCAGCGCGCTATTTGCGGCGACGTCGGGCTCGTCGGTTGCAACGGCCGCCACGATCGGCACGGTGTCGATCCCCAATATCGAGCTTCGTCAATACAGCGCCCCCCTATTTTTGGGGTCGCTCGCCGCCGGCGGGACGTTGGGTATCCTGATCCCGCCGAGCATCAACATGATTATCTACGCGGTCTTGACCGACACGTCGGTCAACGACCTTTATCTCGCGGCGATCATCCCTGGGCTTTTGCTCGCGGCAATGTTTTCGCTGGCGATTTTTCTTGCCTGCGTTATCAAACCGGCGCTCAGCGGGACCCACGACAAGGCGTCGTGGAACGACCGGATATCGTCGCTGAAGCATTTGCTTCCCCCGATCGTTCTCTTTTTGGTTGTGGTCGGGTCGATCTATGCGGGCTGGGCCACACCTACCGAAGCCGCCTCGCTGGGCGTCGTGGCGTCGCTTTTGTTCGGCTTATACCGCCGCCGTATCAACCGGACGGTCCTGTTGATGGCCTTCGAAGGAACCATGCGCACGACGGCGATGGTGACGCTGATCGTCGTCATTGCGTTCTTCTTGAATTTCGTTTTGCAGTCGATCGGCGTGACGGCTTTCGTGAGCGATTTCATGGAAGGCCTGAACATCAATCCGACCTGGGCGATGATTGCGATCATCGCGTTCTATTTGGTCCTTGGCATGTTCATGGAAACGTTGTCGCTGATGATCGCGACAACGCCCATCGTTGTGCCGGTCATTCTGGCGCTGGGGTTCGATCAGGTCTGGTTCGGCATCCTGTTCATGATTTTGATCGAGGCGGCGTTGATCACCCCGCCGATCGGGGTCAATCTGTTTGTGGTCCAGGCGGTGCGCGGCAAGGGGCCGTTCCGCGACGTGGTACTCGGATCGGTTCCGTTCCTGCTAATGATGATTGCCATGATGATGCTGTTGCTGGCGTTCCCCCAGTTGGCATTGTGGCTGCCAAGCGTGTTTAATTGAGTGGAATGGACTCGCCGGAGTCCACATGGTTGAAGAATGGGCCGCGCCGGCGCGGGGCTTTTGTTGCTAAACCAGGGAGGAAGTAATGTTTAGAAATCAGCTGATCGGCGCAGTCGCTGCGGCGGCCCTCGTGGCTGCAGGCACGACCGCCGCACTTGCTGACGAACCCGATGGCAAGTTTCCGGATACGGAAATCAACGTCATCGGCAATGTCAGCGTAACTACCCAGTTCCGGGATATCCAAAAGCCCTATTGGGTCGAAAAGATTCCTGCATTGAGCGGCGGCAAAGTCAAAGTCAGCTTCAAGGGCTGGAACGAAATGGGCCTCAAAGGTCCGGAAGGTCTTCGTTTGGCCCAGCGCGGTCAGACTCAGTTTGCATCGTTCCAACTCGGGCATGTCTCGGGCGAAGCGCCGATCAACGACACCACCGACTTGGCCGGTATGTCTCCGA
>CAYGKG010000007.1:15371-59173 GCA_964350495.1 uncultured Alphaproteobacteria bacterium
GTCTCGGGCGAAGCGCCGATCAACGACACCACCGACTTGGCCGGTATGTCTCCGACGATCGACGATTTCCACAAGGTGACGATGGCGTTCCGTCCGACCCTGGAGAAGTTCTATGAGGAAAATTTCGGCCTCAAGATTCTCACGATGCAGTCGTTCCAGGCGCAAATCCTGTATTGCCGAGACGAAGTTAAGGGGCTCGCCGACTTGAAGGGCCGCAAGATCCGCAGTTCGGGCATTTCGCAGTCCGACTTCCTCGGCGCTTTGGGTGCCTCGGGTATTCCATTGTCGTTCAGCGAAGTGCAACAGGGCCTGCAAAAGGGCGTCATCGATTGCGCCATCACCGGTACCCTGGGCGGGTATTCGGCCAAGTGGTACGAGGGTGCGAAATACCTCTACACCTTGCCGATCAACTTTGCCGCTGGCGTCACGGTCGTGAATATCGAAGCGTGGAACAAGCTTGATGCAGATGTCCGCAAGATCATTGAGGACAGCATTCAGCAGCACGAAGACGATATGTGGACGCTCAACCGCAACGAGGGTGAGCTCGGGATCAACTGCAACACAACCGGTCCGTGCACTGAAGGCGAGCCCGGCGGTATGGTGCGGGTCGATGCCTCGGCGGAAGACCTGAAGCTGTTGCGGCAGATCATGCTCGACACCGTTCTGCCCAAGTGGGCTGAGCGCTGTGGGTCGACCTGCGCGCAGCAGTTCAACGACACGATCGGCAAGGTCAACGGTTTGTCCGCACCGACCAGTTAAGGTCAACCAAGACGCGAAAATGGGCCTCGGGGAGTCGTTCCCGGGGCCTTTTTTTGTCTGGGGCTGTACTTGCCTGTCGGTGTACCTCGTCTGGACAATAGGCTAGTATCCGCCGCGACTGCGGCCGTTGGGCCGCTGACCGACGGTCGACTCAAGAACCGGGCGGTCTATCGAACAGGGAGGATATTTTTGTGAAAAAACTGCTGTTAGGTGCTCTCGCGCCGGCCGCTCTTGCGATGGGCCTGTCCGGCCCGGCCGCCGCCAAGGACCTTCTTTTTCTTTCGGAAGACGTGCCGCCGAGCTTGAACTATGACGGTCCGAACGCGTCGGCGCCGCCGACTCAAGCCGGCATCGTCAATTTGATGGAACCGCTGGTTTACTACGCGGAAAAGGAACGCCGTGCGGACGGCGCCGTCATCCTCGACTTGAACAAGTTCGAGGGCCGGTTGGCCGAATCGTGGAGCTACGATCCGGGCACGCTGACGTGGACGTTTAACCTGCGCCGCGGCGTTAAGGGCTGCGACGGCTCGACCTTCGATGCCGACGACGTGATCTACACGATGGCGCGCGCCAAATCGACCAGCGGCAAAGCGCCGGTCGGTTGGTTCCTGTCCAATGTCGCGTCGTTCAAGGGATTCACGCCAGCCGTTTTCGGCAACAAGCCGGAGAATATCGAGGCGAAGAAACTTAAGGACGATGAGGTCAAGAAGATCGACCAGTACACCGTCCAGTTCACCCAGTCGGCGCCGAACAAGTTGTTCCTGCCGGTATTGACGATCTTCGCGCTCTACATCTTCGACAAAGAGACGATGGAGAAGCATGCGACCGCCGAAGACCCGTGGTCGCACGACTTTGCCAATAACGATGGTGTTGGGGGCTTCGGTCCTTATTGCCTGACCCGTTGGGAGAAAGACAAAGAGTTCGTGGCCCAGGCCAATCCGGACTACTACCGTGGCAAGGCCGACATCGATCGCGTGATCATGCGCAAAATCCCGCAAAGCGGCCAGCGCTTGGTCATTCTGCGTTCGGGGCAAGCGCACCTGACCGAACATCTGACGCCAAAAGAATTTGACTCGTTGAAGTCTGCACGTGGCATCAAGGTTGTGAGCGTCGAGGGCAACGCGACGACATACGTTCACATGAACTGGGAGCAAGCGCCGTTTGACAACATCAAGCTGCGCGAGGCAATCGCCTATGCGATTCCCTACGACAAGATCCAGAAGGACGTGTTCTTTGGCGAGGCCACCAAGCACAACGGTGTGCTTCCGTCGAACTATCCCGGCTACCACCAGGTAGGTTTCGAGCGGGTTCAGGATCTCGCTAAAGCGAAGGCACTATTGGCCGAAGCAGGCTATCCAGAGGGCAAAGGTCTGGAAGCGTTTCCGGACACGATGCAGCTGACCTATTCAACCGAGAAAGAAAACATCCTCGGGCCGGCAGCGACCATTCTCCAAACCGAACTCAAGCAAATCGGTATCCCGGTAGTGCTGAACCCGATTCCACAGACGCAGTTCTCGGACCGTGAGCTGGTGAAGAAGGATCTGCCCTTTGCGCTGATCGATCACTCCAAGCCGATCGGCGTCGAGGCAGGCTATGGGATCCAGTTGCTTTACGTCTCGGCGAACAAAGGCGGTCTGTCGAACTACAGTAAGTACAGCAACGACGACGTCGACAAGATGTGGTTGGAGCAAGCCAAGACCGAGCCCGACGACGGAAAACGCAACGATCTGATGGCGCAGATTCAGGAGATCCTGATGAAGGAAGTCGCCATTGCACCGATGGTCGAAAATCGCCTGCAATGGGCCATGTCGGACAAAGTGTCCGGTGTCGGCTTCCATCCGGAGCACGCTCTGCGTTGGCACGACCTGAGAATGTCTGAATAGCCGATCCCGTTCAGACTAACCGCACTGGGAAGCGCCGGGCATTCATTGCCCGGCGCTTTTTCTTTTGTCTACACTGCGTTTCTGACTAGGTGCTAGGGGGCGCTATGGATCTCACGCGCGATGCGACGGCGCTGCTGGTCGTCGATATGCAAAACGGTATGTGCAAGCCCAAAGGCTCGCACGCGCGCCTTGGACTGGATATCAGCATGCTGGCAGGCGCGATTGAGCCCTGCCGCAAGCTGGTGAGCGCCGCACGCGCGGCCGGGGCGTTGGTTTGTTATTCCTACCTTGCGTACGAACCGGACTATAGCGACGGCGGATTCATCGTCCGCGAAATCATGCCCAATATTGCGTCGAGCGAAGTGTGTCCCCGAGGGTCGTGGGACGCGGAAATCGTTCAAGAACTTACACCCCAATCTGGCGATGTGGTCGTCGAGAAAAGCCGCATGAGTTCCTTCATGCGGACCGATCTTGAAAAACAGCTCCGTGACCGCGGGATCGTCAATTTAATCGTGTGCGGTGTAACGACGAACATGTGTGTCGAATCGACCGTTCGCGACGCTTCTCAACTCGATTTTCGCACATTCGTCGTGCGCGACGCTGTCGGGGAAGTGGACCGCGGACGCCATGCGTCTGCTCTTGAGTCGATGGGATTTCTGTTTGCTAAGCTCGTCACCACCGACGAAACGCTCGCGGCCCTTGGGCAACGGGCCGTCGCATGACAGGCGCCGCGACATCCCGCCATTTCGTCCGCGTTGGCGAGCGCGAGGTTCACTACCGTCGCGCCGGATCCGGTCCGCCGTTTGTCCTATTGCACTCCAGTCCGCAGTCGGCGGGGTTTGTTCTGCCGGGATTGTTACCGCTCGCCCAGGACTGGACGTTGATTGGGTTGGATACGCCGGGCTACGGCGGGTCCGATCCTTTACCGCAGGGCGCGCCGAGCGCGATGGATTATGCCGACGCGACGGTAGCGGCGATGGACGCGCTCGGGATCGCCCGGGCACCGATTTACGGTACCCATACCGGCGCCCATATCGCGCTTGAAGTCGGGTTGCGCCATCCCGATAGGGTTGCAGGTCTGGTGTTGGATGGGATTTCCTTCAACACCACGGCAGAGGCCAAAGAACGGCTCGATCGCTACGCGCCGGTATTCCGCCCGACCGCTGACGGCGCGCATCTGGCTTGGGCGTGGCAACATACCCGCGACCAAATTGTTTTCTATCCGTGGTTTCGTGCGGAAAAGGCGCGGCGCCTCGATGCCTCAATGGCGTCGCCGGAATACATCCACGACATCGTTCTGGCCAAAATGGATGCTGCGGGCTATTGGCTCGGGTATCGCGCCGCGTTCGGTCACGACAGCCGCGCCGCGATGTACCGCCTCGGTGTCAAGACCACCGTCGTTGCGCGGGAGGGCGACGTCCTGGCACCCGAGGCAAAGCGCCTGACCGATTTGCCTCCCTCGGTACGAGTTTTGGACACCGGCAAGGCCGGTTGGCTCGATGCGATTCGCGACAGTCTTGCGTGGTGCGCCTCGGGTGACGTCGAAACTGCGCCGGCTGTGTCGCCACGGCCGCGTCCCGGGTCCTGGCGCGACTACGCAGATGTTGGCGGTGGGCAACGCTTGGTCCGCCGCGGTGGCAGCGGCGCCGGCCGGCCGATCGTATTGCTGCACGGCGACATGAGCAGCTCGCGGACGGTGTTGCCGCTCGCCGAAGCGCTCGGCAACGGTCGACCTTTCGTTGCGATCGATGTCGCGGGAAACGCCGAGTCCGATCCGCTCGCCGCGGTTGGCGATCTTTCCGCCTATGCCGCCGACGTCAGCGCAGCGTTGTCCGTAGTCGGCACTGATGATTACGACGTCTACGGGGAATCCCTCGGCGCCGCGCTGGCCCTGGCGCTGGCGGCACGGGATGGAGCGCGAGTCAAAAAGGTCGTCCTCGATCAACCCATCTTTCCGGCAGTGTCTAGCCAGGCAGACCTGTTGGCGCACTACGCGCCCCCAGTCGAACCGGCGTGGGACGGCACGCACTGGCTCACCGCCTGGCACATGCTGCGCGACCGCGCATTTTTCTGGCCCTGGTACGACCGGCGGCGCGAGGCTATCCGTTGGTCGGAACCCGACATCGATCCGGACCGGTTGCAGCAGCGATTGCTCGACTGGCTGAAAGCGCCTGTGACTTACGGCGATTATGTCCGGGCATGTTTAAGGATAGCGCCATCGACTCTCGGCCGGGTGTCGCAACCGGTGCTCATTGCGTCGCTTGGTGGCGATCTACTCGACGACCATGTCGACCGGCTCGCGGCCGCTTTAAGCCATGTCAAATGCGTGAAAACGACAGGAGAAGGCGCATCGAGGGCGGCCACAATGGCTGATTTCCTGGGCTCATAGACAGTTGCCTTGACCCGTTTCGCGAAGCGCCACAAGCTTGCACGGAACGTCGGGGATAACCCCGACAAATGGCCAAGGGAGGCTCTATGAAAGCGAGATTGATGAAATCGGTGGCGGCGCTTGCGGTGTCCGCCGCGATCGCTCTGCCGGCATCTGTTGCTGTGGCGCAGGACGCCAAGGACACACTTCGTATCGGGATGTACTCGAAGGCGCCGTCGCGCGGCAACGTGTACTCCTCGGGAAGCGGCGTTCCCTCCATGTATTGGTGGGAAGGAATTTTCGACGGGCTAACCCGGGTTAACGACAAAGGCCAGATCGTGCCCCACGGCGCGGTCAGTTGGGAATTGGTCAACAACAACACCTGGCGCTTTACCCTGCGCGACGACGTGATTTTCTCCAACGGCGTCAAGAACAGCGCGCAGAATGTCGTCAAGGTGTTCGATTATCTTCTTTCGGAGGAAGGCAAGCCCGCCTCGGTCGCGCGCGACGCCCGTAAACTCGAAAGCTATCGCGCTATCGACGACCGCACGGTCGAGTTCGTTACCAAGGTGCCCGACCCGTTGTGGCCAGCGACCATCCAGCGCATCTATATAGGCGAAATGCAGGCGTTCGCCGATCGCGGTAAGGACGGTTTTGCTGCCGATCCCGTGACCTCGGGTCCGTGGAAGGTTGTAAGTTGGAAAGATACCGAAGCGCTTTTCACCGCTCACGACAAATCCTGGCGGCCCGGCAAGATTAAGAACATCCGGATCGTCGAGTTGCCCGAACAAGTGGCTCGACGTCAGGCGCTCGAGGCCGGGCAGGTCGACCTCATCACCAATATGGGGCCTGACGATATTGCGGTTATTGAGGCGTCGGGCAATATCGCTGTCGTCAACGACTCGCCTAATGTGATGTCCCTCATGGTGTTCTCCGAAGACTTCACAGGAAAGTGGAAGGACGGAAAAACGCCCTTCGCGGATAAGCGCGTACGGCAAGCCGCGAACTACGCCATCGATCGCCAATCGATCGTGGACAACCTGTTTGGTGGGATCACGGTGCCGGCAAGCCAGCCAGCCAATCCCAATACCTTCGGTTGGAACCCCAACGTGAAGCCCTATCCGTACGATCCGGCCAAGGCGCGGGCGCTTCTTGCCGAAGCGGGCTATCCGAACGGATTCAAGATGAAGGCGGAAGTCATCACCGGTGCGATCGCGAACGACGCTGAGATTTATACTTTTGTCTCTCAGCAGTTGGGTCAGGTCGGCATAGAGGTCGAATTGCGGCCCCTCCAGTTCTCCGAATGGCTGAACAAACTGTTGCAAAAGAAATGGGAAGGCGAGGCAACAGGCTTCTCCTACCTTGTCGATCCGGAGATGGACGCATCGACCCCGTTCCGCTGGTATTCCTGCGATTCGACAGCGGTGACGATCTGCATCCCCGAGCATATGGACCTGTTGCACGCTTCGGCCCAGGAAATGGACCGGGACAAGCGGGAGAAGATGCTCCAGGAGCTGATGGTCAAGGCCAACGAGGATGCGCTCTCAATTGCCATTTTGCACGGCAGAGACATCTTCGGTATGTCCAAACGCGTCCAAGGGTTCACCAACTGGAACCGTATCTTGGTCTATGAAAACATGACGCTTGGCGGCTAGCGCGCGACGCGACTCAAAGGAAAGGGCGGCTCGGTTGAGCCGCCCTTTTTTCTGTACGGAATTCCGCTAGCGCGAAATGACGTCGACGACCTCGTCGAACTCCAACGCTGGGTCTTGCCCACGCAGGTTTTCGATCTCGTCGGTGATCCCCTTCATGACCCGGCGAATATAGGCGATCCGGCGACCGGTGCGTGCCGCGTCGACGCCCGGGTTGGGGAAGTAGTCCTCGATCTCGGCAACGTCGAACAGGCCGTGTTTTTCGATAAGACGTTCGACGGTATCGAGGCGGTCGCGGGTAACCGAAAGCTCTTCGATCAACGCCATGACCATGAGGTGGAGTTTATCCACCGCGGGGTCCTCGAAATACTGGGGGCGTTTTCCTTTCGCCGCGCGGGGCATCGCAGTCTGCTGGGCGGGGCGTTTCGCGCCGGATTTGCCCGGTTTCTTCTTTGCCGAGGCGTTGACGCCTTTGTGGCCCCGTTTTGGCGCGGCCGTCTTTTTGGCGGACGTCGCGACCGCCTTCCGTTTGGCGGCGGCCTTCTTAGCTCGGGCCATCTATTTGCGTCCCACGAGGATCGGAAAGACCGCTCTGTAATGCGGTTCCTTACCGGCCTTAATCATCTCGCGCGAGATGTGCAGCATGGAACCGTCGATCTTGCACCGACTTGGCTTGAAGCCTGCATCGACCGCGATCTTCTTCCAGTCCATGTCGCGCCAGCGGACGAGGAAGGTCTCGTTGTTGTTGTAAGCCTCCCAATCCATCATGAACGAATCGAACGGCTGCAAGCCCTGATCGCGCATCAGATCGAGATGCATCATTACCCCACCGGGTTTCAGGATGCGGTGGCACTCGCGGATAATGTTGCCGATGGCGGTGGCGGAGGTCTCGTGCAGCATGATGTGCGAAACGACGACATCGAAATGATTGTCAGGGAAATCTGTCTTCTCAGCGTTTTGCTGGGAGAAATGAGCGGTGATCCCGAGATTGCGCGCCCGCGCGTGGGCGTAACGCACCATGCCCGCGCCGCAATCGAGGCCGTGGACCTCTGCGTCGGGGTAGGCTTGCGCCCAAGCCAAGGTGCTGTGGCCGACCGAGCATCCCATATCGAGGACGCGCGTGGGCTGCTCGCCCGGGAAGTTCTCGCGGTAGTAGTCCATGACGGTGTGGCCGAGATCGTCGTTCATGTCGCCCATACCGCCGATGGCGTAGATGAAGACGCTGCGGTCGTAGAGCGCCCCGGCGGCAATCGAGTCCTCGCCGTCGGGCGTCGCATGATAACCACCCGGTTGGAGATGGATGTCCGCGGCGGTGTGATAGCGCGGTACCTCGAAGTTCTCGCCGATGCGCAGCGTCCCCTTGGTCTTATACGGGTTGCTACGGGCACGTTTCTTGAGTTCGGGGAGTTCTCGCTCGACGCTGTCAGTCACCGAGTCCCACATCATTTCCTGGCTCGCCCGTTGGGTGGCGGAGAACAGGCGGTAGTAGGGATCCTTGGTCATTTCGCGGCGAACTTCGTGTCGGTCCTTTGGGTCGCGTTTCTTCTTGCGGCGGAACGCCGGTTTGACCCTTTGCTCGTAGACCGTGCGATTGCCCGGCATGACGTCGGCGGCAAGGCAGAGCCGGAGGTTGTGGACGAACTGCTGGCGTGACAACTCATCGTGTTTGCCGCGCACCAGCATGGGGTGACGTGTCTGGGTGTCCATTTGGATTACCTCTGGCTAGTGAGTGTCGATGCCGGCGCCTTTACCTTGGCGCCGGCATGTATCGTCGTATCGTCAGCGTCGACTAGACCTTGCGTCCGCCGGCCGCCCACCAAACGCCGCCGTTCCCGGCGGTGTTGGGGATGAGCTCGTCGAAGGCTTCTTCCTTCTTGAAACCGGCCGCAAGGATCGGCTTGGTGATATCGAGATCGTGCAGCGCGCCCCAGAACGGCTCGTTGTTGAAGTGCGTGCTCCAATCCCGGTACCACTGGGTGTAGACATCCAATTCGCGGTTGCGCAGCGGGACGTCCATGTGGGCGGCAACCCCACCCGGCTTCAGGATGCGGTAGCAGTCCTTCATGATCCGCGGCAATGCCTTGCCCGAGGTCTCGTGCAGCATGATGTTCGAGACGATCAGGTCGAAGTAATTGTCGGGGAACTCCGTATGTTCGGCGTTCTGCTGCGAGAAGTGCACCCGTTTGCCGAGCTTTTCGAGCTTGGCATGCGCCATACGCAACATGCCGGCACTCACGTCGATGGCGTGCACTTCTGCATCGGGGAAGGCATCGACCCAGGCGACCGTGCTGCCGCCGACCGAACATCCTTGGTCGAGAATGCGTTTCGGTTTCAGGTTCGGGTAGCGGGTCTTAATGAAATTGATCAGCGCATGGGCCGGGCTATCGCCCATCGCCAAGCCCTGGCCGCGACCGTAGAGGCCGCCGGCGGCGTCGTAGAACGCGCCCGCTGTGATGTCGCCGTCGCCCATGTCGAAGCCGTAGCCGCCCGGCTGCTCGTGAATATCGACGGCGGCGACGTAGCGGGGAACCTCGAGGTTCGGATTGGTTTTCAGGCTGCCGAGCTTCTTGCCCTTGACGGCGGTCTTTTCGACCAGTTCGTCGTATTGCCGGTCGATCTTGGTTTCGGCCGATTCCCACATCAGGTGCTGGGCCGTCCGCCACATCGACGCCCAGGATTGGAAATAGTCTTCGTCCAGCATTTGCTTGCGTAGTTCATGTCGCGTTTTGAAGTCGCGCCCTGTTTCTTTCTTGAAAGCGGGTTTGGCTCGCTGCTCGTAGACCTTCTTCAATCCAGGGGCCAAACCGAGATTGATGTGCCATTTAAGGTTCAGGACGAACGCGTCGCGGGCGTTCTCGTCGTGGTTGGCCTCTAGAAACATGTGATTGACGACCGCCATGCGAATGATCTCCTCAGCGTGTTTGATCTGCCTTACCGCTATTATATAACAAGGCGCGCCCCGGATTCGAGGAATGAGCGGCGCCGCTCGCTCCGTGGTCCGAGGAAATGCCAAGAAATTGAAGGGAGTTCGGCCCATGGCGGCAGAGGATCGGGTAGTTATCGCGGGGGCGGGTCCAGTTGGCTTGGTCGCCGCCATGCGTTTGGCCGACCGGGGCATTCCGGTGCTGGTCATCGAGGCCAACCCCGACCTTGCAATCGATTTGCGGGCATCGACCCACCACCCGCCTACGCTCGACATGCTCGACGAATACGGCATTACCGACCAAATGATTGCCGACGGGCTACTCGCGCCGACTTGGCAGTTTCGCGACCGTGAAACCGGCGAGAGGGCGGAATTCGACCTTGGCCTGATCAAGGATGAAACCGCGCACCCGTACCGGTTGCAATGCGAACAGCACAAGCTGACCCGGCTTATCCTCGAGAAGATCAAGAACTGGGAGAATGTTGAGGTCTGGTTCAATAGCCGTGTCGAGGATGTCGGCCAAGACGCCGATTCGGCCTGGGCGGTTGTCGACCGCGCGGGCGAAAAGCTGACCGTCCGAGGGCGTTATTTGATCGGTGCGGACGGTGCCAGCAGTGCGGTGCGCATCAAGCTTGGTATCGGTTTCGAGGGCGTGACCTACCCCGAGTGGTTTGTCCAAGGGACGACAACGTTCGAGTTCCGCGACTACATGCCGAACCTGTCGCTAATCAACTATGTCTCCGATTCGGACGAGTGGTTCGTGCTCCTGCGGGTCATCGGCAAGTGGCGGGCGTTGTTCCCATCGCGCGAGGGCGAAACCCAGGAAGAGGCGATTGCCGACGAAAGCATTCAAAAACGCTTGAACGGCATCCACGCGAAGAGCGAACCCTACGATCTGTTGCACAAAACGATTTACCGCATCCATCAGCGCGTCGCGACGACCTACAACATGGGGCGTATCTTTCTGGCCGGCGACGCGGCGCACCTCAACAACCCGTTGGGCGGCATGGGGATGAATGGCGGGATCCACGATGCCGTCAATCTGACCGATAAGTTGACTGCGGTTTGGTGGGGCGAGGGCGACGAGAGTCTGTTCGATCGCTATACCCGTCAGCGCCAACCGATCGCGGTGGAGAACGTCCAAGCCCAGGCCGAACGCAACCGCAAGCTCTTGAACGAACGCGACCCAAAGGTCCGCTTGGCGAATTTCCGCGAAACCCAACAGACCGCATCGGACAAAAAGAAGGCCCGCGACTTTCTTCTGCGCTCCTCCATGATCGAAGGGTTGCGACGGGCAGAAACGATCGCGTGACGACCGTCACAGACTGTGGCGTCGTCCAGGGGGAGACTCGGCGTGTGACGAAACGATTTTGGGGAATCGATGTTGCACCGACTGACCGTCGCCGTGTTTGCCGCGCTGCTGTCCGGAGCGCCTGCCTGGGCCTTTGATGCGCCGCGCGGCGTTAAGGTCGTAAACACCGAGCACGGGCGAGCGTTAGCCGATGAAGACGGCATGACGCTTTATGTCTACGACCGCGATCCAGCCTTCGACTCATTGTGCAGGGATGCCTGTGCGAAGAACTGGCCGCCGCTCGTCGCGCGCAAAGGCGCCGACCGGGTGGGCCGGTTTCTGGCAATCGAGCGGGCCGATGGGACGTCGCAGTGGACCTATGCCGGAAAGCCGCTGTATCGCTGGTCGAAGGACCGGGAGGAAGGCGACGTCACCGGGCATGGCCTCGCTGGGGTGTGGCGAATCGCGCAGCCCTAGGGGTCCGTCCCTTGACGCCGTGCCGCCCGGATGGTGCCATCGGCACGGTTGAAGGAGGCACGTCATGGCGGACCGATGGAAATCTTGGCAGAACGACCTGACCGCGATGCGGCGCGATATTCATGCCCATCCCGAGACGGCGTTCGAGGAGTTCCGTACCGCCGACCTTGTTTCCGAACGGCTCGAGTCCTATGGGATCGAGGTCCACCGCGGTTTGGCCAAGACCGGTGTTGTAGGGGTCCTGAAGGCCGGGACCGGTAATCGTGCGATCGGGCTGCGGGCCGACATGGACGCGCTCCCCATCGAAGAGCTCAACGATTTCGCGCATCGCTCGACCCACCGGGGCAAGATGCATGCCTGCGGTCACGACGGTCACACCACGATGTTGCTTGGGGCCGCACGCTACTTGGCCGAGACGCGCGAATTCGACGGTACCGTCCACTTTATTTTTCAACCTGCCGAGGAAAACGAAGGCGGCGGCGGCGTGATGGTCGAGGAAGGTCTCTTCGAGAAATTCCCCTGCGAATCGGTCTACGGCATGCACAACATGCCGGGGTTGGAGGTCGGGCATTTCGCGGTCCGGCAGGGGCCGATCATGGCGGCCTTCGATCGTTTCACGGTGCACATCCAAGGCAAGGGCGCGCATGCCGCGCTGCCGCACACGGGGGTCGATCCGATCGTTGTGGGCGCCCAATTGGTGACGGCGTGGCAATCCCTTGTCAGCCGCGCGACCGATCCGATCGACTCGGTCGTTCTGAGCGTGACGAAATTCCACGGCGGGGATGCCTACAACGTCATTCCGGATCGGATCGAACTTGGCGGAACCATCCGGAGTTTCCGTGCCGATACCCGCGACCGGATGGAGCGGCAACTCCGCGAGATGGGCGAGCGCCTGTGTACGGCGTTCGGTGCGTCCTTCGAGATGCGATACGACCGTTGCTACCCGGCCACGGTGAACACCAACGACGAAACCGGTTACGCGGCCGCTGCCGCCGCGAAGGTCGTCGGCGCCGCCAACGTCAATCCGAACACGCCGCCGCTGATGGGCTCGGAGGACTTCGCCTTCATGCTACAGGCGCGTCCTGGGTGTTACATCTTGATCGGGAACGGCGCGGGCGAGGGCGCGTGCATGGTCCATAACCCGCACTACGACTTCAACGACGACATCCTCACGTTAGGCGCACGCTATTGGGTGCAACTGGCGCAGGACCTTTTGCCGGTGCGCGCCTGACGCTACATCGCGCCCACGTATTCGCCGCCGTTGGCGCTGAGGGTCTGCCCGGTCATGAAGTTGCCGCCGGGACCGGCGAGGAACGTCACGAGTTTGGCGACGTCCTCTGGGGTGGCGAGGCGGCCCATCGGGTTGGCCTGACCGCGCCGCGCGATGTCCTCGGCGCTAAAATAGTCCGTTGCCATCGGTGTCGCGATGAACGACGGCACCACTGTATTGACGCAAATGTTGAAGGGCGCGTACTCCAGCGCCCAACACCGGGTGAAACCGATCAAGGCGGCTTTGCTGCCGGCATAGTGCGGGTTGTTCGCGGTGCCGCGCAGCGCGACCAGCGACGAGATATTGACGATGCGTCCGTGCCGCCGCCGCTTCATCCCGCCGATGACGGCCTGCGCGGCGAAGAACGGCGCTTTGGCATTGATACGAAAGATTTCGTCGAACAGGTCCTCGGTGACATCTTCGAAGGATTGGCCGCCGCCGATGCCGGCGTTGTTGACCAAAATGTCGATGCGGCCGTGGCGGTGTTCGAGTTCGGCGACAGCCCGGCGAAAGCCGGCGATATCGGCGACATCCCCGGTGACGGCTTCGGCGGTGCCGCCGCCGCTCGAGATCGCTTCGGCGCATGTTTTGGCTGTGGCAGCGGCCATGTCGTGGGCAATCACGGTGGCGCCCTCGGCGGCGAGCGCGGCAGCCTGCACCCGGCCCAGACCGCCGCCGGCGCCGGTCACGATGGCCACCTGACCGTCCAAGGATTTGGGCATACCGTGCTCCCCTCTGCTTCGCGCTATTGGTCGCTACCCCACCGCTTGTAGTAGACTGACGGGGCGGAAGCCAGGGGAGGCAGCGATGGCAGGAAAGAGCAGCGGGCGTAACGCGAAACGCGCGACCCTCAAGGTCGGCGCGAAATCGGCAACCAAATCGCCGCGCGCCAAGAAGGCGCCGACGGCGAAATCGCATCTGCTGCAAAGCGCCAAAATCACGCCGGACGCGCCGACGTGGACGCCTAAGCCGTCCGGTCGCGGCGCCAAAAAGAAAATCAAATCCGAGGGGTGGAGCGCGCCGTTTCTCAGTTCGCCCTACAACGAACCGCCGCACCCGATGGAATCGGCCAAGATGATCGTGGTTGAATTCGAACCCGACCCGGACGCTGCCTGGGACGCCGTGCCCGATCCCCTGGAGTGGGTGCCCGGCACCACGGGCGTCGCGTGCATCGGCGACAACCGGCAGATGCCGACCTCGCAGATTTTTCAAGAAGGCATGGTCGTCCTGAAGGTGAAACTCGGCGACGAGATCGGCAGCTTTACGCCCTACATCTGGACCTCGACCGACGAGGCGATGCTAGCCGCCCGCGAAGTATCGGGGCGGCCCAAGATGATGTGCGACCACAACGAATTGCAGATCATGGGCAGCTCGACCTCGGCGGTCATCACCCGGCGCGGCGAGACCCTGATGCGCGCCTCGGCGACCTTGGAAAAGCCTGCGGAGGTCAAGGAACTGCCGTTCGGTGGCGCGTGGTTTTCGGTCCGCAAGGTGCAAATGCCGGAGGAGGGGCGGCCGGCCCTGAAGCAGGTGATCAAGCAGGCGCTGACCGGGTCGTTCAAAGCGCAGTCGATTTGGCGCGGCCGCGGCTTTTGCGAGTTCCCCGGCCAGAGCATTTCCGATGTGTGGAAGCTGGCGCCCAAGCCGACCGGTCGCGCCTGGATGATCCACGTCAGTTGGGATCTTCAGTTCGGCAAGATCGTTTGGGAAAACTGGGTGCCGGCGATCGTCGATTAAGGGAGGAACTATGCGCCCCTACACCGTCCTCGATACCAACGCGATGCCCTGGCAGGACACCGAGACGCCGGGCCTCTACACCAAGATGTTGAGTTTCGATCCGGAAAACGGCGCGCGCACCGCGTTCCAGTGCATCGACCCCGCGCGCGGCTACAAGCCGCCGGAGACGGCGCACTACCACCACATGGACGAAGAACTTCTCGTCATCAAGGGCACGTTCACGTTCGACGGCAAGACGTGGCTCGGTCCCAAGGCTTACTGCTTCCACCCGGCCGAAACCGTGCATGGCTTTCGCAGCCGCCTCAACGACGAGGCGTGGTTCATTTCCCGCTGCAGCAAGGAACTCGATTTCTGCCTTCACCCGGAGGCCAAGGGCAATACCCCCTATTCGCTGACGGGCGCGCACGACCCGCGTGGGGTTACGGTTTTGGCGGAACCCGAGGCGGCGGGGTGGGTCGATGTTAAGAATGCTGCGGGCAAGGTCACCTTGCAGCGCCGTCTGTTGAGCAAGCACCCGCATACCGGCGAGGGCTCGATGCTGGTCCGCTTCCTGCCGGGGTGGGAAAGCCCCAACGGCGATCACTTCCACACGGTTTACGAGGAACTGTTCGTGCTAGAAGGCGCGATGCAAACCGACGACGGCCACACCTACGGCGCCGGCACCTACCTGTTCAAGCCGCCGCTGACCGTTCAGTCCCGGCCCGCAAGTAAGGACGGCGCGCTTGTCTACATTAATTTTGGCGGCAAACTCGATTTTGTTCCGGCGAGCCGGTTGGTTGAGTTCAAGAACTAGCAACTCATCCAGTCTTCGCAGTATTGCGGCACAATCGCCGCCTGAGGTCACCATGCGGGCGTCCTATGACACGATCGGCGTCCACTACGCCGACCTGCGAATACCCGACCCGAGGATCGGTGTCCTGATCGACGGTGCACTCAGGGACGCGCCGTCGGTCTTGAACGTCGGCGCGGGTACGGGCTCGTACGAACCGGCAAACCGCAAGGTTTGCGCGTTGGAATTTTCAGCCGCGATGATTCGACAGCGACCGCGCGACGCGTCGCCGGTGGTTCAGGGCCGCGCTGAAGCCTTGCCGTTCGCCGATGGTTCGTTCGATGCATCTATGGCGATCCTTTCGCTGCACCACTGGACGGACAAGGAGAGGGGGTTGCGAGAAATGCGCCGTGTGACTCGCGGGCCGGTGGCGCTGCTGACGTTCGACGTATCGCAACCGGGTTTCTGGCTGTCCGACTACATTCCGGCGCTCGTGGCGCTGGACGAGGTAATCTTTCCGAAGATGTCGGACTATGCGCGATGGCTTGGTCCCGTGGACATCGTCCCGGTGCCGATTCCGCACGACTGTACAGATGGTTTCCTATGTGCGTACTGGCGCCGTCCAGAGGCGTATCTCGATCCCCGTGTCCGTCAAGGCATCTCCTCATTCTGGAAAATCGGCGATGTGTCTGACGGGTTGAATGCCCTGGCCGACGATCTGGAATCAGGAGCCTGGGCGGAGCGCCATGCCGATTTGCTCGATCTTGACGAGGCCGACTTCGGCTATCGCCTCGTCGTGGCGGCGTGAGTCGGCTTAGAACCCAAAGAACCGCGCCGGGTTCTCTTCCAGGATCTTGCGTTTGAGCGTGTCGGACAGGTCGGGGCGGTGTTCGATTTCCGCGATTGAATCCTCGAGCGCCTCTTCGTGCGGCAGGTCGGCGGAGGTCATCAGATGGTCTTCGCCGAGCATCGCGGCGACGTCGGGCAGGTAGCGTTCGTCGCCCTCACAGGAAAAATAGATGTTGCCGCCGGCGAGCCACTCGGTCGGGTTGCGCTTCGGCGTACCGGGCCATCCCTTCGACGAATAGACGCCCCAGTAGCGTTCCATGCGCGGCACGAGGTACGGCAGCCAGTCGGCGCCGGCTTCGAAAAAGCCGACGCGAAGCGTGGGGTGACGTTCGAGGATGCCGCCGCCGATCATGCTGAACAGGCCGAACATCATCGGGACCGCGACGAACGTCGCGGAGGCAAAGATGGTGTCCATCTTCTTGTGGATCGACGGCATGTTCCAACCGACATGCATCGCCACCGGCATGTCGAGCGCCTCGGCCTCGGCCCAGATCGGGTCGAACTGCGGTTCATGGAGGAACTGCTCCCCGGCGCTGCCGTAGACCAGCATCGCCGCGGCACCCAGTTTCTTGACCCGGCGCAACTCCTCGACGGCGAGCGTCGGGCTGCGCACCGGGATTGGCGCGGCGAACTTTAGTCGCTGGGGAAAGGCCGCGCAGGTTTCTGCGGCCCAGGTGTTGTAGCTGGCCATGAGTGCTGCCTCGAACTGCATGTCGAGCGATAGCATGTCGAGGAAGATGGTAGGAAACAGCACCTGGATGTCGATGCCGAGTTTGTCCATGTCGGCGATACGCGCGGCGGGCGGCACTACCGTTTGGCTCTCGATCGAGAACTTTTTCGATTTGGCGAATTTCGAGCTGACCGGTGTGCCGTAGATCAGCGGTCCATAGCCGTAGGGGCGCGGAAACATTTGGCCGTCGATCAACCAATAGGCGTCTTGGGCGTATGGCCCCGGGAGGCCGGGGTGCTGCACGATGACCGGCCGCCGGTGCGCGTAGGCCGGATCGAGGTGGTTCCAAACGTCGTCGGCTTCTTCGACGTGGGAATCCGCGTCGATAATGATTTGTCCGTTGGGGCGGGCCATAGGGCGTCCTCCTTTAGGCCTTGATGGCCCCGTAGACGAACTGCTTGGGGCCGGTGTTGGCGCCACGTCCCGTGTCCATCAGGTAGGCGGTCCCGGTCACCAGCGGCGTGTAATCCTGAATCACATCTTGCTTGCGGAAGCCTGCTTTCACGGCCGGTTCGACCAAGTCCATTTCCTTGACGGTGCCCCAGAACGGTTCGGCGTTGTTGTGCGTGGACCAGTCGCGGATGAAGGCGTCGTAGGGTTTCATGTCGGCGTAGCGCAACGCCGCCTCAAGGTGAATAACGATACCGCCGGGTTTCAGGAGGCGGTGGGCCTCCTTCATGATGGCGTAGACGCCCTTGCGCGAGGTCTCGTGCAGGAGAATGTGCGAGACGATGAGATCGAAGGACTCATCGTCGAAGTCGGTGTGCTCCGCGTTCTGCTGCGAGAAATGAATCGGTTTTCCCATCGACTCGGCGCGGGCGTGTCCGTAGCGCAAAACCGGTGCGCCGACGTCGATCCCGTGGACCTCCGCGCGGGGGAAAAGATCGACATAGGGCACCAGGCTGTTGCCTGCCGTGCAACCCATTTCCAGGATGCGCGTTGGACTGAAATCGGGGTGATTGTTCTTTAGCCACAAAGCGCCCGAGACGCCCATGTTCTCGTTGTATTTGCCCAGAGCGCCCATGACGTAGAGGAAGAACCCGCGGTCGTAGCGCGCGCCCGCCGAGACGTCGTCGTCCGCCATGTCGGTGTAGTACGAGCCCGGCGTGAAGTGGATATCGACCGCCGTCAGGTAGCGCGGCATCGTGACGTCGGGATTGAGCCGCAACGAGCCCTTCTTGTTTCCGCGCGCGGCGATTTGTTGCGCCGCGCCGATGAGGCCGGGCAGTTGGCGGAAGATGCTGTCGCCGACCGCGTCTTGGCTCATCAACTGCAGGTTCTTCTGCAACGTTGAGTACATCTGATAGTACGGTTCGCGCGCCATCCCTGCGCGGACTTCGTGGCGGTCTTTGGGTGCGCGGCCGTTCTTCTTCGCAAACGCCGGTTCGACATGCGCGGCGTAAACCTTGGCGTTGCCGCCGATGACGTTTGCCTGCAGATGCGTCTTGAGACTGTAGATGAACCCCTGTTGCGCGGATTCATCGTGTGTGGCGGTGGGCAGGAGCCCATGCGCACCTTGGTCAGCCATGCCTAATCCCCTTGCGCTACGAATCGACGGTCCGAACGTCACAGCATATCAGGGCGGCCGTGCCGGTGACACCGTTGCGCGCTGCGCTGACTAAACCGACAGGCGGTCGGCCCGGTCCGGCACCCGTTGTCGGCTGCCGGGCCGGGCGCGAACCGGTTATGCCACGTCGAAGCGATCCGCGTTCATGACCTTTGTCCATGCCGCGACAAAGTCGGCCACGAATTTCTTCGCATTGTCGTCCTGCGCATAGACCTCGGCGTAGGCACGCAGGATCGAGTTGGAGCCAAAGACGAGGTCAACCCGAGTCGCTGTCCACTTGACCGTGTCGGTCTTCCGGTCGCGAACTTCGTAAAGGTTCTTACCCGACGGTTTCCAGGTGTAGGCCATATCCGTCAGGTTGACGAAGAAATCGTTCGTCAAGACACCCTCGCGGTCCGTGAACACGCCGTGCTTGGCGTTGCCGTAGTTGGTCCCCAGCACGCGCATCCCGCCAACGAGCACCGTCATTTCGTGGGCGGTGAGGCCCATAAGCTGCGTGCGTTCGAGCATCAGCTCTTCGGCGCTGACTGCGTAGTCCTTCTTGAGCCAGTTGCGGTAGCCGTCGTGGACGGGTTCCAGGACATCGAAGGAGGCTGCGTCGGTCATCGCGTCCGTGGCATCGCCGCGACCGGGTGAGAAGGGAACGGTAATCGGCAAGCCACCGGCCTTCGCGGCACGTTCGATCCCGACGTTTCCGGCCAGGACGATCACGTCCGCGAGGCTGGCACCGGCGAGGGTTGCAATCGGTTCGAGTACGGACAGAACCTTGGCCAGACGCACGGGCTCGTTGCCTTCCCAGTCTTTTTGTGGGGCCAGACGGATGCGCCCGCCGTTGGCACCGCCCCGCATGTCCGAACCACGGAATGTGCGGGCGCTGTCCCATGCGGTTGTGACCATCTCGGTCACCGTCAAACCGCTGGCCGCGATCTTCGCTTTCACGGCGGCAACGTCGTAGGCGGTAGTGCCGGCAGGCACGGGATCCTGCCAGAGCAGGTCTTCTTTGGGCACATCGGGACCGAAATATCGCGGCTTTGGGCCCATGTCGCGGTGCGTCAGCTTGAACCAGGCCCGTGCGAAGACTTCCGAGAAGTGGACCGGGTCTCTGTAGAACCGCTCTGAAATTTTTCGATAGGCCGGATCAACTTTCATGGCCATGTCGGCATCGGTCATGATCGGTTTGCGGCGGATCGACGGATCCTCCACATCGACCGGCATGTCTACTGCACTGATGTCGACCGGCTCCCATTGCCAGGCCCCGGCGGGGCTTTTCTTGGATTCCCACTCGTGGTTGAGCAGCATCTCGAAATAGCCGTTGTCCCATTTGGTCGGATGGGTGGTCCAAGCGCCCTCAAGACCGCTCGTCACGGTGTCGCGGCCGATGCCGCGCTTGGTTTTGTTGTTCCAGCCGAGGCCCTGTTCCTCGACATCCGCGCCTTCGGGGGCCGGCCCCAGCAAACCTGCATCGCCATTGCCATGCGACTTACCGACCGTATGGCCGCCCGCCGTGAGCGCGACGGTTTCCTCGTCGTCCATCGCCATGCGGGCGAAGGTGACGCGAACGTCCTGCGCCGTCTTGAGCGGGTCGGGCTTGCCGTCGACGCCCTCGGGGTTCACGTAGATCAGCCCCATCTGCACGGCAGCCAGCGGGTTTTCTAGAGACTCGCGGTTCTCGCCGTCGTAGCGACTTGCGCCGAGCCACTCCTTTTCGGCCCCCCAATAGGTGTCCTTCTCGGGATGCCAGATATCCTCGCGACCGAAGCCGAACCCAAAGCTTTTCAAACCCATCGATTCATAGGCAACGGTACCGGCGAGGATGATGAGGTCGGCCCAGCTGATCTTGTTGCCGTATTTTTTCTTGATGGGCCACAGCAGACGGCGCGCCTTGTCGAGGTTTGCGTTATCGGGCCAAGAATTGAGCGGGGCGAAGCGCTGGTTGCCGGAACCGCCGCCACCACGACCGTCAGCCGTGCGATAGCTGCCCGCCGCATGCCAGGCCATACGGATCATCAGACCGCCATAGTGTCCCCAATCCGCGGGCCACCAGGACTGGCTGTCGGTCATTAGAGCGTGGAGGTCTTTTTTGAGAGCTGCGATGTCGAGCGTTGCTAGTTCTTCACGATAGTTGAAGCCCGCGCCCATCGGGTTGGTCTTGGTGTCGTGCTGGTGGAGGATGTCTAGGTTCAGCGCCTTTGGCCACCACGCCATGTTCGAAGCGCCGACGGTGGTGTTGCCGCCGTGCATGACAGGGCAATTGCCGACTGAATTTTTGTTGGTGTCCATCGCGCTCTCCTTTGCTGTCCGTCGCCGCGTGCCGGTGGCAAGTGGCTGCCGTCCGTCACGCTTCTTCTATGGGCATTCCCGGCATTAGTTAGAATGATTCTAATCAATTTGAAGGGGGTAATCGGAAGAAAGATATCCACAGGCGGCGCGCGTCGCGATAGGCGTGGGTCTTCTGATTCTTGGCGAAGCCCTAAGGGAAACAGTTGTGCAGTCGATAGGGTTCGCCGTGCATCGAGCCGAGCACCTTGGCCGCCGCGTTAGGATCATGGCCTTGCGTCTTGGTGAATTCTGGTTTGGCGCGCTTTCCGTAGGCGAGCCAACTCCCGGCGCCGAAGTTCTTGCCGAGTTGCAAATTCAGACTGAGTGCCCCAGGGCGAGTTCGTCGTGGTTTACCCGGGGCAGCATGCCGCGCGGGCACTTGCGGTGGGCGATCTTGAGGCGTTCGACGATGTTCATCGGGGCATCGCTCGTCGCCATTAGCCGCGATTAAGAACCTTACGCCAATTTTTTTCGGTTCGTCAGTATCTCGCGCAACACTCCGAGAATCGCTAGGGCTATGCCGCCGACTTCCAACCAGATGGCGCCGTCGAAGGCGTTGGCAGGCACCAACAGCGCGAGCCCGGCCACTGAGAGGGTGATGCGTCCGGCTATGTCGAGGCGCCCGCGGAAATAGCCGCCAAAGCCGGCTGAGGCGAGCCAGACACCGGCTACTGCGGTCACCACCGCCTGGACGACCTCCAGAGCAGAACCTTGAAGCAGGAGACTTGGCGAAAGCACGAAAAGGAAGGGCATGATGAAGGCTGGCCAACCATAGCGACAAGCGAGCAGCGCGGTCTGCATCGGGCGAGCCTCCGCTAGATTCGCCGCAGTGAACGCGGCGATTGCAACCGGCGGCGTGATCATCGACAGGAGCCCATAGTACAAGACGAACATATCAGCAGCGATCGGATCGATCCCGAGTTCGCGCAGCGGTGGCGCCGCCAGCGTTGCGACGATCAGGTAGATTGCGGTCGTCGGCATTCCCATGCCGAGTACGATTGAGACCAGTGCGGTCAACAGGAGAAGTAGGAGCAGGCTGCCCTTGCCAACCTGCACGAGGAGGAAGGTTAGGCCGAATGACAGCCCGGTTATTTCGATGATGCCGATAATGAGGCCCGCCATGGCCCCGACGACAATGATGTCAACCGCTACGGCGCCGGTACCCGATAGGCTTTGGAGTACGTCACGAACGGTTAGCCGCTTGCCCTTGTAGCCGAACACGACGGAAACCACGATCAGTGAACCGGCGGCCCACAGTGCGGCGGTCTCGGGCCGTCGGTTAAGCCAGAACAGCGAGATGATCAGAACGGCGAAGGGCAGCACGAAGAACCACCCCTCGCGCAGAACCTGGAGTATGGGTCGCACTTGTTCGCGCGGGATCGGCGGAATGTTGCGCCGCGCCGCTTCGATGTCGGCCTGGATGAAAACTGCGAAATAGTAAAGCAGGGCGGGAAGCAATGCGGCGATGATCACCTCGGAATAGCCGATCGCCAAGCGCTCTGCCATGAGGAACGCCGCCGCACCCATAATTGGCGGCATGATCTGGCCCCCGGTCGATGCCACAGCTTCGAACGCTCCCGCGGCTGTGGCGGAGTATCCGCCGCGCCGCATCAGGGGAATGGTAAGAACCCCTGTCGATGCGACGTTCGACACAGCGCTGCCGGAGATCGAACCGAACATCCCCGAGGCTATGACCGCAATCTTGGCCGACCCTCCGCGCGAACGCCCGGTCAATCCGATGGCGAGGTCGGTGAACCATTCAGACCCGCCGGAGCGCAACAGAAGTTGTCCGAGGAAAATGAAAAGAACGACGACTCCCGTGATGATGACTAGCGGAAGCCCGAACATCGCGTTGTAATCGACGCCAAGATAAGAGGTGAGTTGGGGGAATCCCTGGGCGCGGCCCTGCAACTGCCCCGGCACCAGGTCGGCGCCCAACCCGTATAGAAGGAACACGACCAGGATTACGACCAACCCCAGCCCGGCAGTGCGTCGCAGGGCCTCGATCACCAGCGGGATGAGGACGATCCCGATGAGAAAGGTTTCGGTCTGGTGGAAGTAGTACTCGTTGGAAAGAACGGGATAACGGATCGCGAAAAAGATGCCCATCGCCGTGCCGAGCACAGCGAGGATGACGTCGACGATCGGTACCTTTCGGTCCGAGCCGGCACCGCGTCGGGCCGGGATGGTGATGAATACAATCGCCAGCCCGAGGCCAAGGACGATGCCGAGCGCTTGCTGGTCGAAGATTGCGACACCGAAATGAAAGGGGACGTCGCCGGCCATCGCCAATGCGACAACCGTTAGGATCGTGCCCAAAATCGGTTTGATTCGCTGTGCCAGAATGTCAGACATGCCGTCCCTGCAAGCCTATGTGATGGCATAGAGAAACGCCCGGCACGGGTGTGCCGGGCGTTTTCAACGTGCGTGGGCCGTTCAGCTACCCGGCCAGGCAGCAACTTCCTTGTAGTATTTGATCGCGCCAGGGTGATAGGGCATGCCCTGGTCCTTGGCCATGGTTTTGGAGGAATGCGTCTCCCAGAGAGGGCCGAAGCCGTGAATCTGCGCTTCGTTGTCGTACATCGCCTTGGTGACCTTGTAGACGACATCTTCCGGCGCGTCCTTATGGGTCCACAGCATGTAGTCGAAGAACATGACGTTGGTCGGTTCCGCAATACCGGTCAGGCCGGGCTGTACGGGCGCAAGGTAGGTGCGTGGCGCCTTGTCAGCGAACGCCTTTGCTGCGGCTGGCGAGGTGTCGAACGAAATGAACTTGAGGCCACCCACTGCAGCGGCGGCATCATCGACGAAACCGGCGCCCACGCCGCCGATCACCGCATCCACTTTGCCTTCTTTGAAGGCGTTGACGCCGGGAATCAATGCCGTCACCGGTACTTTTTGAACGTCATCGAGGGTTAGGCCGCCGTTGGCGAGCATCCCCTCCATGATTAGACCGAACAATGGGGCGGCGCTGTAACCCGAGGGGATACGCTTGCCTTTGAGGTCTTTGACCGAGTTGATCCCCGAGTCGGCGCGGACAATCAGGCCGACGCGGAACTGCATCATTGTCGCGACGAGTCGGAGATTGTCGAACTTCCCATCGCCCTCTGAAAGGCCGGTACCTTCATAGGCCATGATTGTCTGCATCATGTTGGCAATGCCGAACTCGAGTTCGCCATTATTGACCATAGGAATGTACTGCTGCGTCCCGCCCATCGGTTGCGGCAGCATCCGAAGGCCGGAATGTTCGGTGACAATTTGCGCGATGCCGGTTGAGGTTTGTGCGGTCGCCCCACCCTTGGTCGTGCCGATGCCGACGGTTTGGGCACTGGCTGCGGCGGTAATCAATACCGTGGTCGCGGCGGCGGCAAGGAAAGTGGTTAGCTTCATTTGGTTCAACTCCCTGTGGCTTCGGGCCCGCATGGACCCAGGCGGCGCGCCGGTTCGCTACCCGGCGTCTGGGCGGAGTGTACCCAATCGCAGTCCGCCTGCCCACAGCGGGGTTTCGGTCTGGGTCGGGCGCGCCGCGCCGGGTTGACCCAGATCATGGCAGAACCGAGGTCGGCGGCGGACAGTCCACGCCCACGAGACAACAACATTGGTGGGAGGCCGGAATGCCGGATTCGCTGGGATATCGCATGAAGTTTGGGGTGATCGCCCCGTCGACGAACACTTCGGTTCAACCTGAATTCGACGCGATGGCGCCGCCGGGTATTACCAACCACATGTCCCGCATTCACGTGCCCGACAATCCGATCAACAACGACGACGATTTCAACAAACTGATCGGCGAGATCGCCGAGGCCCAGGATGCCGCGATCGAGCGGGTGATGACCTGCCACCCCGGCCATATCGTCATGGGGATTTCCGCGGAAACCTTCTGGGACGGCCTTGAGGCCTCGAAGACGCTCAAGAAACATATCGAAAAAATCGCCGGGGTTGGGGTCACGATGGGGTCGGAGGCGAGCCAAGCGGCCCTTAAGGCCTATGGCGCGAAAAAGATCGCCGTAATCACGCCCTATCAACCGGTCGGCGACAAAAACGTGAAACGATTCTTCGAGGAATGCGGTTTCGACGTGGTTCGGATCAAAGGGCTCAAGGCCAAGAGCCCGGTCCTGATCGCGCACTTCAGTGAAAACGAACTGCGCGATGCGATCCTTGAGGTCAACGGAGACGATGTCGATGCGATCATCCAAGCCGGCACGAATCTCGCGATGGCGCGCCTCGCCGGGACTGCGGAGCACTGGCTCAACAAGCCGGTGATTGCCATCAACACGGCGACCTATTGGCACGCTCTGCGCACCAACGGGTTCAAAGATCGGATGGCCGGGTTCGGCACGCTGCTCTCGGCGCACTGACCGGGCGCCGCGTTCTCCCCGTGGGCGCGCGAGTGCGCGCCCCTTGCGGGGGGGCGTGCCGATTCGCATTATGGCGGCCCTGAACAACAGGGTGCCAAGGGAGGACACGCCATGCCTGATTCACTAGGTTATCGAATGAAATTCGGGGTTATCGCCCCGTCCACCAATACCTCGGTCCAGCCCGAATTCGACCGGATGCGTCCGGAGGGCGTGACCAATCACATGGCGCGCATCCACATCCCGGACATGCCGGTCGCCAACGACGACGATTTCAACGAATTGATCAAGGTAATCGCGGAAAAGCAGGACGAGGCCGTTGAACGGCTGAAGACCATGCACATGGACCATCTGGTCATGGGGATGTCTGCCGAAACGTTCTGGGACGGGCTGGAAGGGTCGGCCATTTTGCAAAAGCATATGGAGAAAGTGTCGGGCTGCGGCGTGACCATGGGATCGGACGCATCGCAAGAAGCGCTTAAGGTGCTGGCCGAGCAATACGGTCCGATCAAGCGGATCGCCTGCATCACGCCCTACATGCCGGTGGGCGACAAAAACGTGCGGCGCTTCTTCGAAGATCTCGGGTTCGACGTGAAAACTGTTTTGGGTCTGAAGTGCAAAAGCCCGGTTCTGATTGCCCATGAATCAGAGGATCGCTTGCGCGAGGCCATCATGGAGGTCAACGGCGACGATGTTGATGCGATTGTCCAGGCTGGGACAAACCTCGCGATGGCGCGCCTCGCCGGGATCGCCGAAAAGTGGCTCAACAAGCCGGTTGTCGCGATCAATACGGCGACCTACTGGCACGCGCTGCGCAGCAACGGCATCAAAGACAAGGTCGATGGTTTCGGCTCGCTTCTATCGCTTCATTAGGCAGGCGAGAGCCGTCCGGCGGAGCAACGACGCCGGCGGACTGACGCACGGATAGTCCGGCGGCGCTGGTAGTCGCCGGATTACACCGCCATATGGCGGCGGATTCGCCACCGCACAGCGCCCTCGTCGGCGACGGTTTCCTGGAACCGTTCCCGGATGGCCTCGTCGGCGCCCGGCCCCGGTTCCAGACCGATGTCGTGGAGGGCCAGCGGACGGCCGTCCTTGGTCTGCACCCGAATGTCACCGATTGCGTCGCCTGTCGCGCGGTCGATCAGGCGAACCGGTGCATTTTCCGGACCCGATACCCAGCGGTCGCCCCACTGAACCAGGGCAACGACCACCGGCAGGAGGTCGCGGCCCTTGTCGGTAAGGCGGTAGTGCGCCCGCTTCGCACCTGGCGATGCCGGTTCTTTTTTCAGTAGATCGTTGACGACCAGTCGTTCGAGGCGCTCGCTCAATACGTTGCGGGCGATGCCCAGTCGGCTTTGGAAGTCACTAAACCGGCGCGTGCCGAAATAGGCCTCGCGGATGATGAGAAGTGTCCACCACTCGCCGATGACCTCGAGGGACCGGGCGAGGGAACACCGCCGGTCTGAAAAACTAATTCGTTTCATAAAGAGACTAAATAGTTTTTGGTTTCAATATGCAACTTAATAATGGTTGTGTGAAAAAACTTTTAATGTTGTGGTCTCGTCACGCAATTCTTAAAGGGAGCGCGATCGGTCATGGCACCAGACAATCTGCCTTCGGGAATCTCGGTCGGGGTTTTGGATCCCGTTGGCGTTGCCGATCTGACGGGCCTTGAAATCATGCAGCGGATGATTGAAGGCCGTTTACCGCGGCCACCGATCAGCGTCGCTATGGAGTTCGTGTTGCTGGAGGCCTCTGCCGGTCGCGCTGTATTCGCGGGTACCCCGGCGGGGCGGTATCTCAACCCCTACGGCACCGTGCATGGGGGGTACGTCGCGACCTTGATGGACTCGGCGATGACCTGCGCGGTTCAGACCACGGTTGGAGCCGGTTTCGGCGTCACCACGGTCGAATTCAAGGTCAATTTCGTGAAACCGCTCCCCGCGGATGTTGGCCGGTTGCGGGCGGTAGCGAGTGTGATTCACAGTGGCAAGCGTCTCGGTACCGCCGAGGGGAAGCTCGTGGACGACCGCGACGTACTCCACGCGCACGGTACGACCACCTGCATGGTCTACCCGCTGCGGACTTAGCCGTTGGCGCGGTCCGTCGCCTCCTCGATGACGGCGGCGAGCTCGGCCCGGCGATAGGGTTTTTGCAAGAGAGGTGTGCCGCTGAGGATGCCGGATCGGTCGGTCCGCGCGCCGGCATACCCTGTTGTGAGGACGATCGGGAGGGTTGGTCGGCGCAGACGGGCACGTTCGGCCAGCGCTAGGCCGTCGAGTTCTCCGTCCATGACGATGTCCGTGAACAGAACGTCGATGGCAACGTCAAGGTCGTCGATCAACGGCCAAGCAAGGTCGCCGCTGGCGGCTTCGATCACGTCATAGCCAAGCGCCCAAAGGTGGGCGGCCGCGACTTCGCGGACGTTTTCGTCGTCCTCGACCACAAGCGCCCGGGCGCCGGGGCTAGGCGGTGTATGCTCCAATGCTTCGTTCTTTGGTTCGGCACCGTCGGTGTCATCGGCTGCGCGCGGCAGGTAGAGCCGCACCGTCGTGCCGACCCCAAGCGCGCTGTCGATCTCGGCGTGACCCTCGGATTGTTTAATGAATCCGTGGACCATGCTGAGGCCGAGTCCGGTTCCGTGCCCCGCGTCTTTGGTGGAGAAAAAAGGTTCGAACGCGTTTGCCGCCACCTCGGGACTCATGCCGCCGCCGGTATCGATCAGGTCGATGGCCACGAAGTCGCCGCGTAGCGCCTCAGGCTCGTCCGGCTGACCTTTTTGCACCGTGTTACGTCCGACGACCCGAAACGTGCCGCCGTTCGGCATCGCGTCGAACGCGTTTGTCGCGATATTGACGATGGACGAATCGAACTGACTTGCATCGACGCGAACGCGCCACAGATCGCTGGGGAACTCGACGACGATTTGGATGTTGGATGGGGCACTGGGACGAAGAAGGCTCAGGGTATCGTCAATATGCGCGACGATGTCGGTGGCCCGGGGAACCAGCGGTTGCCGCCGCGCGAAGGCGAGAAGACTTTTGGTTAGATCTGCGGCCCGTTCGGCTGCGCGTCGGGCTCGCTCGATATGCCGCTGAGAGTCCGTCACACCGTCGGGATCGACGCGCAGGAAATCGAGGCTGCCGATGATGATCGTCAGGAAATTGTTGAAGTCGTGCGCCATACCGCCGGTCAGGTTGCCCATCGCTTCGAGCTTGGCGGTTTGTACGAGACGCTCTTGGAGCGCTTCGAGGTCCGTCAGGTCGTGCACCATCGCGACGATCGAACCACCTTGTGTATCGGCCAAGCGCCCAAGCGTAACGGCCACCGGGAAGGTCGTGCCGTCGCTCCGGTGCCCGGTCATCGACGGTGCATTGCCATGAGTCGGCGCGCCGTCGCCGCCGGCGTCGGGCCAGGCAGCGCGCACCGCCGGCAACAAAGTTTCCAGCGGCATGCCCGTCAGATCGGTCTCGGGGTAGCCAAATGCGGCGGCAGCGGCGCGGTTGGCCCGCAAAATGGTGCCTGCCGCGTTGGCGATCAGGATGCCGTCGGGGGCGTAGGCGATTAGGTGATCCAGGCGGCGCCGTTCCTCGGCCTCGCCGCGTAGCGTGTTGGCAAGCTGCCGTTGGTAGAGCGTGATGGCTGTGCCCACCCCGGCTGTCAGCAAAAGGAGCCCGCCCGCCGCAGTAAGCCACGTGCTCCGGCTGGCGATGTACGCGACGGGGTCGGTCTTGGGCGTTAATATCCCGGCAACCGACAACTCGTAGAAACCGAGAATGGCGGCGATGCTAGCGACGATCATTGCCGCGCCAGTCCACATCCCGAACAGTACGAAGGCGAAGATGACCGCTGCCGCGAAATGGACGTACGGGCCGCCGATCATGCCGATGTTGGCGAGGCCGACCGTGGCGATCATGAAAAACAAGAGAACGACGTAGCTGCCACGCACCGCATACGGCAGGTGTCGGCGGCCGAACGTCAACGCAAACAGCACGACGGCTAATGCGATATGAACGCCCATCGCCGGCAGGAAGCCGATGTCGGGAATCCGCAGCAGGCTTGCCGCCAACGCTGGAACAGCGGTAATCGACAGGGCCACCAGCGTGCCGTTCACGAAACGGCTACGAATCTCTGCGATCTTGGTATCGATGCCGTCAGACGGCGCGAGGGAAGATGCGTTCGCGGCGGGTCCTAGCACGGTGCACCGCGCACCGAGTTGCTGGCGTTCCTAATCTCGTCCGCGACGCGGCGCTGGTAAATCAACCTCGGAATTTCTCCTGCGCGTGTTTCTTTTTTGGCCGCGCGTCGTGGTCGCACAACCCGCCGGTGCGCAGGGTCGCTCCTGCCTTTGCAATGTTTTCCGCCGCCCACACCGGGCATCTAACACTGTCGGCGTGGCTTGGAGCAACCGCCGCGTTCCGTTCACGTTGCATAGCCGAAACGTGTTCAACGCAGCTCCTATTCGAAAACTAGTTCGAATTTGTCCTAGTTTGGTTGCGCCCCGTTGGGCGCCAAGGGACAGGCAGCCCTATGGGTGTGGCGCGCCAAAGGGCGCAGCCCGCCGCCCGAGGAGCGACGCCAACCGCACGGGTTTCGTTTGTCCTGCTTAGGCTTGGTAGCGGTCGAGGAGGCCCGCGATCCGCCGATCGTAGCCTTTGAATCCGACCAATGCGCCGTTCAGCCGTTTCAGGAACGCCGGCACATCGAGGCTGTCGTGCCCGGCATGGTCCAGCGAGGCGCGCAGGATTTCCTGATACATCTCGTGCGCGGCGCGGAGCAGTTGGACGGCATGGGCCAGGTCATGGGCGATTTCGGAACCGTCGGTGTCGGCCATGGCACGTCTCCTTCCATCGTTCCACCCGCTATATGGAGTGAGGGGCGGTTAGTACTGCCGCCGTTCAGCCTTTTTGCCAGTGGAGGTCGGCCAGGACGTCTGTGACGTTCGTGGCGTTCTCCAGTTTCCAGACCCGGTCGAAGACCGATTTGATTTGCGCCTCGTCCAGCAAACCCTCGGCGCAGTCGCGGAATTTACCCTCGACCTCGTCGTCGGTCAGCGGGTTGTGCGGCGAGCCGCGGTAGTTCTCGTCGGCCCAGCGTTCCAACGTGCGGCCGTCTTTGGTGACGACTTCGACACGCGAGCGAATACGGTCGTAGCCCATCGCTTCGATCTTTTTGTCGTCGATGGTTTCGACGCGGCGCTGCATATCGCCGACATCGGCACGGGACACGAACTCGTCTGTGAACTCGCGTTTACCGGCCTTGCCGGCTATGGCGATGGCCGCCAGCAGGAAGTGCATGCAGAACTTTCCTTCGAGTTCGGTGCGCGCGAACGTGTAGCGGATCGGCCCCAAGATATTCTGCGCCGCGTACAACTTGATCTTCTCGATGTCGCTCGGCTTCAGCTTTTCGTCGCGCATCAGGAACTTCAGCGCGTCCATCGACGGGTGGGTCAGTACACCGCAGGGATAGGGCTTAATGCTGATCCCGGGCGAGACGATGGTGAAAGGCTTGCCGAAACGCCCCAGCACCAGTTCCGGTTCGCCGCCCGGACCGGCAATGGTGAGATAGCCCCACTTGCCGTCCAGCGCCTCGGTGTTGGAGGTGAATCCCTCGCGCACCAGAAGGGCCGCGGTGACGCCGTTTTCAGAGGAGCGACCGACATGCAGCGGCTTGGTCATGGTGCCGAAATTGGCGCGGATTCCGGCGGCTAAAGATGCTGCAATACCAATGGTTTGAGCCATTTGACTGTGGTTGAAGTTTAGCATTTTGGCGGCCGCTACCGCCGAGCCGAACGTGCCGATGGTGCCCGAGGTGTGAAAGCCGCGGGCGTAGTGATCGGGGTTGATGGCTTCGGCGATTTTACACTCGACCTCGAAGCCGGCGTTGAAGGCCGTAAGGAAGGTTTTCCCGTCCACGCCGCCCAGCATTTCACCGATGGCGAGGCATGCCGACAGCGGTGGCACGGTCGGGTGGGTGAGCAGCCCGTACATCCGGCCGGGACCTTCGGAAAGCTGGGTATCGTCCCAGTCCATGGCGTGCCCAGCGAGGCCGTACCACAGGGCGGCGAGGTGCGCCGGGACCTTCTTGTTGGCGTTGCCCAGCAGACGCGCATCGGGGGCGCCGCCAACCCGGTCGATATAGCGGGCCATGACCTCTAGCGCCGGTTGCTCGGAACCTCCAACCATGACTGCAAGCCCGTCCAAAATGCAGCGCCGGGCGATGTTCAGCGCGTCCTCGGGGATGGCGTCGTAGGTCAGGCCGACGGCGAAATCGACGGCGTCTTTTGTCAGCGAGGCGGTCGTGGAGGTGGTCATGCTTAGAGCTCCCAAGCGATGGTCGTTGGATTTGGCCCGGAGCCTAGCGATTTGTTCGCCGGCGGCAAGGGGGCGGTCAGGCGCGCCGTTGCCAGACGGTGGCCAGTAGGATGCCGGTGGTCAGAATTGGCAAGCCGAGCCAACCTAGCAGGGCGGGGTTTTCTCCCAGAAAGATCAGCCCGAACACCGAGCCAACGCCGGGCACGGCCGACAGGAAGGCCGCGACGACCGTCGAGCCGACCCGGCGCACGGCGTGCGACAACAGGATCAGCCCGATCAGGTTGGGGAACAGGCCCTGGAAGACGGCTTGGAGGGCGATTTGGTTTGGCTCGGCTTGGGCTAGGGTTGTTGGCAGAAACAGCGCCCAAATCGGTAGGTAGGTGATGGCGCCGACGATGGCGGCGGCGAGCAAGACTTGGGGAATGTTGGAGCGCCATTGGCGTTGCAATATCAGGAAAACCGCGAAGAAGGCGCCGGAGCTGAAGAAGGCGAGATCGCCGATCCAGGCGCGCGGGTTGGAGCCGCTGCTGGCACCGATCGCGGCCATTCCGGCACCAACGATGATCAACAGGCAGCCAATCACCTGAATGGCGAGCGGTTTTTCGCGCAACCAGACATAGCCGATAATCAGGGCAAGGGCGGGGACCATGCCGTTGAGGAAGACCCCGCCATGGGCGGCCGGTGCGAAGATGAACCCAACGTAGGATAACAGCCCATAGGGCACGCCGCCGAAGATCGCGAGCATCGCCAGCCGGGTGACAGTCGTGCTGCGCCAGGGCTTGTAGTACAGCACGATTGGCACGCAGATCGCCCCAGCGATGCCGTACCGCAAGGCGGCGATGTCAAAGATGGTCAGGCCCGATTGGACGCCAGCGCGGCTGATCACCAAGAAGGTCGACCAGACGATGACCACGGTCGAAATCGCGGCCATGCCGACGAGTTGGGTTTTGCGATCGGGCATGTTGGGGCAGGGTGCCGACGATGGAGGACGGGACCGCGGTGATAGGCCCGCGGATGCAGGGGTGTCAAATTCGCGGGTTAGCGCGTTTGCGCCGCCTTGTCCGCGGCGATGAACCAGTCCGCGATTTGGCTGCCGGTCATGAAGATCGTGTCGTCGCGCGCCAACAGTTCGTCGATCAGTTTTTCGAGATAGCCGATGCGGTGCGGCACCCCGATGAGATGCGGATGCGTGGCGATGGTGAGGATGCGCGGGTTGTTGTCGAATTCCTTTTCGAAGGTCGCGACGGTGTCCTTGTAGCGCTGGTAGTAGTCGGACGAGTTCTGCCACTGAATGGCGTACATCGGACTGTCGTTGAGTTCGAGCGTGTAGGGCATGCAGATGACGGGGCCGTGCTTGGTGGTCATCCAATGGGGCAGGTCGTCCAGCACCCAATCGCAGATGTAGTCGACGCCTTGGGCAGCCAGGATGTCGGGCGTATCGTTGGTTTCGCGCAGGCCCGGTCCAAGCCAACCGCGGGGACGTTTACCGTAGAACGCCTCGATCTTGTCGAGGCATAGCTTGAGCAGCGTCGCCTCGTCGCCGTCGCCCTGGACCGATTTTTGTTTCAGCCCATGGCCCACGACCTCCCAACCCGCGTCCTTGATGGCCTGCGCCACCGCCGGGTAGTCGTCGATCGCGCCGGCGTTGAGGAAGGCGCTGGTCGGCAGGTTGCGGTCGCGCGCGATCTTGAACAGTCGCGGCATGCCGGCGCGCAGGCCGTATTCCGCCCAGGAGAAATTGGGGACATCGGGCAACGTTTCGACGCCGTGCGGACCGGTGAGAATCTTGCGCGGCGGCGGCGAATCGAACGGCCAGCTTTCGACGTTGACGACGAAATGCACGATCAGCGGCTTGCCGTCGGGCGGGGCAAGCTTGGGCCGCTTGTCGGCGAGGATGAAGGGGACGCGGGGGTTAGTCATGAATATTCCTCGCAGCGAGTGGTGCCTAGCGGTCGATGATGCGCAATCGCGATACGTTGGAGGTGAGCGCCTCGAAGCCGTCCTTGGTGACGCGGATGGTGTCCTCTAAATGCAGCGTACCCCAGCCGAGTTCGAAGTAAGGCATGTCGATGTTGATGACCATATTCTCTTGCAGGGCGAAGTCGTACTCGCCGCCGGCAAATACGTCGTCGCCCAGTGGCACCGGATTGTCGGTGTGCTCCAGGCCGAGGCTGTGCGGCGAGACGTAGAAGTATTCCGGAAACCCGCTCTTCTGGATCACGCCGACGGTCTTGTCGATCAGTGTGCTACGCGTGATGCCGGGGCGGATCATCTCGCAGGCAGCTTCCCAGCCGGTTTCCATCGCGCGGGCGCGGCGCACCAGTTCCTCGCTCGGTTCGCCCACGACCAGGGTACGGCCGATATCGCCCAGGTAATGGTCGTATTCGGCTAGCGAATCGAGGAACAGCGCTTCGCCCGGAACGACCTTGCCGTGGGGTAGGCCGCCCAGCGTCGTGACGATGTAGCGCCCTTTGCCGTCGCGCTTGGAGACTTCGGTGAAATAGGCCCGTTCGATATCGGCCCAGGCGGCCCCGCCCTGCACGATGGCGAGGGCGGCCTCGACGCCCGCCTCGTTGATCTGGGCGGCTTTGCGCATCAACGCGATCTCGGCGTCCGACTTCACCATGCGGATTTCGCGGAAGATATTGGTGGCTTCGACCGCCTCGATGCCCGGCAGCCCCATGTTGTTCATCCAGCCCAAGACGCGCGGATCGTCGGTGCCGAGGTGGGCTTTTTCCAGGCCCGCATCCTTGAGGATGCGGCGCAATCCCCACGCCGGGGTCGCTGCCATCCGCGCCGCGTGGTCCTGGGCGCGTGCGCGCCAGGTTTGTTCCAGCGGGGTCAATGCCGCACCCTCGCGCACGGGCCATCCGTTCCAAGGGGCCGGTTCCGGCTCCCCGGTCGCAGGGTCGACCCCGGCCTCGCCGGTGCTGCGGCCCGAATAGTCCGAGAACATCACGACATTGGGCACCCACGTCGGCGTGACTTCGGTCAACCGCTCGGCATTGATCGCCGCATTGATGACGAGGCCGGCCGGGGCATCCTCGCGGCGCGGCAGGACCGCGTAGCTGTTGAAGGTCCACCCGCCAGACGAAAACAAATCCCAATAGTCGGTGAGGTAGTAGACGTTGATCGCCGTCGACGCGACGAGCCCGTCCAGGCCGTATTTGTCCATCACGGTATAGGCGCGTTCTTTGTTGAGCAGCATGGGGGCCTCGCAGGCTGGTCGTGGGCGGCTAGGCGAGCGCGCGGCTACGGCCGCCGTCGGTCAGGATCGAGGTGCCGGTGATGTTGCTGGCGGCGTCCGAGCACAAGAAAACGACGATGCGCGCGACATCGACCGGATCGCCCATCGTCTTGAACGGACTGTCCTTGGTGAAATCGGCTTCGATCTCAGCCAGCGATTTGCCGGTGTCGCGCGACAGGTTGTCGAACAGGGTGGTAATGCGGCCGGTCTTGGTCGGTCCTGGGTTCACCGCGTTAACGGAAACCCCGTCCGCCCCGACCTCATCGGCGAGGCCCTTGGTCACCGCCAAGAGGGCGGCATTCGACGACGAACCGGGCAGCAGGCGCGGGTTCGGTTGTTTGCCGGTATCGCCGACGATGGTGACGATGCGCCCGTATTTCTGTTTGCGCATCGCCGGGATTACCGCCCGCATCATGCGAATGGTGCCGAAGAACTTGAGGGCGAAGGCCTGTTCCCACACCGCATCGGGGATTTCCCAAAAGATACCGCCCTGGGCCGCGCCGGCGCAGTTGGCCAGGATGTCGATGCGCCCGAACCGCTCCAGCGCCTGTGCGGCGATGGCGTCGGGCGCCGCCGGATCGGTGAGATCGGCATAGATCGGCAGGATGTCGCAGCCGTGCGCCTTGGCCAGTTCGTCGCAGACCGGTTCCAGCGGGTCTTCGGTGCGCGACACCAAGACCAGTTTCGCGCCCTCGGCTGCCATCTGGCGCGCGCTCTCCGCGCCAAGGCCAAGGCTGCCACCGGTGACGATAGCGACTTTGTCCGTGAGGTTCAGATTGATTGGCATGGCGTATTCCCCTGCGCGTTCTTGCGCCTGCTCTCTTGATGAAACAGGCGGACGTGAGAGTCAACGCAGCCCCGTCGGCACCGTTCGATGGTAGACTTCAAACGACAAGGAGGCGATATGGTGTTTACCGGGGCACTCACCTTTTTCTGTACCCGCGACCTTGCGGCTTGCGAACGGTTCTACGGCAAGACCCTCGGGCTTGAGGTCGCAGTCCGAACCCCGACGGCGGTTTTGTGGCGCATCACCGATACCGCGTTTTTCGGGGTTACCGCGGGTCCGGGCCGGCAACCCGCTGCCGGCGCGGCCATTGTCGACCTTGTCGTGGCAAGCGCCGCCGAGGTTCAGCAGTGGTACGACAAGATCGTTGCCGACGGGTGGGAAACCGACGGGCCACCACGCCACGTCGATTTGGGGGCGACGAACTTTTTCGTCACCGGACCCGATGGGTATCTGGTCGAGGTACTACACTTTGACGATACGGATGCACTGAACAAACGTCCGGGATGATCGACTTCGCTACGCGCCGGTAAATATCCGTCGGCGCTCGACGCCAGATTGGCATGTCGATTTGGTCCGTGGCCAAGACCGCGATGGCGGGTTCTTTCCTGTCGATCCACCGCCTGCTGGCGAAATGACCGCACAACTGACAGCAGCCATGGACTACTTTTCCAGACTGCGCTCCGACGAGATTACCTGCAGCGTGCGTCAGGGAGGCCATCATGACCAAAGACAACACGAAACGAACGGGCCCCAACGCGGAACCGATCGTCCTGATGCCGGGTGAGGGACGGCGCTACGAGATGGGCTTTATGCAAGCCGTGTTCAAATGCGATCGCGACGAAACGGGTAATGGTTTTTCAATCTCCGAGTGGTGGCTCGACCCGCATTCGGACGGTCCGGGTGCGCATACCCATGACCTCGAAGACAGCGTTTTCTACATTATCGAGGGCACGGCGAGCCTGCTGATCGGCGATCGCTGGTTCGATGCCCCGCGCGGTACGTTCATGCGCGGCCCGCCTGGCGTGCCGCACGACTTTGCCAACCGCACCGACAAGCCGATGGGACTGCTCACCATGTCGTTCCCCGGCGGTTTTGAAAGCGAGATGCCGGGGATCGTGCGATGGTTCGAGGACAACCCGCGGGGCGAGAAATCCTGAGCGAGGGGGCTAGCCGCCGAATTCCTTGCGTAGAGCGTCGCTGTGTTGGCCGATGGCCGGAATCGCTTTGACCGGCGCGGCGTCGTCCGAGAGACGAATCGGCGAGGCGACGATGTCGATATCGCCGGCGGCGGAACCGACGGTCATCCGCCGTAGCTGTGGATGGTGGGAGAAATCCTCGACCGTGTTGAGCGCACCGTAGGCGATTTGCGCCGCCTTGAGTTTTTTCGAGATTTCTTCACGCGTATGTTGGCCAAAGACGGCGTTGACGACCGCATCCAATTGCGGTCGGTTGGCAACGCGATCGACGTTAGCGGCGAATGCCGGCTTGGTGGCGAGCGCCGCATCGCCCAGCACCTCGGCGCACAGGTTTTGCCACTCGCGCTGATTCTGAATCGAAATGACGACGGGCCGATTGTCCCTGGTGTTGTAGGCGCCATAGGGCGCAATGCCGGGGTGATTGAGGCCCACGCGGGCGGGCGGTTTGCCGGTGTGTTCCTGGAGAAGCAGCGGCACGGTCATCCAATCCGACAATGCATCGAACAACGAGACCTGTAGCCCGGTACCGCGTCCCGTCTTCTCGCGCTGCAACAGGGCTTGGGTGATGCCTTGGACGGCGTACATGCCGGCAGCGATATCGCACAGGCTGACGCCGACCCGTGAGGGTTCGTCGGGTCCCCCGGTGATTGCCGCGAGGCCGGTCTCGCACTGGATGAGGAAGTCGTAGGCCTTCATATCGCGGTAGGGGCCGTCCTCGCCGTAACCCGAAATGTCACAGGTAATCAGGCGAGGGTGTTTGCTGCGCAGGTCGCCTGAATCCAACCCGGCGCGGGCGGCGGCGCCGGGCGCGAGGTTCTGGATGAATACGTCGGCCTTGGCCAGCATTCGGTGCAGCATGGCGTTGTCGTCGTCGTTCTTGATATCGACGACAACGGATTCTTTGCCGCGGTTGAGCCAAACGAAATAGGCACTGAGTCCTTCGACCGCGCTGTCGTAGGCGCGGGCAAAGTCGCCCTCGGCGCGTTCGACCTTGATGACGCGCGCGCCGGCATCGGCAAGGCGCGACGAACAGAACGGCGCTGCGACCGCCTGTTCCAAAGAAACGACAAGAACGCCGTCCAAGGGCGCGAAAGTCATCGGTGTTCCCTACGTGTCTCGCATTGCGACATGCGCCTGCTCAGTAGCTGCGCGGCAGTCCGAGGACGTGCTCGCCGATATAGCCCAGGATCAAGTTAGTTGAGATCGGCGCGACCTGATAAAGGCGCGTTTCGCGGAACTTGCGCTCGACGTCGTACTCGGTGGCGAAGCCGAACCCGCCGTGGGTTTGGACGCACATTTCTGCAGCCTCCCAGGCCGCCTCGGACGCGAGCATTTTGGCCATGTTCGCCTCCGGTCCGCAGGGCTCGCCGGCATCGAATTTGCGCGCCGCTTCCTTGACCATCAGGTTGGCGGATTCGATGTGGGCGTAGGCACGGGCGATGGGGAACTGAACGCCCTGGTTTTGACCGATCGGGCGACCGAAGACGTTGCGATCCTTGGCGTAGGCCGTGCCCTTGTCGATGAACCAGCGCCCGTCGCCGATACACTCATGGGCGATCAAGATGCGTTCGGCGTTCATCCCATCGATGATGTAGCGGAATCCCTTGCCTTCGAGGCCGATCAGGTTTTCGGCGGGCACTTCCATATCGTCGAAGAACACCTCGCACGACGAATGGTTCATCATCGTTTCGAGCGGTCGGATCGTCAGGCCGTTGTTTTTGGCGGCCTGCATATCGACCACCATGACCGACAGCCCGTCTGTGCGTTTCTCGACTTGATCCTTCGGCGTTGTGCGCGCCAGTAGGAGCATGAGGTCGGAATACTCAGCACGGCTGGTCCACACCTTTTGGCCATTGACGATGTACTTGTCGCCCTTTTTCACCGCGGTGGTGCGCAGCGATAGCGTATCGGTGCCGCTCGTCGGTTCGGTGACGCCGAACGCTTGCAAGCGCAGTTCGCCGCTGGCGATTTTGGGCAGCCACCGCGCTTTCTGTTCCGGATTGCCGTGCCGCAGGATGGTGCCCATCGTGTACATCTGGGCGTGGCAGGCGCCGCCGTTGCAGCCTGCGCGCTGAATTTCCTCAAGGATCGCCCCGGCGTGGGTGATATCGAGGCCGCTGCCGCCGTATTCCTCGGGAATGAGGCAGGCGAGGAAGCCCGACTGGGTGAGCGCGGTGACGAACTCCTGTGGATAGGCTCTGTGCCGGTCTTTCTCGCGCCAGTATTCGCCGGGGAAGTCGGCGCACAGCGCGCGGACTGCTTCCCGGATTTGTTCAAGATCGGTATCGCCAGCCGGTTCGACGCCTGCGTTCATGCCACGGTCCTCGGTTTGTCATCGTTCGACCCGCAAGCGCGGGCGCGTTGCGGCATTTTCTATCAGGTAGGGCGGCAGAGCGGAAGAACGGGTGGCGGCTAGGCACGCGGACCGGTCACCATGCGCATGAGCGTGCGGTCTTTGTCGATCACAAGGTGCTTCGCCACCGCCAAGATATGGACAATTAGCAGCACCAATAGGAACGGCCGAGCGATGACGGCATGGGCGTTCTCGGCGAGGTCGTGCAGCGTGCGCGATGGCCCGAAGGGACTGGGGATGGTGAACCAACCGAAGACGTCGAGCGTCCCGATGCGTCCGCTCCATTGAGCCAAGGGGCCGCTAACGACCAAGCCGAGGAGGCAAAACAACATTCCCCAATGCACGGTCTTTGACGCAATGTGTTGCCAGCGCGGCGCTGGAAGGGGCGCCGGAAAGCCTTCGCGGACGCGCCAGAGAACGCGAAAGAGAATCGGAAGAACGGCGAGCGTCCCGATCGATACGTGGATCGCCTGAAGGGCTTCGCGGTCCGGGCCGCGTGGCATGTCGTGAAACACGATACCGAGTCCGAGAAGGGCCAAAACGGCGGCGCCGACAATCCAGTGGTTGACGCGCGATACCAGCGAAAAGCCGCTGGATGTTTTTCCGTCGGGCATGTTGCGTTCCGTTCCTTCGTCACCCATGCGGTCGTCCCATGAGCCTGCTGTTGGGTTGGGTGCAAAAAAAAGGGCACTTGGAAGTGCCCCTTTTCCCGTTATTCGGTCACGAGTCTATTTCGAAACCTCTTCCACGATCTTGTCGTAGTCTTTTTCGGTTTCGCCGCGTGTGATCTGATCGAGTTCGACCTGGACGATCCGCAGGATGCGGGCGATGTAGTCGGCGCGCCACTGGGCCCGGAAGGCCTCGGTAACGTCGTCGGGCTTATAGTCTTCGATCGCCTGATGCGATGCCCACTTCTTGGACTGGGCCAGCCGCTCGTGGGTGTCGAGACGCTCGCGAATGACGGAAACCTCGCCGGTCAACGCCATGATCATCGCCAACAACTTGTCGATATTCGGATCGTCGAAGAAATATGGACGCCGGCCCTTCGCGGTGCGGATCCGCTTGACCTTCGGTTCGGGGTAGGGGTGGCCCGGGATCCACTTGGTCGAAGACGCCTTCGACGCAGCGCCAGCGCGGCGGGTCGATTTGCGCGCTGTTGCTTTCTTGGCTGCTTTCTTCGCCGGTTTGCGTGCAACCTTTTTTGCCGCCGCTTTTTTGGCGGGTTTTCTCGCGGCTTTCTTGGCCACCTTCTTTACGGACTTCTTGGCGGGGCTCTTCGCCGCACCTTTGGATTTCTTTTTCGCTGCCTTGGCCATGTCGTTCCTCCCTATTGCAGGCGTCAGCGCCCCTCAAAATTCGCCGGATCATACGCTCGTTACGGCGTACTTCAACACCGCGCACTGATATACGTCAATTGCTAGGAATGCTTCGAACGCATGGCGGGCTGTGTTAGTTTGCTCGACCTTCGGGGAGGGACGATCCTATGGCGGACTACGACTACATCATTGTTGGTGCAGGTTCCGCCGGCTGCGTGCTGGCAAACCGTTTGTCCGAGGACCCCAAGACGCGGGTTCTTTTGCTGGAGGCCGGGGGACGGGACTGGAACCCAATCATTCACATTCCGCTGTTAGCCGGGGTTGCCTACTTCGCCAAGTCCATCAACTGGGGATACGACACCCAGCCCGAACCGCACCTGAAGAACCGCGAATTGCATTGGCCGCGCGGCAAGGTGCTGGGCGGGTCGTCCTCGATCAACGGCATGATGTATGTCCGCGGCCAGCCGCAGGATTACGAAACCTGGCGCCAAATGGGCAACGAGGGCTGGGATTACGCCAGCGTGTTGCCCTACTTCAAGCGCGCCGAGGGACACGTCGAAAAGAAAGACTCGCCCTTCCACGGCACAGAAGGCCCGTGGAAGATCAAGCGGGCCTACTCGGACAATCCGCTTTATCACGCCTTCTTCGATGCCTGTCGCGCCGCCGGTCACCGGGAAACGGACGACTTCAACGGCCGTCGGCAAGAGGGATATCAATGGCACGACTTCAATGTCGTGGGCGGCCGCCGCCAAAGCACGGCTGTCGCGTTCCTGCGCCCGGCAATGAAGCGCGGCAATTTGCACGTCGAGACCCATGCCCACGCAACGCGCGTCTTGTTCGAGGGCAAGCGAGCGGTCGGCGTCGAGTACGACTGGCACGGTACCCGCAAACAAGCGCGTGCCGGCCGCGAGGTCATCCTCAGCGGCGGGGCGATCAACTCGCCGGCGCTGTTGCAACTGTCAGGGATTGGCGCCGGTCAGGCGCTCCGTGATCTGGGAATTCCGGTGGTGCACGATCTGCCGGGCGTCGGTCGCAACCTGCAGGACCATATGGGCGTGTACATCCAACACGAATGCTTGCAGCCGATCACGATGTATCGCTGGTTCCGTCCCGACCGCGCCGTCGCGATGATGGCGCAAGTGACGTTGTTCGGCACCGGTGTTGGCGCGGCCCTCCCGTTGGAAGCCGGATTGTTTGCCAAGACCAGTCCCGAATTGGAATCCCCCGATCTACAAATCTCGCTGGTGCCGGGGTTGAACTTGGAAACAACGATGAAGGGGCAGGGACGGCACGGATTTCTCATTCACGTTTATCAACTGCGCCCCGAGAGCAGGGGCAGTATCGAACTGAAGTCCGCCAGCCCGTTCGACAAGCCGTTGATGAAGCCCAACTACCTCTCGTCGCCCAAGGACTTGGAGGTGACCCGCGAGGGCGTCAAGATCGTGCGCAACCTCCTCGCACAGGACGCCTTCAAACCCTATCTCGGCAAGGCGATGTCGCCCGCCGAGGGGGTGACTACCGACGCCGATATCGAAGACTGGATTCGCAGCGGCGCCGAAACGGTCTTCCATCCGACATCGAGTTGCAAGATGGGCGTCGATCCGATGGCCGTCGTCGACCCGCAACTGCGGGTGCATGGTATTCAAGGTTTGCGCGTCGTCGATGCCTCGATCATGCCAACCATCGACTCCGGCAATACCCAGGCCCCGACAGTGATGATCGCGGAGAAAGCCGCCGATATGATCCGGGGCCGGGCGCCACTGCCGCAAGAAGATCCCTTTGTCGCTAGCTAGAAAGAACATGAACTCGATGACCGACAAAAAAGTAGAACCGCAGGACATCAGCCGATTGGCTGAGAGTCTGCACGATATGCCGATTGCCGATAGCCGAGCCAAGGCCCTCGCGGCGGAGCTCAACCAACTCAATGCGACGGCGCGACGCGAAAGCCTAACCCTTGCGTTCGATGTCGACGGGTTGGGATTCCCCGGCGTTCTCCAGAAGCTCAAACGTCCACGGCGGCAAGCATGAACGAAATCGTCCAGATGTCCCTGACCGAGGTCGCCGACGCGATCCGGACCAAGAAAGTATCCTCCGTCGAAGCGACTCAGGCGTGTATCGCGCAAGCCGAAAAGTGGCAACCGAAGATCAACGCCTATGTCACCTTCGATCCCGACGGCGCGCTGGCGCAGGCGAAGCAGGCCGACGCCGATCTTGCCAAGGGCACGGTGCGGGGCGCGCTGCATGGCGTTCCGCTGGCCCATAAGGATCTGTTCTACCGCAAGGGTAAGCGCATCACCTGCGCTTCGAAAATCCTAGGCAACCTGACGGCGGACCACGACGCCACGGTACTGGCGCGCTTGGCGACGGCGGGCGCGGTGCATCTTGGTGGGTTGAACATGTCGGAACTGGCTGTGGGAGCGGCTGGGCGCAACGAACACTTCGGCCATTGCCGCAATCCCTGGAACCCCGATCACATCACTGGCGGCTCCTCGTCGGGTTCGGGTGCGTCGGTTGCCGCCCATATGGCGTTTGGTGCGCTCGGTACCGACACTGGGGGCTCGATCCGCATTCCGTCGTCGATGTGCGGCGTAGTAGGGATCAAGGGCACCTTCGGCCGGGTCAGCCGCTACGGCGTGATGCCCTTGTCCTATTCTCTCGACAACGCCGGCCCGATGACCCGAACGGTGAAGGATTGCGCGCGGATGTTCGGCATTGTCGCCGGAGCGGATCCCGACGATCCTTCGGCGGCCGACGAGCCCGTCCCCGACTATGAGGCCGCCCTCGATAAGGCGAACGTCAAGGGTCTGCGGATTGGCGTCCCGACGAGCTATTTCTATGACGATGCCGCGCCGTCGGTGCGCAGTGCCATCGCGGCGGCGCTTGACGTCTACCGCGCGCTCGGCGCGACGATCGTCGATGTCGATGTTCCCGATCAGGAAATCCTGCGCGACCTCTGCAACGTCGTACTCAAGGTCGAGGTGGCGAATATCCACGCCGAGTGGCTGCGGACGCGGACCAACGAGTACTCGACCGAGGTGCGCGCGCGCATGGAAGGCGGTCTCTACATCCCCGGTGTGCGTTATATGCAAGCGCAGCGGCTCCGCGGGGAACTCGTCAAAGCGTTCTGCGATCAGGTCTTCGGCCAGTGCGACGTCCTCCATACGCCGGGATTGCCGATCGAAGTGCCGACCCTCCGCGATACCGACGCGGCAGTCGGTGAGAATGCGCTCGCCATCAACGAAAAGCTGGCGTGGTGTACGCGCGGCCTCAACTATCTGGGTTTGCCGGGTCTGTCCGTGCCGTGCGGGTTTTCGGCCAACGGCATGCCGGTGGGCCAGCAACTGATCGGCCCGCCGTTTTCGGAAGACCTGTTGTTCGAAGTCGGCCACGCTTACCAACGCGAAACCGACTGGCACACCAAGGCGCCGGCGTTGCCCTTGTGAAGCGTTTGCAGTCGGGCGGTTTGGTGTAAGCGGCGCCAGTGCATCATCAGGGCAATGGTCGATGGGGACCTCGATCAGCATGCGTGGCGAGCCAGCGGTCTCGACAGTGTGACGCTGTTGGGCGATACATATGCAGCCCTTCGGATTGTTGGCGGTTGGTCATCATGGGCAATTTCCGAGGTTTTCCTAACCTC
>CAYGKG010000008.1:0-54333 GCA_964350495.1 uncultured Alphaproteobacteria bacterium
GCAGGGACCGGTACCGAGGTCTCGGTGGATCGCAAAAAACGCAGTCTTCTGGGCCAGTTGGCTTTGTTTCGGCTTATCGGAGGACTATGTCCAAGCGCTTGCCTCGTTCTCTAGACCGCCGTTTCCGCCTGCGCGTCGGTCTGCTTGCCGCCGCCCTGGTCGTCCTTGCTGCGCCCGTTGCACCCGCAGGCCCAGTCGCGATCGGGAACTTCGGTGGAGATTCCGGCCTCCGACTGTCGATCCAGATCGCCCCGACCGACAGTGAATCGGCCAAGTACATAGGGCTCCTTGCGGCGGCGGCGAATGGCGATGCGGCCGGAATTCGAGCGATTGCCACCGCGGGCGCGGACCTCAACCAGCGCGACTCGCACGGGCGAACGGCCTTGATGATCGCCGCGTATGGTCGTCACCACGATGCGGTTGCCGCGCTGGTCGACCTGGGCGCCGACACCGAGGCGCTCGATAACCAGCGCTACGACGTCATCACGATTGCGGGCGTCATCGATGACGTCGAGACCGTCCGAATGATGATTTCTGCGGGCGCGAACCCCGGGTTAATCACGAGCCCCTATCAGGGCACGGCGCTCATCGCCTCGGCTCACCTCGGTCGCGTCGCCGTCGTCCGGGAGTTGATTACTGCCGGCGCGCCGTTGGATCACGTCAATAATCTCGGTTGGACGGCCCTGATCGAAGCGATCGTTCTGGGCGATGGTGGGCCCGCTCATACCGCGATCGTGCGCGATCTCGTTGCGGCGGGAGCGGATGTCAATCTGCCGGACCGCAACGGCGCGACCCCCCTGGCCCTGGCGCGTATGCGCGACTACGGCGCAATGGTCGAGGTGCTCTTGGCGGCCGGCGGCAGGCCGTAGCGGGTTCTAGTCTTCTGACCACGCGGCTAGTTCGTAGGTCGACCCGTAGATCGGATAGGCGATCTTAATCGGCTGGATATCGGGGCCGACGCACCACAATTCCTCATTCGCCGGATGCGGGTCGCCCAGGACAAATGCGAAGTGATCGGCGTCGAACGTACCGGCAGGGACGGTGACCTTCTCGACGCCGTAATATTCGATCGTCAGATCGTGGCAGGCTAACATCGGCCCCGAACCACCGTCGGGCTTCGGCGACGACAGCATGATGTTCTTTAGGGTCTGTCGATTGGGGCCGGCGCGATCGAATTGCGACAAATGCCACATGTCGCAAATGATGGGATGGGCGCCAAAGGAAGGTGGACGATGCCCGACGTCGATCCGCTGTTTGAATCGCCCCTCGTTGACCGTGAAGCCTTCGCATTCCCCGCCGCGATCGTCGAAGAGAAACCAGGACGATCCGACAAAGGTGTCGCGCTCGGTCAGGCGCACGAAACAATCCAGCGGTTCCCACGCTGGCCCCACGTTGTAGGTCACATCGCGGAGAAGGTCGTGATCATCCATTTCGCACATCGCCCGAAAACCGCGCCTGCCGTTCTGGTGTTTGGTGACCGTAAACCATTCGCGGCCGGTCTCTTCGCCGTCGCGCAAATAGAGAATCTTGCCGCGTGTCGTTTGGTGGTGCATGGCGACCTCACAAAATTCGCATGTCGGTATTGAGGCTGGTCAGCGGTTCGAAGCCGTCCTTTGTGACGCGCAATGTATCTTCGATGTGCATCGAGCCCCAACCGTATTCCTGATAGGGCATGTCTACGTTCAGCACCATGTCCGTTTCGATGATGAAATCGGGTGCGGCGCCAAGCCCGTCCGGGCCGATCGGGATCGGGTGGTCGGTGTGTTCCAACCCGACCGTATGCGCAACGCAGTGGTTGAAGGACGGAAACCCTTCTTTGCGCATGACCTCCATGACCTTCTTGACGATGTCCGAGCCTTTCAAGCCTGGTTTCATCATGTCGCAGGCGGTCTGCCATCCGATTTGCATGGCCCGGTTTCGTTTCTGGGTCTCCGCATCGGGTTCGCCGACGACAATCGTTCGACCGAGGTCGCCGTGGTAGTGCTTGTAGGTGCCGAGCGCGTCGACCAAGAACGGTTCTCCCTTGACGACCTTTCCATGCCGCAAGCCGGGTACCATCCCGAATAGGATGTACAGCCCGACGCCGTCCTGTTCTGCGAGGGCAACTTTGTAGGTGCGCTCGAGATCTTCGGCCGACGCACCGTCTTTGATTGCGGCAATTGCGGTCTCCACCGCGTGCTCGTTGCGGTGGGCCGCTTCGCGCAAGAGAGCAATCTCGTCGGCGCTCTTCACCATGCGAATTTCGCGAAATACGTTGGTCGCGTCGATGCCGGTCAACGCGTCCAAACCCATCGCGTTGGCCCAGTCGATTAGTCGCGGATCGTCGGTCCCGACGTGGGCTTTGTCGAGGCCGGCATCCATGAGGGCTCGCTTCAGGCCGAGTGCCGGCGTGCGTTCCAGATGGTCGGTCCGCGAACGGGCCGCACCAATCCACCCGCGTTCGCGATCTGTCAGGCCGCGCTCATCGCCGATCAGGTAGACACTCAACGGATCGAGCGTTTCGGTGCCGCTGGCGCCGACGTTTGCCGCCGTCGGTGACGCCCGCCCGGTGACGCCGACGATGTTGTCGATCCACGTCCCTTCCTCTGCCAGTCGGCCGTTCTCCGTCATGCCCGTGACCAGCGCGGCGAGGGCGTCTTCGCGCCGCGGTAGAACGGCGAAGGTCGTAAAGGTACGTTCGACCATCAGGGTGTGCGACCAAAAACCCGACAGGTAGTAGACGTTCTGACGCGTCGCGGCGATCAGGCCGTCCAATCCGTGGCGGTCCATGACCGCATAGGCCCGTGGCTTGTTCAACAGCATGGCATTCTCCCCTGTGCGGGCGGCGTGCCAGCCGACCGGTTCGAATTCAAGTGTCTCCCGGTGGGGCGGATCGCGCAATCGTTACCGGCGGCACGCCGCGGTTCCCGAGCACGAGGCGGCGAAGGTTCCCGGTGGTGATGGCGCGCACAGTGAATTCCAAAGGATTTCGATAGAAACAGCGATCTTTGTGCCGTCAATAGTCTGTTCTTTGGGCCGCCAACGCCTATATTCTCGCTGTGAAATACCTTTTGTTGTGGCTTGCCCTAGCGCTGGTTGTCCTCCAAACACCTGCCGACGCGCAAACCGTCGGACCGGCCGTCGTTCAGCCCGATGCCTCTTTGGTGATCGCAGGACGCCGCTTCATCCTTGCCGATATAGAGCTTATCCCGACCCGTCGTCTTTGCGACTCGCGCCGGCCGCCGGTGTGCGACACGCTGGCGGCGGTCGCACTACGCAGCAAGATCGAGCATTTCGTTTCTTGCCGGCGGCGGATCGATCTCCCTAATCCCGAGGCGGCGACCTGCTTCCACACCGTCCCAGATCCCGACACCGCCGAAGACCTTGCCGCCTACCTGATCGAACAGGGCTGGGCCACGGCAGTGCCAACGGCCCGACCGCTGTATCATACGCTTGAGCTGATTGCCCATTCGCAAGGCCGCGGTGCGTGGGGGACAACGATCGACCAACTGATCAATCCCCAACCCCGTTAGGCGGGGCCCTAAAAGAGGGGCGGGAACAGGCAAAGGGGAGGGACGCTATGGATATGTCTTACAGGAGACTCGGTGCAAGCGGACTGAGCGTGTCGCCATTGTGCCTCGGCACGATGATGTTTGGCGCTCAAACCGATGCAGGCGAAGCGGGCCGCATTGTCGCGTCCGCAAAGGATGCCGGGGTCAACTTCATCGATACGGCAAATGTATACAACAAAGGCGATTCCGAGCGTGTCACCGGCAAACTGATCGCCGACGATCGCCATGCCTGGGTCGTTGCCACAAAACTCGGCAACCCGTTCGGTCGCGGACCGAACCAGCGCGGTTCTGGGCGCAAGGCTATCGTGCAGGCGGTCGATGACAGCTTGGCGCGATTGGCGACGTCCTACGTCGACATTATGTATCTGCATATCGACGATTACGACACGCCCCTCGACGAGACCGTGGCGGCCCTTGCTCACGTGGTGTCGCAGGGCAAAGTACTCTACCTCGGGGTCTCTAACTTTCCGTCCTGGCGGATTGCCGAGATCGTTAGTCTGTGCAGCGACGTGGGGCTCCAGCCGCCGATCGTGTGCCAACCCAACTACAACGCGGTTAGCCGATCGGCGGAAATCGAGATCATGCCCGCCTGCGAACATTTCGGTTTGGGTATCGCCAACTATTCGCCCCTGGCGCGCGGCATTCTGACCGGAAAGTACAAAGTGGGCGATGCACCCGACCCATCCACTCGCGCGGGCCGGAGCGATCCGCGCATGATGGAATCCGAGTGGCGGCCCGAGTCGTTGGCGATTGCGGCCAAGCTCGCGGAGCGCGCCGCCGACCGCGGCATGTCTGCTGTTCAGTTCGCGGTTCTATGGTGCTTGAACAACGCGCTTGTCACCTCCGTCATCGCTGGGCCGCGGACGCTCCATCAGTGGCAGGACTACCTGGGCATCGCAGCGCTGGAATGGCATGACGACGACGAAGCCTTCGTCGATTCGCTGGTACCGCGCGGTGCGATGTCGACGCACGGCTTTGTCGACCCTAAGTACCCGGTATCCGGGCGCATTCCGGTCGCCTACTAGCGCGCCGGATCGAAACTCGCGGCGCTGGCCATTGCCCAGTATTTTCGAAAGGCTGGGTCTTCGCTGCCGGCCAAGAGTTCGCCCGTCGCAAGCATCGGAAATGCCTCGTTAGCGGGGATCACGTCGCCGCTCTTCTGGCGCACCTGGAGCATCCCCGGCTGAACTTCGGCGGGGCTGGATAGGCCCGCTGCGGCGACGACCTCTGCCAATGCCTTCATGGTATTGCGGTGAAACGCCGCGACGCGCAGCGCCTTGTCCTCGACCACAAGCGCGCGCTGGCGAAGTGGATCTTGCGTTGTGATGCCCACGGGGCATCGATTGGTGTGGCACGCCTGGGCCTGGATGCACCCGAGAGCGAACATGAAGCCGCGCGCTGAATTGCACCAATCGGCACCAAGCCCCATCGCCCACACAATGTCGAAGGCCGTGATGACCTTGCCCGCAGCGCCGATTCGAATGCGGTCGCGCAGGCCCGCGCCAACCAACGCGTTGCGCACGAACGTCAGGCCCTCGACCAGGGGCGTGCCGACGCGGTTGAGGAATTCCAACGGTGCAGCGCCGGTGCCGCCTTCTTTGCCGTCAACAACGATGTAATCCGGTGTGATGCCGGTTTCGACCATCGCTTTGACGATGGCGAGAAACTCCCAAGGGTGCCCGATACACAGCTTGAATCCGACCGGCTTACCGCCCGCCTGCTCGCGCAGCTTCTGAATGAAGGCGACGAACTCGAGGGGGGTGGAAAAAGCGCCGTGCCCGCCCGGTGAAACGCAGGTTAGGCCGATCGGAATGCCTCGGGCCTCGGCAATTTCTGCGGTGACTTTGGCCCCCGGCAGCACGCCGCCGTGGCCAGGCTTGGCGCCCTGCGACAGCTTTACCTCGATCATCTTCACTTGATCGCTCGCGGCCTGGTCGGCGAAACGAGCGACATCGAAGGCGCCGTCGCCGGTACGGCATCCGAAATAGCCGGATGCGATTTGCCAGATCAAATCGCCGCCCCCCGCACGGTGATAGCGGCTGATCGACCCTTCGCCGGTGTCTTGCGCGAAATTACCCATCTTTGCGCCCATGTTGAGGGCGCGAATCGCATTGGCCCCGAGCGAGCCGAAGCTCATCGCCGAAATATTGTAAATCGACGCGTCATAGGGCTGGCTGCATGCTGGTCCGCCAATCTTTAGCCGGAAGTCCGAGTTGGGAACGGGCTTTGGACGGATCGAATGGGTGACCCATGAGAATCCTGCCTCATAGACGTCGAGTTCGGTGCCGAAGGGGACGGAGTCGACCTCGCCCTTCGCGCGCTGGTACACGAGCGATCGTTTTTCCCGGCTAAACGGCACGGCGTCGAGGTCGCTCTCGACCAAATATTGACGGATTTCCGGACGAATACCCTCGAACAGCCAGCGAAGATGACCAAGGATCGGATAGTTCCGCAACAGACTGTGCCGCCGCTGGGTCACATCCCAGATGCCGATCAAGAACAATGCCCCGAATGCCGTTGCCGGGATCCACGTCCAGGGGATCGTGAAAGCCGCAGCGAGCAGCGAGCCCACGGCAAGTAGCGCGGCCAAAACCAACGTTAAATACCGACTCACGGTTTGTGCCCACCGACGCTCAGCACGATAACGTCCCTCTCATCACGGTGACGGCCTTGCCGCCAAGGCTAATGCGCGCGCCCTTTGTCTCGACCCGTAGGATACCGCCGCGCCGCGACGCCTGGAACGCCAGCATCTGCGACTTACCCAGGCGTGCTCCCCAAAAAGGTGCCAGGATGCAGTGCGTGGAACCGGTGACGGGGTCTTCGTCGATTCGGTGGACGGGGGCGAAGAAACGAGACACGAAATCATAGCCATCGTCACCCGGTGCGGTCGCGAGGACTCCCCGTTCTGCAAACGGTAAGAGTGCGCGGAAGTTGGGTTCAAGGTCCCGGACCTCCTTAGCGGTCGCGAACTCGGCCACGAGATCCCACGTACTGCGCCAGACCGCGAGGGGCGGCGCCCCTAGCGCGTCGGCTAGACCGATGGGTTCCGCGGCGGCCTCGGTTGGTAGTGCCGGGAAGTCCATCGCGATCCAGGAATCGGCTTGTACGCATGTCAACAGGCCGGAGCGTGTATGGAAGCGTGCCGCCGCAGTCGGGTCGAGTAGGTCCATGTCCCATAGAAAATGCGCGCTCGCGAGAGTCGCATGACCGCAGAGGTCGACTTCCGCGCCGGGCGTGAACCAGCGCAACGACCAATCGCCGTCGCTGCGGCGAAACACAAATGCCGTTTCCGATAGGTTCATCTCCTGCGCGACGTTTTGCATCCAGTCTTTTTCGGCTGCAGCCGCGAGAAGACACACCGCGGCCGGATTGCCGCCGAACGGCGTTTCGCTAAACGCGTCGATTTGGTGCAGCACATGGGTCACGGTGCAGGGTCTCGTTGTGCCGCGCGCAGCTGTTCGATCAGTCCGTCGACGGGGACGAGGCCGCGCAAAAGACGATTGCCGATCAAGAATGTCGGCACCGCGGTCACCGGGATTTGTTCGTACGCCACCCGCAGGAGCATTTGGTGGGTCGCCGCGTAGGTGCCCTCGATGAGGGCGCTCCGAAACGCTTCCCCATTCAGGCCGACCTGTTCGGCCAAGGTGGTCAAGACGTCAACGTCACCGATGTCTTGGCTCTCTTGAAAAAAAGCCGAAAACATCCGGTGCGTGTAGGCGGCGCTCTGCCCCTGTTCTTCCGCGAACAAGTGCCCCTCAAAGGCCAGGCGCGAATAGGGTTGGGGTGACACGTCGGGGAGGCGAATTTCGACGCCCATTTCGGCCGCCATCGGATAGACCGAGCGCGCCCAACCGGTTTGCAGATAATCGTCCTCCGGCCGCAACGTCGGCGTCGGCTCGGGCCGCAATTCGAACGGCATCCAAGATACCGATGTCTCGACGCCGCTTTGCTCGATAGCGGTGGCGAGGGGTTGCTCGGCTAGAAAGCAATAGGGGCAGACGTAGTCAGACCAGACGCGGACGGTAACGGTCATGCGGCCTCCTTAGGGACGTGCGGCAACAGGGTAGGCGCGCCACTCACTCTTGCAAGGGGTCTTCTTCCAGCTCTTCCGGATCGCTGGCATCGATCACAAGTCGCGCGGTCTGATAATCGAACCCCGCTCGTGCCATCGCAGCGAGGTCGCGTTCGCGGTATTCGGGCCGATCCGATGCTCTAAACGGCCCTAAGCGGCGGCGGCGCGCGTGCCTGACTGCCGCGATGCGATCCGGGGCTGCCGTTTCCTGCGACAATGTGTCCACCGCAGATTCGGCCACATCGGCTGCGACGCCCTTTTTGCGCAAATCCAACATCATGATGCGGCGCGAACGCCCTTGCCGAAACATCGTTTGAATACGCGCGTCGGCATAGGTCTTGTCGTCCAGCAATCCGCTAGTTTCAAAATCGGCGACGATCTTCTCAATCCAGGTCGCTGCAGCGTCCTGATCGATTTCCTGGTCGCGCTCGGCGCGCTTAATCCGACGGGTTAGCACTGCGCGCAGGTTCGACGACGACGAGGCATAGCGCTGCAAATAGTAGAGCGCGGCGTTGCGCAACGACTGCGGCGTTACCTTGCGGGTGCGTCGCGGTTTGGATCGCGCTGCTTTGTGATCGGTCATCGGCAAAAAAATGCCCGGCGCAGTGCGCCGGGCATCCAGTCCCTGAGAATGGTGTCCGCGCTAACTTCCGCGTTTGGTGAAGAGATACAGAATGATTGCCAGGGCGATCAGCCCGACAAGGCCGTTCGACCCGAGATCGGCGATCAGACCGGTAAGGTTGGCAACAATGTCGCCGGGCAGGAACGGCGCCGGACGATCGAAAAGAATTTGGATGACGATGCCGAGCGCGATCAAGCCGATCCCGATCTCGGTGAGCCGATAGATCCAGGTCTTGGTGATCTCAATGATGTTAGACATGTGCCCCCCTCTGGGCTGTCCTCGGTAAGTAGAAAGGCTGCGCGTACTTACCAATTACTGACGCTATGTTTGCCCAGCGAAGAAAAGGGCGAATAGCGTCGCGAATGGTAGGCAGCGCCGAGGTATGGAGTCAATCTATCGGGCACCACATATTGTGGGGGGAAGGACGTGTGCCGCAAAATGATGTGGATAACTTGCGGGCAGGCACCATTTGCGGTACGCGCCGAACCGGTCATGATTGGCGGACGTAATATTTGTGGATAGGACAGAATGACAACCGACACCGAGGCGGTATTGGCCGCAAACGAGGCTTTCTACCACGCATTCGGATCCGGCGATCGTGCCGCGATGGCGGCGTTATGGTCCGACGAGGCGCCGGTCGCCTGTACGCATCCGGGATGGACGGCGATTGCCGGTCGCGCCCGGGTTCTTGAGAGCTGGGCCGGTATTCTCGAGGGCGCCCCCGGAAAGGTTGCGTGCCTGGAGCCTGTGTCCCACATCATCGGCGATGTTGCGTTCGTCACCTGCAACGAGGCGGTCGGCAATAACCTGCTCGCCGCGACCAACGTCTTTGTCCGTGAGTCTTCGGGATGGCGCATGGTTCACCACCACGCGTCGCCGGTTGCCCGTGCCTACGTAAAGGAAGGACCGCGCGCCGGCGACGCGGTCCACTAGCGTTAGGCGGCGCGCACTTTCGCCGAAACGTTGTCGAGCTCCGGCAACCCAAGGACGGCGTTGGTTTCGTCGAGCGACGCCATCTTATCCAGCCAAGACCGCGAGTCGCCGGTCTCTTTAAGCATCGCCATAAACTGGGAAAGCTGGCGGACCATGACGCGGATCATGCTCGACGGGAAGATCACGATCTTGAAGCCGAGCGCCTCAAGTTCGGTTGCCGACATCAGCGGCGTTTTGCCGGTCTCCGACATGTTCACCATGTGCGGCCCAGGCAGTTCGCTCACCTGGCGTTTCATTTCCTCGGGGGATTCGATCGCATCCATGAACAGGATGTCGGCCCCGGCCTCTTTGTAGATTTTGAGGCGGCGCATGGCCTCGTCGAGGCCGAGCGGCGCGCGCGCGTCGGTGCGGGCGATGATCTTGAAGTCCGGCGACGATCGTCCTGCGACGGCAGCCCGAATGCGCTCGGCGGCGCGCTCGACAGGCTCGATCACCTTGCCTTCCATGTGGCCGCATTTTTTTGGCCACGTTTGGTCCTCGAATTGGGCCGCGGCGGCGCCCAGTCCTTCAAGGCCGCGCACCGTGCGCATCACGTTGGCAACATCGCCGTATCCCGTATCGCAATCGACAATCAGCGGGATCGATGTCACGGCGCGGATCGCGCGCACATTGGCCTCGACTTCGTTGAATGCGATCAGCCCGACGTCGGGCACGCCATAGACCGCTGCCGCAGTCGCGTAACCCGAGACGTAGCCCGCCTCGAAGCCGGCGATCTGCGCCATCCGAAGTTCAAGGGCGGTGCCGCCCCCGGGAACGACAACGATGCCGTCGCCTGCCAGCAACTGTGAGAGTGTCCTGCCGCTCATAATTCTTGCGCCTTCCTCTAGCCCTCCGACCATGGGGTCGGTTGTTTCGGTATGTCCTGCCCATCGACGGCAATTGCGTCGACCTTCTCGTTATAGAAGCAAAGAAGATCCTTGATCTTGGGGATCTCGGGGATGGGATCGGGGTAATACCACACGATGTCCTCGTAGGTCTTCCCCCCAGCTTGCACACCATGATAGCGCGCGGTCCCCTTGTACGGACATGCCGTTTCCAAGTCCGACGGGGTCAGCGTCGCAGCGATGTCGTCGCGTGGAATGTAGTAACGCGTCGGCAGCCCTGTCTCGAAAAGGAAAACCGCACGTGTCGTGTCGGCAACGACCTCGCCCCCCAGGGTGACGGTGACCCGCCGCGACGATTGCACCGTATCGACCCGCTTGTAGGGATCGCGCGGATGGACAACGATTTCCTCGTCTTCCTCGTACCAGTGGTCCATCCGGCCCCAATAAAAAGCCACGAGACCTTTGAGCGCGGGCTGTGCCGGAAGAGGGTCTTCGTAGCCCCAAACGGCGTTTTCCGCCTCCCTCCCATTCACCCGGACAGTCCAATAGGAAGCGTCGCCCTTGTAGGGGCAATGCGTCGAATGGCCCGTCTTCACCAGAAGATCCATCCGCACATCGTCCATTGGGAAATAGTAGATCGGTAGATGGCCGTCCTCGTGCAGCAAGCGCATGTTGCTGGAATCCGCGATCGTTTCGCCGTTGAAGGTCACCCGAACCCGGCGGGGACTGGGGTCGATAATCACCGCGTGGCCCTCCCCGGTGCGATCGGGATGGGCGACTTTGAGACCTTTGAACCGTTTGTTGGCCGGTGATTCAGCGCGTGCCATGCGCGATCCTCCTGTGGGGGCCACGAAGGCCGCTATCATAGGGACGGGGACGAGGCCCGCCAAATGGCGTGGCGCCGCAAAGATTGCCGCGCCGGTTTCGGCTCCATATAAGTCGAGACGGCGTCAACACGGGGGAGGCAGGCAAATGCACGAGTCGATCAGCGGCAAAGTGGTGGTCATAACCGGCGGCGGACGCGGGCTGGGCCGTGCGATGGCGCTCGGCCTAGCGCAGGCCGGGGCCAAGGTGGCGATTACCGCCGCGCGCGAAGGCGCGGAACTCAAACAGACCGCCGCCGACTGCGTTGCTGTCGGCGGCCAGGATTGCGTGATGGCGCTGCAAGCGGACGTCACCAACGTCGAGGACTGCGAGCGGGTGATGCGGGAGGCCAAAGAAAAATGGGGTCATCTGCACGTCGTCGTGAATAACGCGGGCCGTGGCATGACCTACGTCGACAAGAATTTCGTCAAGGAACGCCCCCCGTTCTGGGCGATCCCGACCGATACCTGGGGCATGATGATCGACACCAACATCAACGGCGTCTTCAACATGGCAAAGGCGGCGGTACCGCACCTTCTCGAAGAGGGCTGGGGGCGGATCGTCAACGTGTCAACAAGCCTGATTACGATGCAACGGCGCGGCTATGCGCCCTATGGCGCGTCCAAATGGGCGGTCGAGGGGCTTACCATGATCATGGCGCAGGACCTCGAGGACACCAACGTCACGGTCAACGCGCTGCTGCCCGGCGGTGCAACCGATACCGCGATGATCCCCGGGAAGGTCGGCGACAAATCCCGCGCTGGTGCCGACGGCAATCTGTTTGAGCCGGTCATCATGGTGCCGCCGATCCAATACCTGGCCTCCGACCTTTCGAACGGGAAGCGGGGCGACCGCTATGTCGCCAAACTTTGGGACCAGTCGTTGCCGCCGGAGGACGCGGCATCCAAGGTACGTTTTCCGATCAAGCGCGACCGGCAATACTAGGTGGCGCCATGGCATCCGATCCCTACGCGAAAATTGCCGAGACCGACCCCGAGGTCGTCAAAACGATCGGCGACCGTCTTGAGGTGCGCGCGGCCCATCCCGACCAGCGCGCCATGCTCGATACCTATCTCGGCGATATCGTGTGGCCCAAGGATGCCGCCGTCATCGAGATCGGCTGCGGGACCGGGCCGGTAGCGCGGGTGCTGGCAGCCCGCGCCGAACCCGGCAGCGTCCTGGGTCTCGACCCGTCGCCCGTTCTGATCGAAAAGGCGCGTGCGCTTGGCGGCGATCTCGAAAAGCTGTCGTTCGCGGTCGGCGATGCCCGCAATCTCGCCCATGCCGATGCGTCCTTCGACGTTGCGATCTTCCATACCGCCCTTTGTCATATTCCCAACCCCGAAGCGGCCTTGCTCGAAGCGATGCGGATCCTGCGCCCGGGGGGCTGGTTGGCAGTTTTCGATGGGGATTATGCCTCGGCGACGGTCGCGTTGGCCGAGCACGATCCGCTACAGGCCTGTTCGCGTGCGGTCACCGAGCATAACGTCATGGATCGCTGGATCGCGCGGCGTCTCCCCGCGATGGCAAAGGCCGCAGGGTTCGCCATCAAACGGTTCCGCAGCCACGGTTACGCCGAGGTCGTCGATCCCGTGTACATGTTGGGGCATGCCGAGCGCGGTGCGGAAGTGCTGGCGGCGCAGGGTGTCATTGGTCAAGACTTGGCCGATGCGCTCAAACGAGAGGCCCGCCGTCGCGCAGCCAATGGCGCGTTCTTCGGCCATATTGCCTACGCCAGCTTGGTGGCCCGCAAACCCTAAAGGATTTTCGACTTGTCCTTGTAGGACTTGAACTCCAGGTAGTTGCCTGCGGGATCGGCCACAAACATGTTCCCCACGGTTCCGATGTCGTCGTGATCTTTGACATTCGGCGCAATCCGGAACGCGACGCCCTTGCCGCGCAGGTCTTCGACCAGCGCGTTCCAGTCGTCCCAATCCATAATGATCCCGAAGTGCTTGTAGGGCTCGACGGTCGGATCGGCCTTGCTTGGTTCAACTTCGTCCGGCGCGTCGATCAAGACCATCTGCGCGCCAAAGAAGTTAATGACCGCGTAGTCCTTGCCGCTGGTGTCGGCCCGTTCGCGGCACCCCAGCGTGTTCGTGTAGAAGTCGCGCGCCTTCGCGAGGTCATCGACGGCAAAGGCGACGTGGAAGATAGGATCGTGCATGTCTGTAGGTCCTCCCTTTCGACGCTGAGCGTAGAGCCGCTTCGAACTGGCTTCAACGACCCACCACTAACCGCCCGCCACCGCCGCAAAGACTTGGAAGCCGCCCTCCCAGATCATTTTCGCCGCAACCAACAGAATAACCAGGATGCCGCCGTAGGTTGGCGCTCCCAAATCATTGTTACGAGACGAGATGCAATCACGTAAGCCCGAGATAGGCAACGATTGACGATCCCTGCCGAAACGCTTGTAATGTAGTTTATGCCGGGACCACATGATTTAGGCGGCCGCGACTTCGGCCCCGTCGATCGCAGCGAACACGTGCGGAGCGAATGGGACAACCGCGTCGATGGTATCCTCAAGTTGATGCTTGATGGGCGCCGTTTTCGTGTCGATGAACTGCGTCGGGCGATCGAGTCGCTGCCTGTGTCGGACTACATGGCGTTCAGCTACTACGAAAAATGGATTGCCGCGATTCGGCTTCTTGTGGTCGAAAAGGGGTTGTTATCGAACGAAGAGATCGAAGCGCGTCTGGCGGAATTGCGCCGAGGCCGGGCCGCGTGACGTTCGCGTTCGAAATTGGGCAGCGCGTCCGCGTCAAGGACGGCGACCCGCCCGGCCATATCCGAACGCCATTCTATTTGCGCGGCAAACACGGGTTGATCGAATCCAGGCATGGGGAATTTCGCAATCCGGAAGAACTCGCCTACGGCAAGAACGGTTTGCCGTTGAAGCCGCTCTACTTGGTTCGTTTCCTTCAGTCCGATGTCTGGCCGGACTACAGCGGTGCTGCCAACGATACGTTGAGCGCCGACATCTACGAACATTGGCTCGACCCAGACGCGTGAGGATCCATGGCAAAACACCACCACGATCATGACCACGATCACGATCACGACGACCACGCGGCCATTGAAGAGGGCGCCGCGCCGACCGAGTTCGACCTGCTGGAGCAGGCCGTGCGCGAATTGTTGATTGAGAAGGGTGTTTTCTCTGCCGACGATTTGCGCCGCCAAGTCGATAGGACCGATAGCGTGAGCCCGGCCGACGGCGCCAAGGTTGTTGCCAAGGCGTGGAGCGACTCGGCGTTTAAGGCGCAACTCCTCGCCGACCCCAAGGCTGCGATCGAAAGCCTGGGCTATGACGTCGGTCCTGCCCCCAATCTGGTGGTTCTGGAGAACACCGACAGCTTGCACCATGTCGTGGTGTGTACTCTGTGTTCGTGCTATCCGCGCGTTCTGCTGGGCCCCCCGCCCGATTGGTACAAAAGTAAGCAATATCGAGGTCGGGTGGTGATCGATCCAAGAGGCGTATTACAGGAATTCGGTACCGCGCTGGCCGACGATGTCGAAATCAAGGTTGTCGATTCGACGGCGGACATGCGGTACTTGGTGCTGCCGCCACGGCCGACCGGGACCGACGGAATGAGCGAGCAAGACCTCGCTGCTTTGGTGACCCGCGACTGCATGGTTGGGGTCACCTTCCCCGACAAACCCACCCACTAGGCGGCGCTGAGTGGTCGGCGATGTCCGCATCCGGACATCCGACGGCAGCGACATGCCGGCGATGTTTGCGCCGGGTTCGGACGGTCCAGCGCCGGGCGTCATCGTGCTCCAGGAAATATTCGGGGCAACCGAATTCCTTCGGTCGCGCTTGCCGCTGTTCAATGCGCACGGTTATGCGGCGATGGCGCCGGACCTTTATCACCGAGTTTGCCCCGGCGCGTCGTTCGACTATGCCGGTGAGGATTGGAAGCGTGCATTTGCGGCACGAAACGCGCTAGACGACGACCTCGCGGTGGTCGATGTGGGAGCCGCGATTGCCGCCATGCGGGCGCGGCCCGAGTGCGATGGTCGTGTGGCGGTCGTTGGCTATTGTCTTGGCGGTCTTTTGGCTTTTCTTTCGGCCGCGCGGCTCGATGCTCAGACCACGGTCTGCTTTCACGGCGTTCGCATGGAGCACCGCCTCGATGTCGCGGGCGCGATTCGGGGGCCGCTTCAGATCCATTTTGCCGGGCGCGACAAGTGGGCACCGCCCGATGTCGTTGGTCAAATCAAGGCGGCACTTTCGAACGCGCCGGGAGTCGAGTTCCTCGACTACCCCGACGCTGACCACGGTTTCTCGCGGGAGGGACAGCCGGTCTTCGATCCAGACGCCACCAAGCGCGCCCATACCGCGATGTTCGCGTTCATCGAACGCACGCTCTAACAGGAGAATTGCCGTGAGTTTTGATCCAACCTCGCTTGACTTCAACCGCTTGGGACCGGCGCCCGGCGCCAGGATCGTCGTTGCGGGCGGTTGCGGCGGTATCGGCCGATCGGTCGTAAAGGCCTGCATCGCAATCGGACTACGAACGACCGTCCTGGACCTCGCCGAATCCCATCGCCGCCACCCCAGCCCAAACGAGGCGGACTTCGTCGCGATCGACGCGCACCAAGAGGCTTCGATCGTGACGGCGTTTGCAGGGGTTCGCAAAACCGGCGAAATCGATGCGCTCATTAACCTGGTCGGCTACCGCGACGATCTCATCAACGTTGCCGACCGCGACACGCAAAGCTGGGACGACGTGATCTCAGGCAACTTGCGCTCGGCATTTCTTATCTGCCACCACGCGCTCCCGCACATGGCAGACGATAGCGCGATCGTAAATGTCTCGTCGGGTCTCGCGGTTCGGGTCCTGCCGGGTTACGCACCTTATTCGGCGGCGAAAGCTGGCGTGATCGCGCTGACAAAGGGCATCGCGATCGAAAATGCCCCGCGCATCAGGGCGAATGCGGTCGCACCCGCAGCGGTCAAGACCGCGTTTCTCGCAGGCGGCACCGGCCGCGTCGATGACGAAGAGGGCGACTGGGATGGGCAATTCAGCGCCTACATCAAATCGACTCCGATGGATCGGTTGGCTGTTGCAGAAGACATTGTCGGGCCGATTCTTTTTCTCGCGGGCCCCGCGTCCTGCTTCATGACAGGGCAAGTACTCTACGTAAACGGCGGCGGCCTCACCCCGTAGGGTGGTCTAAGCTGCTGATATTAAAAGAGTTTGGAGCCCAAAGAAGTTGCAAGAAGAAGGTGTCGCGGAAATAAATTGACGCGCTTCGTGTTTTACCGATCTGAAGACCAGAGCTCCTTGATGCTGATCGTCGGTCGACTGTCGCAATCGAATCGATGCGCGACGGAACACAGATCGTCGGTGCCAAGTCATTCTCATCTTCGCTTCGGAAGACTCGATTGAACGGTGAAGGACTCGTGTCGTGTCGTTGCTTGGTGAGTCCTTGCGCGCCGAGTTTTTTTGCAGTGACTATTGAAACAGAATTCTGTAGTCTCGCCGGGACTTGCACGTTGTTTTGTTAGTCTCGTGTGAAGAAACTTGTCTTTGTTCAGGACCATATTGGAGGGTTCTAAATGGCGAAAGTCGCAGCCCTGGCAGCTAAACGGAAATCCGCTAAGCGGAAACCCGCTGCCAAGAAAAAGCCCGCAGCCCGGAAAAAACCGGCGGCTACAAAGCCAGCGGCACGGAGGAAGACTCGGAAAGCGGCAGCCAAAAAGACAGCTAAGAAGAAAGTAGCCAAGAAGAAACCGGCGAAGAAAAAGGCAGCCAAGAAGAAGCCGGCAAAGAAAAAGGCAGCCAAAAAAGCGGCAAAGAAAAATCCCGCTAAGCGGAAGGCAGCCAAGAAAGCGGCCCCTGCAAAAAAGGCGGCCGCGAAAAAGGCCCCCAAGCGGAAGGCCCAAAAGAGAAAAAAGTAACGAAGTCTACGCCGCTGAACGCGTCGCCAGCAGGACTTGTCATATACGACAGGTTCGGCAAGCGGCGCGGCGGTCGCTAGATCACTGCAGCAATGCTGCGACAAAGGGCGGTCCTTTCGGACCGCCCTTTGTTCGTTCTGGCGGAGCGTCAGCGTAGTCCCTGGGCCATTCGCCTCGCGTAACGGCCTGCCTGGCAGGAGCTGTGGGGCCTGGTTCCCTTCACGGTTGGTGGACGGTCGGCGCACCATGCGATAATTGCAGCCAACGCTTGGATGAGGGCCCCCCGATGATACCTGTCGATCTGTACTGGTCGTTCCGCAGCCCCTATTGCTACCTCGGATTGCCTCGAATTCAGGACCTCGAACGCGACTACGCCATTGAGCTTGCGGTGCGCGTGGTGATGCCGCTTGCCGTGCGCGATCCGGACTATTTTGAATCGCTCCCGCCGGCGCGCGGGGCCTATAACGCAATGGATGCACAGCGTACCGCTGCCTACCTCGGGATCCCGTTCGCGCGCCCCCAGCCCGACCCGGTGGTTTTCGAAACCGAACGGCGCCGTCCGACGGTCCACCAACCCTATATCCACCGGCTCTCGCGCCTGGGTGCACTCGCCTGCGCCCGCGGTAAAGGAATGGCCTTCATCGGTGAGGTCGCGCCGATGATGTGGGGCGGGTCGGTTGTCGGCTGGGACCAAGGCGACCATCTTGCAGTCGCCGTCCGTGCCGCCGGATTGGATCTGGCGGAAATGGACGCCGAGATCACAGCCTATCCCGAGCGGTACGACGCCCTTATGTCGGACAACGATCGCCGCCTTGGCGCCGTGGGCCATTGGGGTGTGCCGACCTTGGCGGTCGATGGCGAGGCGTTCTTCGGCCAGGACCGCTTGGAGGTGCTTGCTTGGCGTCTGGATTCGTTGGGTGCTCGCCGCTGAGGCCTGCGGACTGGACCGCCGCGCGCGGGATGGCTTAGGCTCAACCAAGGGATCAAGCGATAGGAGCAGTCCAATGGCGCGCGACGCCGAAGCATGGCGGGCACCGCCCGAGATGGCCGAAACCCATGTGGTGAGTGGAGCGGTTTATACCGATAAGACGATTTTCGAGGACGAAAAACGTCGCATCTTCGGTCAATGCTGGCACCTCGCTTGCCACGAAAGCGAACTCGCTGCGCCGCACGATTACCGGACCTTCGATTACGTTGGGACCCCGCTGATTTCAATTAGGGGCAGCGACGGCGTCGTCCGAACGTTCATGAACGTTTGCTCCCATCGGGGGGCCAAGATCATTCACGAGCCAAGCGGCAACGCCAAACGACTCACCTGTTTCTATCACCTGTGGAGCTACGACGACCGGGGTAGTTGCGTCGATATTCCTCGGCCGGAGGCTTACGAATCAGCCGGTCTGAAGAAGGAAGACTGCGGGCTCTTTGAGGTCCGCACCGAAACCTTCCTGGGCTTGATTTTCGTAACCCTGGACGACCGCGCGTTGCCGGTGGCCGATTACATTGGGGGCGCCTTGGCCCCCTTCGCGGCGGTCCTGGGTTCTGGCGAATTGGAGGTCTTTCACTACAATCGGTCGATTCTTCACGCCAACTGGAAGGCGTGGCAGGAAACCAATCTCGACCTTTATCACGAGTGGATGCACGTCCTATTGCGGCGCACGCAAATCTCCGCGGCCAGTATGGACACCCGGATCGTCAAGGCCTTCCCCAACGGCCATACGATGGGCGGCGGGCTGAAGGCGAGCTATGACAAGTACAAGGGCATGGCATCCCGCGATACCAGCATGGCGCTACCTGGATTGGCGCCCGACGATTTCTTCTTTGTCGACCTGTGGCCCAACGCCGCGTTGTTGGCGCGTGGCACTGCCATTCGCGTCGATGTCGTAACGCCGATCGACGAGAAAACCATGTTGGTCGAATGGCGCGGCCTCGGCTTGAAGGGCGATTCGCCGGCGGAGCGCCGAACCCGCATGCAGCACCACAATCAGTACTGGGGCCCGTTCGGACGCAACGTTCCCGAAGACGCCTACGCCGCGGAAGCATGCGAAGCAGGGTTTCGCCATGGCGCGGCGCGCCACCAAGTCATCGCCCGCGAGGAAGGTGGGAAAGGTCAGGACGACGGTATGCTACGGGCGTGGTACGCCGAATGGGCCCGGCGCATGGAGCGCTCGCCGGCGCATCCGACCGATGTGGCCGCGGCCGAGTAATGCCCTCCCGCCCTTACCGGGACCGCGATCGTCCCCCGAACCTTAGCGTCGAGAACTATGTCAGCGGACAAGTCTACCGCGACGAAGCGGTGTTTCAGGACGAACTCGACCGCGTGCTCGGCAAGGTGTGGCATTTCGCCTGCCACGCGAGCGAAATTCCCGAGCCCGGCGATCGCCGATCGGTGCAGCATGCCCTTCAGCCCTTGGTGGTGCGGCGCGGCGCGGATGGCGGCGCGACGTGTATGGCCGGAACACGTGCAATCCGCACCGAGATCAAACACGGATTGGTGTTCGTCAATCTCGACGACAACGCGGTCTCGCTCGACGCTTTTCTCGGCAATTCTCTAGAAATATTCGACGACGTATTTGGCGACCCGGCTGTCGAATACGAGGTCTTTCATTTTCATCGCGGCACGGTGAACGCGAACTGGAAAGCCTGGCAGGAGACCATTGTCGATCTCTACCACGAGTTCATGCATATCGTGCTGCGCACCACCCAGATGACCGCCGCGCCGATGGCTGCGCGCGACATGCGGGTTTACCCCAACGGGCACCTTGCGATCGGCGGGCTCAAGGCCGACTACAACAATTACAAGGCCTATGGCACGCGCGACGACTCGGCGGCGTTCCCTGGGCTCACCGTAAACGACGCGCGGTTCACGCCGCTGTTCCCGGACACAACCATCATTACCCGCGGGACGGTGATGCGGATCGATACGGTCACGCCGCTCGGTCCGCACCGCACGATCGTTGAGTCGCGGGGTCTTGGCATCCGGGGCGAATCGGCGGCCGATCGGCGTATGCGAATCCGCCACCACAACGACTACTGGGGGCCGTTCGGCCGCAACGTGCCCGAAGATGCGTTCGCCGCAGAGGCCTGTGAAAAAGCCTTCGGTAATGGCGCGGCGCGCTACCAAATCATTGCCCGCGACGAAGATGGGCAGGGCCAAGATGACCTCATGCTCCGGGCTTACTATAAAGCGTGGAGCGACATGACCGGCCGACCGGCGCATAGCCCAGCCAATAGTTGAGAGCATCCCATGCTACCCGATCAAAAAATACGAGAAGTCGTCTACCGCGCTTGTATGGCACTGGATGGCGAAGACTTTGCGGCGTTCATGGATTTATGTTCGCCGGAGCTGGACTACCGAATCACCGTTTACAGCCCCGAGATCCGCAAAGAAATGATATGGCTCGACCAGGACTATGAGGGGATGCGTGCGCTCCTGGAGATGGTTCCGCAGCACCTAAAGCGGCTGGGAACGCTCAAGCGTCACGTGTCGGTCTACGTTATCGACCGCAACGAAGGTGCTGGAATTGCGACCGTAACCAGCTCGTTCATTGTTACGAATACGGATCCCGAGGGACGGTCGAGTCTGTTCGTGGCGGGTACCTATTTCGATGAAGTGGACTGTCGCGGCCCGCGCTGCCTCCTGAAGGCGCGCCAGGCGCATCTGGAAACCCGCGACTTGGGCATCGGATCCCACATCCCGATTTGAGCGTTTTGCCCATGCGTATTGAAGTTGCCGGGCGCGATCGTTCGGTCGTTTTCGAATGCCACGGAGACCAGGAGATCCTGTTGGCCGGCTTGGGCGCCGGATTCGGCTTGCCCTACGAATGCGGCAACGGCACCTGTGCCAGCTGCAAGGCGACGTTGATCGATGGCGAGGTCGATCCTGGGTGGGCCGATGCGCCGGCGCGACGGTTGCTCAAGGAGGATGGCAACGAAGTCCTGATGTGTCAGGCCCGGCCGCTGACGGCCTGTAGCTTGAGCGTTCGCGCTAAGTTGGCGGACGTGGACGGATTTTTTCCGACGACCGTCGGCGGAGTCGTGGAATCGGTGGCGCCGATCAATCACAACGTCCTGCGTCTCCAGATTAGGCCGTCGAGGCCCATTCTCTACGATGCGGGTCAGTTCGTATTGGTTGGCGCGCCGGCGTTCCCCGGGTACCGGGGATGGTCGATGGCATCGTGCGATCCGTCGGGAGAGGTGCTGACGTTTACGGTCAAGCTGATGCCCGGCGGGTCGGCGTCGGCCTGGCTGGCGGGCGGTGCCGCGGTCGGCGATGCCGTCACCGTCGTCGGGCCGCTCGGCAAAGCCTCCTTCCGGCCCGAGCGTGATACGGCAAATCTCCTCTGCGTCGCCGGCGGGTCGGGTCTCGCTCCGATTCTCGCCATTCTGGAACGGGCGCAGCGTGCAGGTCACTTCGAGCGCCACCGCGCCGACGTATTCTTTGGCGTTCGATCCTTTGACGATCTCTACGAGACCGATCGGTTGCTCGCGATCTCTGGTCGGTACCCCGAACGGGTTGCGCTGACGATGGCGTTCTCCGAATCCATGCCGAGCGCCGACGAGATGAAGCAGCTCAATGGTGTCGCCGTTGCTGACGGATTTGTGCACGACGCGATGGCCAAAGCGATGACCGGACGATTTGCCGATGTTCTGGCCTATCTCGCCGGTCCACCGCCCATGGTCGAGGCCGCAATGCGGGCGCTAGTCGTCCAAGGTAAAGTTCCGCCCACACGTATTCGCTATGACAAGTTCAGTTAGGGAGTTGCCGAACAATGAGTGATTGGAAGCGGGTCTGCGCGGTTGGCGATCTGGCCGACAACGAGTTGAAGGAGTTCGACCTCGATGGCACAAAGATTGTGGTGACCCGCTCGGGTGGCGATGTCTTTGCTTACCCGCTGCGGTGCCCGCACATGGACGAACCGCTGTCCACTGGAATGTGCGACGGGGCGACGCTCACGTGCTCGTTCCACCTGTGGCAATGGGATTTGCGCTCCGGCGAATCGACCGGCGAGGCCGAAGTCGACCTTTTGATTTATCCGACCAAGCAAGAGGATGGCGCGTTGTTCGTCGATCTGTCGCAGGAGTTGAACTACGACTGATCGCTCGACAGGATCTTAATCCGCGCGCCGAGGCGCTTCTCCAGATCGATAAAGTTCAGGTCGTCTTCCGCAACGCTTGCGCGCACCAAAATGATAAAGTCGCTTTGATCGTCGAGCGGAAACGGTGTCCAGTGCCACGTGCCTGGATGGAGGTTCACGCCGACGCTCCCGTCGAGGACGAACGCCCGAATCTCGTCCAGTTTCGGTAGCGCGGCCGGATTGTCGCTTTCGTAAGGCGGCGCGACGGCGATGATGCTGCGAGCGCCTTTCAGGGGCACAAATGTTTGAGTGCCTTTGAGATGACGCTCGAACCAGGAGAACGCCAAGTCTCTCTTCTTTGGCCGCAGGTAGCCAAGCCGCATCGCCTCGGCGGATATCGTGGCGATCCCGCCCCAATAGTCGAGAACGTCGAAATCGTCGAGACGTGAATCGGGCACGTCATCGGACATTCGCGCATAGCCCATCGAGAGAAGGTCTCGGTTATCCAGGCGTGCCGCTTGCGGTGCGAGCACGTCTCCAAACGGTGCGAATTGGTCCGGGTTCAATGGTTCGCTCGTTACTTCTATGACTTTAATCATCTGGGCTTCCCCGATATTGACGTGGCCTCTGCAGAATACTCTAGCGCATTGTCCGGTCATTCCTCTTGACTTGGCGGGGTGTTGTGGGAGAGTCGCTTGCCGTTCATGCAAGAGAGGCAACAGGATAGTCGCGTGAGCTTGCGAGCGGAAAGCCGGTCCTTCGGGCCGGACGGGGAAAATTGGGAGGCGAGATGGTCTGGCGCTTCATTGCGAAACGGGTGGCGATTGCTTTTTTACAGCTGATCGGCATTTCACTCGTTGTGTTCTTTCTTATCCGCGGCTTGGATGCCGACCCGGTGGCCCGGATCGTCGGTCTGAACGCGACGCCCGAGGCGGTGACCCAGGCAACGGAATCGCTTGGCCTACACGAAAGCCAACTACAGCAACTGGCCAACTACCTCGGTATTTTCTCGACGTCCGACAAGGACGGTATCATGCAAGGAACCCTCGGCGATTCGTGGGTGACCGGCTCGTCGATCCTTGAGGAAGTCACGCGGTTTTTGCCCGTGACGCTCGAACTCATTACGTACAGTCTCATCCTTGCCTTCCTGATGGCGCTGCCGCTTGGCATGTCCAGCGGCACACGCCCTGGCGGGTTCGCCGATAGGTTCACCTTTGTGTGGGGCTTGTTTGCGGGATCCCAGCCGGAATTCTGGTGGGGGTTGATGTTCGTTTTCGTCTTCTTCTTCCTCTTTCAGCAGGCGGGCTTGCCGTCGGCGCCGGCGCCACTAGGACGCCTCAACCCCTTCCTTACCGCGCCCGACCCGGTGACCGGGTTCATTTTGATCGATTCAATCCTGCGCGGGCGGTTCGACGTTTTGTACGATGCCGCTAGGCATCTGATGCTGCCGGTCTTCACACTGGTCTTCGTGGTGTCCGGTCCGATCGTGAAGATGGTGCGTCAAAACATGCTGCGCGTGTTGCGCTCGGACTACATCCTCTACGCACGCAGTGCCGGTCTGCCGCGCAACAAGGTGGCGCGGTATGCATTGCGGGCAGCGCTCGCACCGGCCATGACCTTAACGGCGATCATCTACGGTTTTCTCCTCGGGGGCGCAGTACCGGTGGAGTTGATCTATTCGCTGGGCGGGATCGGCGAATATTCGATCCGGTCGATCCTCAATCTCGACTTTCCGGCCATCCAAGGAACCGTGCTCGTCATCGCTGTGGTGTCACTCGTGATCTACTTGGCGATCGACATTCTTCACGCATTCCTCGATCCGCGCATCGCGTTCTAGGGCAAATCAGATGAACGAAACGACGAACCCGCCGGGGCACACGCCCACGCCGGAAGATATCGATCAGCACATCGAACCGCATATGGTGACCGAAGGCGTCCCAACGAAACGGCGGCAGATCGATTTGATCCGCAAGTTCAAGGAAGAACGGCTCTTCGCTTTCGGTGTGATCATCGTTGGCCTTGCGATCTTCCTCGCGTTTTTCGGACCCATTATCTCTCCCTACGATCCGAATTTCGCGACAGGAAACGTCTCTGTCAGCCCGCCGCCGATCCTTCAGTGGCCGGGCCTCTTCATCGATACGGTCTTCCTAGGCGCCGATCCGCCCCATTGGTTCGGCACCGATAACTCCGGCCTCGACATCTTCTCGCGGACGATTTCGGCACCCCGGACCGATTTGCAAATTGCCCTCATCGCGGCCCTGCTGTCGATGGCTGTGGGCACGACGCTCGGGCTGTTGGCAGGCTTCTTCAAAAACTTCCTGACCGAAACACTGATGCGAATTTCCGATCTGCTGCAGGCGTTCCCGGTTTTCATCACGGCGATGATTCTGGTTGCCCTGTCGGGCCGCAGCACCGGGAACATCGTGATCGCGCTTACGATCGTCTACACGCCGATCTTTATCCGTCTGACCCGGGCGGAGGTTCTCGGGCAGATGCCGCGCGGTTATGTCGAAGCCGCGCGCGCCGTCGGCAATTCCGAGTGGATTGTCGCGTTCCGGCATGTGCTGCCGAACTCGCTAGTGCCGTCGTTGATCCAGTTGTCGACGACGGTTGGGTTCGCGATCCTGCTAACCTCGGGACTTAGCTTCGTCGGCGCCGGCGTCAGGCCGCCGACGGCAGAATGGGGGTTGATGATCGCCCTAGGGGCCCCGCAAATCATTCTCGGCGAGTGGTGGCAGTCGATTTTCCCCGGCGTCGCCATTTCTTTGACCATCTTCGGGTTTGCCGCCGTCGGGCACGGCCTCGAAGAAGATTACCGGTAGGATGACCATGGTCGCAGAAACCAGTGAATCGACGCAGGTCCGGTCGACGGGCGGCAATATTCTCGAAGTCCGGGATTTGTCCGTCCGATTTCCCATCGTCGAAGGGCCTGATGTCTTTGCCGTCCGCGACTTCAACCTTGCCGTCAAGCCGGGTGAATTCGTCGGCCTGATGGGCGAGCCGGGTTGCGGCAAGTCGACAGCGGCAATGGCTTTTCTGGGCTTGGTCCGACCGCCCGGCGTGATCGATTCCGGTGTCGTTAACTTCCTCGACGACAACATCCTCACAATGGACGAAGAAACCGTGCGGCAAATGCGTGGCCGCGACATCGGGATGATCGTCCAGAATCCGCGCTACTCGTTGCACCCCATGATGCGGGTCGGCGATCAGATCGCGAACGTCTACCGAGCCCACAATGACGTCAGCAAGCGCGAAGCCTGGGACCATGCGGTCGAGATGTTGCGCATGGTCGGGATCAACGACCCGGAGCGGCGGGTCAAGGCCTATGCGCACGAGTTGTCGAGCGGCATGGCGCAGCGCGTTCTTATCGCCATCGCGCTCAGTTCGCGGCCCAAACTGCTCATTGCCGACGAACCTACCTCGGGTCTCGACGTCACGATTCAGGCCCAATTCCTCGATCAAATGTGGGATAGCTGCCGCCAGACGAACTCGGCGGTCGTGCTTGTTACGCAAGATCTCGGCATCGTCGCCAACTATTGCGACCGCGTCGTCATCATGCACGAAGGAACCGTCGTCGAAGACGCAGACGTCTATACTTTCTTCAAATCGCCACAGCACGAATACAGCCGCCGCATCCTCGAACTGCAACGCGAGGCCCAGGCGGCGGGCGAGTCGGTGCTCGGCAAGATCGATCGCAGCGCGCCACCGATTCTCGAAGTCAAAGATATGAGCAAGTTGTTTCCGATCCGCGGGTCGGAATCCAAGGTTCACGCGGTCGAGCATGCGGATTTCGAGTTACGTCCGGGCGAGTGTCTTGGGCTGGTCGGCGAATCCGGTTCGGGCAAGACGACGATCGGCCGTTGCGTTCTGCGCTTGGTCGAGCCGACGCAGGGCCAGATCGTTTTTCAGAACCGCAACATCGCCGAGATCCGAAGCAACGAGTTCCGCAAGTTCCGGGGCGACCTCCAAATCGTGTTCCAAGATCCGCTCGATTCGCTGAACCCGCGCTGGACCGTGCATCAAGTGCTGAGCGAACCGCTCAACCTCCACACCAATCTTTCTCCGCAGGAAAAAGAAGATCGCATCACCGAACTGCTCGCGCTGGTGGGGCTTGAGCCGTCGATGCGCTTTGCCCTGCCACGCGAAATGAGCGCGGGTCGGCAACAGCGCGCGTCGATTGCGCGGGCGATCGCTTCGAACCCCGATTTCATCGTTCTGGATGAGCCGACTTCGGCGTTGACGCCCGAGACCACAGCCGAGATCATCCAGTTGTTGATGAATCTTTCGGCGAAATTGGGCATCGCCTATTTGTTCATTTCCCACGATCTGACGACGGTCAAGTACATCTGCCATCGGGTGGTCGTGCTTTACCTTGGGCAGATTGTCGAGGTCGGGACCAAGGATCAGGTCTTCAATCGACCGCGTCACCCGTATTCGCGCGCCCTCCTGGCTTCGCATCTCTTCCCCGATACAGCCAATCGCCGTGTCGATCGCGAGGTTCGTGAAACGCTCGAAGGCGAAATCCCGAGCCCGATAACCGAGAACCTACCCAAGGGTTGCTACCTTTACGGCCGGTGCCCGGCCCAAGTCGACAAGTGCCGGGATATGCCGCAGGAACTGGCCACGCTCGACGACGGGCGCAGCGTCCGGTGCTGGCGTGTGGCCGAAGGCGATTTGCCCGAAGAGCCCATCGCCCACTAGTCCGGTCGTTTTGGGTCCGCGCTCATGACGGTCTACGACTACATCGTCATCGGTGCGGGTTCGGCTGGCTGTGTCCTCGCCAGCCGCCTTTCGGAGAATCCGCGTCACCGGGTTCTCCTGCTCGAAGCGGGCGGCCGCGACATCAATCCGATGATTCATATTCCGTTGCTTTGCGGCGTTCTTTACCCGTCGAAGATGAGCAACTGGTTCTACAACTCCGAACCGGATCCCAATCTCAACGACCGCGAGATCTTTATCCCGCGCGGCAAGACCCTAGGCGGCTCGTCGTCGATCAACGGGATGGTCTATATCCGGGGTCACTCCCGCGACTACGACATCTGGCGGCAGGCCGGTTGCGACGGCTGGTCGTACGACGACGTCTTGCCCTATTTCCGCCGTTCGGAACGGCACCTCGATCGCGCCGACGACTTCCACGGTGCGGATGGCGAGGTACGCGTCGGTCGGGGCACGATGAAGAACCCGCTCTTTGACGCGTTCGTCGCAGCGGGCCAAGCAGCCGGCTACCCCTTTACCGACGACTTCAATGGCGCTCAGCAAGAAGGGTTTGGACGATACGATTTCACTATCGCCAAGGGGCGGCGGCAAAGTACCGCCGTCTCCTTTTTGCGTGCTGCCAAGAAACGGCCGAACCTCGACATTCTGACCCACGCACACACCACGCGGATCCTCTTTGAGGGGAGGCGCGCGGTCGGCGTCGAGTACGAACGGATGGGCGAGCGCCATCAGGCCCGCGCAGGACGGGAGGTTGTTCTCAGTGCGGGCGCAATCAATTCACCGGCTATTCTTCAGCTCTCCGGTATCGGTCGTCCCGAAGATCTGTCCGCGCTTGGCGTGCCGATCGTCGCTGAAAGCAAGGGTGTGGGGCAAAACCTGCAAGACCACGTCGCGGTGTACGTCCAACATTTGTGCACCCAGCCGATTACCTTCCTCAGTATGTTCCGACCCCACGTTGCGCCCTTCGCGCTTTTGCAAGCGGCGTTGTTCGGCACGGGCGTCGCGGCAGCCTTTCCTTTAGAGGCCGGCGGCTTCGTCAAGACGCGTCCGGAACTCGAGATGCCGGACATTCAGTTCCACTTCCTGCCCGGCCTTGGACCCGATATGGGTGGCCTCCATACCCACGGGTTCTTTTCGAATATTTGCTGCCTGCGCCCGGAAAGCCGCGGATGGGTGCGCGCCACGTCGACCGATCCGAAGGTTGCCCCGGCGATACACACCAATTTCCTATCGGCGCCCAACGATATGCGGACCATTCGCGATGGCGTGAAAATTTTGCGCAAGGTCTTCGCCCAGCCCGCGTTCGACGCCCTGCGCGGCGACGAGAAAATGCCGGGGCCGACTGTGACGACGGACGCGGAAATGGATGCTTGGATTCGCGAAACGGCGCAAACGATCTATCACCCGGTAGGGACCTGCAAAATGGGTGTCGATGACAATGCGGTTGTCGATCCGCAGTTGCGGGTGCGCGGTGTCGATGGGTTGCGTGTGGCGGACGCCTCGATCATGCCGACCTTAGTCGGCGGGAATACCAACGCCCCATCGATCATGATCGGCGAAAAGGCTAGCGACCTAATATTGGGCCGCGAAGCGCGCGCGGCGTAACCCCCCCTGGCATAGCCAGCGGGCGTACCTATAATCTCTGGGTCGCTGAACGACAAATTATCGTCGCGCGGGTCGCGCGTTGGGGAGGGAACAAGCATGGCTACCAAGGCAAAAAAGGCTGCCGCCAAATCTAAGGAACCAGCCAAAGCGGTACGGAAGGCCCTGTCGAAGAAGGTCGCGCCGAAGAAGAAGGCCGTCGCAAAGAAGGTGGTCCGAAAGACGGCACCGAAAAAGAAAGTGGCCGCAAGAAAAAGCAAGGCCGGTGGCGCCGAGCGGACACTTATTGTGTTGTTTAACTTGCGCCGCGGCGTCAGCGCGTCGGCCTACGAAAAATGGGCCCGCGAAACTGACGTTCCTATTGCGGGTGGCTTGAAGTCGGTAAAAAATTTCAAAGTCTACCGCGCCGAAGGGATTTTCGGATCCAAAGCGAAGCCGCCCTATCGTTACTTTGAAATCCTTCATGTTTCCGGCCTGGACGCCCTAGTCGGCGATATCGGAAAGGAACCAAGGATGCAGGCGGTCGCCGCAGCATTCCAGAAATTCGCCGACAATCCGATCTTTGTCGTCACCGAAAACTTTGCCGGTTAAAGCGGCATGGCGGACAGTCACGCCGGTAAGACCGCCCTCATAACCGGCGGGGCTAACGGCATCGGTCGTGGCATTGTCGAACGCCTGCACAGCGACGGGGCGAACGTCGTTATCGCGGATATCGATATGGCCGCGGCGCGGGTTCTTGAGAAATCTCTCGGTGCGCGCGTCGTCGCCGTCGAAACTGACGTCCGCGACGAGGCAGCGGTGGCGGCGTCCGTTGGTGCCGCGGTCTCACGCTTCGGACGACTCGACATCATGGTCAATAACGCGGGCTACATCATGTTCTCGCCCGTTGTCGAAACCAGCGCCGATGATTGGCGGCGGATGATGGACGTGAATATCAACGGCGTCTTCTTGGGCATGCAGGCCGGCGCACGGCAGATGATCGCCCAAGGATCGGGCGGGTCGATCGTCAATGCCTCGTCGGGCGGCGGCCGCAAAGGCGTACCGAATTTCGCCCATTACTGCGCCACCAAAGCGGCCATTATCATGATGAGCCAAGCCGCCGCCGGCGAATTGGCGGCCCACCGAATCCGGGTCAACTGCTATACGCCGGGCCATGTCGAAACGCCGATGATGAACGGCCTCCTCGATGTGATCGCCGGCGCGCAAGGGACGACACGCGACCAAGTCTACAAGGCGCTTGAGGACGAGGTTCCGTGGGGGCGTTGGGGCAGGGTCGAAGATGTCGCGGCAACCGTCTCTTGGTTGTGCGGCGACGATGCCGAGTACATAACCGGTCAATGTATCGCAATGAATGGCGGTCAATTGCCTTGGTAACCAGCGAGCGGGGAGGAACGATGTACGACCTATCTGGAAAAGTAGCCGTGGTGACCGGTGCGGGGCGCCACCGCGGCCTGGGCGAAGCGATGGCGAAGCGGTTGGCCGCAGAGGGTGCGCACGTTGTCATTACCGATATCGGCGCGGCGAAGGGCCCCCAGTTCGCGTCCGAGCATGTCGGTCTGACGACCGAGATGGAAGAAATTGTCGCCGAGATCAAAACCGCCGGGGGCAGCGCGAGCGCCCACATTTGCGACGTGCAGGATGAGGCGCAAGTCGCGGGGGCGGTTAAGAAGGCCGTCGACACCTTTGGCCGTCTCGACATCATGATCAACAATGCCGGGATCGGCTATTTGATGAGTGACATCCTGAACCTCGAGCAAAAGGATTGGGATGCGGTCCTGAACGTGAATCTCCGGGGCGTATTTTTCGGGGTCAAACACGCGGCGCAGCAGATGATCGCCCAGGGCGACGGCGGCTCGATCATCAATATCGCATCGCAGGCGGCCAAACGCGGCTTCGCCGGTGCGGCAGCCTACGTATCCTCAAAGCACGGGGTTGTCGGTCTCACCCGCACTGCGGCGCTCGAATTCGGGCCGCACAATATCCGCGTCAATGCGATCTGCCCAAACCATGTGACCACCGGCCTCGGGGCATGGCAGAACGAGCATTTCAGCGCGGCGGGGGGCCAGGGGGAGGACGACTACATGGCGGCGATGCGCGCGCGCATCCCGCTGGGCCGCGTCGGTCTGACCAGCGACATTGCTGCGATGGCGGCGTTCCTGTGTTCCGATCAAGCACCCTATGTCACCGGCCAGAATCTCGACGTTTCCGGCGGCGAGGAAATGCACTGACCATGTACGACTTGAAGGGCAAGGTTGCGGTCGTCACCGGGGCCGGACGACACGGCGGTATCGGCGAAGCGGTCGCCAAACGGTTGGTCGAGGAGGGCGCCAAAGTCGTCCTTACCGACATCGGCGCACCGAAGGGCGAGCGCTTTGGTGCCGAACACATTGGTACGGCCGCGGAACTGCAATCCATTGTCGACCAGATCTCCGCCGACGGCGGCGAAGCCGCGGCGGCTGTGTGCGACGTGCGCGACGAGGAGCAGGTGCGCTGCGCCATCCAGACGGCGGTAGATCGCTACGGCCGGATCGACGTGATGGTCAACAACGCTGGCGTTGGCTACATCATGAATTCGACGCTCAATCTATCCCAGGAGGACTGGGATGCGGTGCTCGAGGTCAACCTGCGTGGCGCATTCTTCGGTATCAAGCACGCCGCCAAGCAGATGATTGCCCAAGGTGGCGGCGGCCGCATCATTTCCATCGCCTCGCAGGCGGCCAAGCGCGGATTTCCCGATCTTGCGGCCTACGTATCTTCAAAACACGCGCTGGTCGGTTTGACCCGCACGGCGGCGTTGGAGTTCGGGCCGCACAACATTACCGTCAACACTGTCTGCCCGAATCACATCACTACCGGCCTTGGCGCCCGCCAGAACGAGTTTCGCGCAAAGTCCTTGGGGATCACCGTCGAGGCGCTTTTGGCAAACCGCGCTAAACAGATTCCATTGGGTCGTGTCGGCCGTACGAGTGATATTGCGTCGACATGCGCGTTCTTGTGTTCCAGCGAAGCCGACTACGTCACCGGGCAGAATCTCGATGTGTCGGGCGGTCAGGAAATGCACTAAGGGGGACCGATGAGCGAAATCCTTGAAGTCCGCGAATACATCAAGAATACCGCCCCGCCCGCCGATGCCACGCGCGAGGAAATTCGTCGGCTACGAGAAACGGCTGCGGTTGCGCGGCCCATTGTCGAGGGGGTTGCAACCAGTCGGATCGATATGGGCGGTGTTGCTGCCGAGTTGATCACACCGGTTGGCGCTGACACCTCCCGAGCGATCGTGCATCTGCACGGTGGCGGCTTCGTTTTCGGATCACCCGGCACCCACCGCACCATCGGCGCCTATCTCGCCAAGGAATCCGGCGTGCCGGTCTACATGGTGGATTATCGCCTGGCGCCGGAGCACCTGTATCCGGCCGCGCTTGAGGATGCGTGTGCAGCATTTGCTTGGCTTGTAGGAACGGGCGTGCCGGCGTCCAGCACTGTCGTTTCGGGCGATTCGGCGGGCGGCGGTCTTGCGCTCTCCCTCGGGTTGGACCTGGCCGAGCGCAATCAGCCCCAACCGGCGGCACTTGTGCTGCAATCGCCTTGGACCGATCTGAGTTGTTCGTTCGATACCTACGATATGCTCGAAGGAATCGATCCCACGGCCACGCGCGACCGTCTGTTGGCGATGGCCAAACTATACGTCGGGGAGGGCGGCGACTTGCGCGCGCCAAAGGTTTCGCCATGTTTCGGCAACCTGAGCGGCCTGCCGCCGATGCTCATTCAGGTGGGCGGGAGCGAAGCGATGATGGGCGATTCGATCGCTCTCTACGGCCAGGCGAAACGTCACGGCGTACAGGCCGATCTCGAAGTCTGGCCGGAGATGATCCATGTCTGGCACCAATATACCTTCATGCTGGAAGACGCCCGCCGCGCCTTATCGCGGGCGGTCGAGTATGCCCAACAACATTGGACGGCGGCCGCGCGCGCGGCGGCGGAATAGTAGGAGCGTAGTGTGAACGACAAGAACGTCATGAAGTGGCCGGGCAACGCGAAAATCGCGCTATCCATCGTGGTCAATGTCGAAGAGGGCGCCGAAGGCAATATCCTCGACGGTGACAAGGGGATGGAGCCGGTCGACGAACTTGGTGTGTTCGTCAAAGGGCCGCTGCGCAATTTCGGTAACGAATCGAACTATCAGTTCGGGATCAAGGCGGGCTTTCCCCGCGTCGCCAAGCTGCTCGACAAATACGACATCAAGGCGACATGGACCGCCTGCGCACTCGCTTTGGAACGGGCGCCGCAAATAGCAAACTACATCCGCGACCGCGGTCACGAGCCATGTTCGCACGGTTGGCGTTGGCAAGCCCAACACCGGATGGATGAGGACCAGGAACGCGAGTACATCCGCAAAGCCGTGACGTCGATCGAAAAGACAACGGGCACGCGGCCCTACGGTTGGTTGTCGCGCTATCTCCACACCGAGAACACGCGCCGGCTCCTCGCGGAAGAAGGCTTCACCTATCATATGGACGACTTCTCCGACGACATCCCTTTCTGGGGCGACGCCGGGGGAAAACCCTTTGTCATCATGCCCTACGCGGTCGATTCCAATGACATGAAGTTCTGGACCGATCCGGCACTAACGCCGGACCAATGGCTCAAATACGCCACCGATAGCTTCGATTGGCTCCACGCCGAAGGCGTTGCCGGTGAACCCAAGATCATGTCGTTGGGCTTGCACCTGCGTATTATTGGCAGACCCGGTCGGATTGGCGCGTTCGAAGGGTTTCTCAAACACGTGCGGGCGCGTGAAGGCGTGTGGGTCGCGACCCGGTTGGAAATGGCCCAATCCTTCGCCCAGCAATACCCGGCATCGGCATGACCGGCGACACCATGACGACGGCGGCCCAGGCGTGGGACGAATTCGTCGCGGTCCTGGCCAGCGGGATGTCCGCCGCTGGGCCCGAAGCCGCGTTGCGCGTGGTGACCGATTGCGTTGCTGCCCTCCTGGGGGACAAAACGGCGCATCTGAAACCCGGCGGCCTCAAAGGCAACGAGGTTCAATACACCGTCGCTGCGACGGTGATGATCGCCCCGGGCGGCACCCACAACGTGTTCGTTGCTCAAAGCGGCTTTCCGCCCGAACAGATCCACATGAAGATCGATATCGAACGTGGTCACCCCGGTCGAGTCGTGCGCGAACAAAAGCCTCTGCTCCTTGCAAACACCGACGACTACGCCGACTTCCAACAAATCCTCAAGACGTCGCGGATGGGTTCGTCGATGTACGTTCCGATGTTTTGGCAAGGGAAGATGTTCGGCCAACTCATTGCCGGGTCGCAGGCACGCTACAGCTACCGCCCGGTGGACCTCGAACTCATGGTCCGATTGGCCGATCTTGCCAGCCTCCTGTGGCATGCCCACCGAGGCCCGGAAAAGCTCGCGCAGATCATCGAATCGTAACGCGCAGCCTGTCGCCGTCTAGCGTCCGACGTTTCGGGTCAAGACCATCGAATAATGAAACCTGTCGGCCGGATGCAGATTGACCGCAACCGCGAGAACGGCACGGTCTTCGCCCAGATAACGGCGGACAACCCTTAGCCCGGCTTGGCGTTGCGGCATCTGAAGTCTCGCGGCGATGCGCCCCGGCACCAGCGCCGCCGTGATGGTTTGTTCGACCTGGTGAACCGTTTCGCCGAACATCTCCTCGATCAGGCGGTAGATCGGAACGTTCTTGTTGTCGAGACGGTCGGTGACGGTGCGGAAGCGTGGGTTGATGTACACGTCTGTCCACGCAATGGGGTCCGCCCGGCCACCCATGCTGTGGCGCAGGCCGCTCACGTGCAGCCACCGCTTATTGGCGGCACTGCCGATCATCTGAGCGGTGCGCGCGCCGATCGATTCTAGCCGAACGCGCTCGACGGTCAGCGCGGTGTCCTTCGCGTATTGCAGGAGTTCGTCGAGCGACCCCATCGACTGGGCGTAGGACACCCGGGGTTCGGTTGCTCTGACTATCGATCCAGATCCCTGTCGACGTTCGATCAGTCCAAGTTTCGTCAGACTGCCCAGGGCCTGACGGACCGCGTAGCGGCTGGCATTGTGCGCTGCGCAAAGGGCGGCCTCGGTCGGCAGGCCTGCCCCGAGCGGGTAGAGGCCATCCCGGATCGCAGACTGGAGATGCGCGGCGATCCCTTCGGCCCTGAGCGCCTCTGCCCTGTCGCGAGGTTGGCTTTTTTCACTCATTTTCACGGTTTCGGGCGATTTCCGGATAATTTGTTCGAACAAATCTTGCATTCGAGGGCCCGATCGGTCAAGAGTCGTGTCCTCAACACACTGAAAATGGGAGGGGACCATGGTCGTTGTGGCCAAAGAAATCGGTGAAAAGCGGTACCGCGAGTCCGCCGGTCGCTATCTGGAGGAGTTCGAAGTCGGGGCGGTCTACGAGCATCGCCCAGGTCGAACCATCACCGAATCCGACAACACTTGGTTCACGCTGCTGACCATGAACCAACACCCCCTCCACTTCGACAAAGAATTCGCCAAGGACAGCGAGTTCGGCAAGTGCCTAGTAGCCAGTCCCCTAACCGTTGCCATTGCCGTCGGCCAAAGCGTTTCGGATACATCGTCGAAGGCGATTGCCAACTTGGGCTGGTCCGATATCAAACTGACCACGCCGCTTTTCGTCGGCGATACGATGTATTCGGAATCCGAGGTGCTCGCCGTTCGCGAGTCGAAGTCCCGGCCCAATCAGGGTATCGTGACGATCAAAACTACCGGTCGAAATCAGGACGGCGCCGTGGTGATCTCCTTCGAGCGCTCGATGTTGATCCCCAAGCGTGGCCATGCCGTGGACGACCGGTCGAAGAATTATTGATCCGCTTATCACTCGAACGCCGCAACCCGCGAAACGACGGAGGAAATGACATGAGTGTCGCCGAGAAGCTCGACCAAGACGGCCTGACCCAGGAAGAAGAGAACCAGATCTTCGATACGATCAGCAAATGGCTCGAACGCGATGTCCGGCCTGTCGTCAAAAAGTTCGATCATGCCGACGAGTATCCGTACGAAATCGTCGAGCAGATGAAGGAAATGGGTCTGTTCGGCGCCATCATCGAACAGAAATACGGCGGCCTTGGGATGTCCGCATCGACCTACGCCAAGGTGGTCACTCAGATTACCGAAGTCTGGATGGCGCTAACCGGCATTTTCAACTCCCATCTCATCATGGCGACGCTGGTTCAGCGCTTCGGTACCGAAGAGCAGAAGCAGCGGTTTCTGCCGCGTTTCGCCACCGGGGAACTGCGTGGCGGCCTCGGGCTCACCGAACCGAACGCCGGCACCGACCTACAGGGAGTCCGAACCCGCGCAGATCGCGATGGCGACCACTACGTTATCAACGGCACCAAGACCTGGATCACCAACGGAATCGAGGGCAGCTGTTACGCGTTGATGACCAAGACCGACACCCAGGTCAAACCGGCTCACAAGGGCATGAGCTTCTTCATCGTCGAGAAAGGCGAGGGGTTCACTGTTTCCAAACGCCTCGAAAAACTCGGGTACAAGTCGATTGATTCCGCGGAACTCCTGTTCGACAACTACAAGGTGTCTGCCGATAATCTCGTGGGCGGTGTCGAGGGCCAGGGCTTCTATCAGGCGGCCGGCGGCCTCGAAATCGGTCGGATCAACGTCGCTGCGCGTGGCGTTGGCATTGCCAGTGCGGCGCTCAAGGATGCCACCCGCTATGCGCAACAGCGTGAAACCTTCGGCAAACCGATCTGCCAACACCAGGCTATTCAGCTCATGCTGGGCAGCATGGCGACCAAGGTCGAGGCATCGCGGTTGTTGGTGGAAAGCGCGGCCCAGGCCTACGATCGCGGCGAACGCTGCGACATGGAGGCCGGCATGGCGAAATATTTTGCCTCAGAGACGGCCGTTGAAGTGTCGCTCGATGCGATGCGGATTCACGGTGGTTACGGCTACTCGAAGGAGTTCGATATCGAGCGCTACTACCGTGACGCGCCGCTGATGACGATTGGCGAAGGCACCAACGAAATGCAGCGCATCATTATCGCTAAGCAACTCGTTGCCCGAAATCCTATCTAGCACCGGACCGCGCGGTCGCATCGTCCGACAACGCCTTAAGTCAGAGCGGAGATACTTATGAGTCGTCCTCTTGAAGGGGTGCGGATCGTCACGGTCGAGCACTACGGTGCCGGACCTTTCGGCACCGGCCACCTTGCGGCGCTCGGCGCCGACGTCATCAAGATCGAGAACCCCCACGTTGGGGGCGACTCTTCGCGTTCGGTGACGCCCCATTTGCTAGGCGAGCACGACAGCCAATTCTTTCAAACGCTGAATCAAAGCAAACGAAGCCTCACCCTCGACCTCAAGCAGCCCGAGGGCCAAGAAATTCTGCGCCGCCTCGCCGAAAAAGCTGACGGTGTCATGAACAATCTGCGCGGCGATCAGCCGGCCAAACTCAAGATCACCTACCAGGATCTCAAATCGGTGAATCCGGCGATCGTGTGTGCCCATTTGTCGGCCTACGGCCGCGAGGGGTCGCGGGCCACCTGGCCCGGCTACGATTATTTGATGCAGGCCGAAACTGGGTTCATGACCATCACGGGTGAGCCCGATGGGCCGCCGACTCGAATGGGGCTTTCGATCGTCGACTGGATGACGGGCACGACCACCGTCCTGGCATTGATTTCGGCAATCCTCAAGGCGCGGGCAACCGGGGAAGGGTGTGACATCGACTGCACGTTGTTCGATACCGCGCTCTACCAGACCACGTACCCGGCGACCTGGTATCTCAACGAAAAGGAAATCACGCCGCGCCTGCCGCGTTCCGCGCATCCGTCATTGGTTCCAAGCCAGCTTTATACGGCAAAAGACGGCTGGATCTTCCTCATGGGCCTGACGCCCAAGTTCTGGAAGATCATTTGCGAAAAGACCGGGCGGATGGACCTGTTCGATCATCCCGACTTCGTCGACTTTCCGGCGCGCAAGAAGAACGCTGCAAAGCTCAACCCGATCCTCGATGCCGTCTTTATGGAAAAGAGCGTCCAAGCCTGGGTCGATATCTTTGCCGGGTTGGTGCCGATCGGGCCGGTTTACGATTTGGCCGACGCGCTCGAAACCGACTTCGTCAAGGAACGCGAGATGATCCACACCTACGATCATCCCCAGAAGGGAAAGTTCCGGGTGGTCGCCAATCCCATTAAGATCGACGGCCAACGGTTGCCCACAACCTATGCGCCGGACCTTGGCGAGAACACCGATGAGATCCTGCGCGATATCGGTTATGCGGACGGCGACATCGCCAACCTGCGCGACAAGGGCATCGTTTGATCGTTCGCGCCATGACACAGCTATAGAGGACAGACAATGAAACTTGACGGGCTCAAAGTTCTCGATCTTTCGCTCTTTCTGCCGGGGCCGGCGGTTTCGCTGATGATGGCGGACCACGGCGCCGAGGTGATCAAGATTGAAAACCCCAAAGCGCCAGAACCGACGCGCTTCAAGCAGTTCTTCCCCTGGGTTCAGGGCGACTGGACCGTCATGTTCCGCACGACTCAGCGCGGCAAAAAAGGCCTTACGCTGAACCTCAAAGACCCGGCCGCTAAAGAAGTTCTCTTCAAACTCGTCAAGGAAGCCGATGTTTTCATCGAGTCTTTCCGCCCTGGCGTCATGAACCGCCTCGGCATCGATTACGACACCCTGCGCAAGATCAATCCGGGGATCGTCTACTGCTCGATGTCGGCCTTCGGCCAGGACGGCCCGTGGCGCGATCGCCCGGCGCACGACACGGCCGCCGTCGCCGCCGCCGGCGTCCTCGGCCTGTCGAAATCCCCCGAAGGCGAGTCCGGTCCGGCAATTCTGGGCGTTGCGATCTCCGATATGTTGTCGTCGCACCTCGCCTTCGGCGGGATCATGATGGCGCTCTATCGCCGCCAACAGACCGGCGAGGGCGACTATGTTGACATCAGCATGTTCGAATCTGTGCTCAATGCGTCGCCCAATATCGTGGGGCCGGTATTCGCCGGAAATCAGGCGCCGGAACCGCTGAAGGAGCGGACCCACGGCGGCAACGCCATGCTAAATATCTACCAGCTCAAGGACGGTAGCCACATGGCGTTGGGCGGCGGCGAGCACAAGTTCGTCGAAGAGTTGTTCAACGGGTTGGGTCGGCCCGAATTCATCGAGCCGGTCACCGGCCCCGCAGGCGAGGGGCATTGGCCCGCGATCGCATTCCTACGCGAAGAATTCCGCAAGAAAACGCGGGCTGAGTGGGAGGCGTGGTTCGAAGGCCGGGACATTTGTTGGATGCCGGTCATGGATCTGGAAGAAGCGTGGGACACGCCGCAAGTGTGGGAACGCGAAATGCGGATCAAGGATCCGCAAGGGAACGACCACATGGGCATTCCGATCAAGTTCAAGAACGAGCCCGGCCGCGTCAATTTTCATCTGCCGAAACACGGTGAGAACAATGCCGAAATCCTCAAGGATCTCGGCTACAGCCAAGACGAGATCGCTGCGCTGAAAGCGGCAGGCGCAATCTGACTCCCAACCGAGGGTCCTGATTGTGGCTGGCCAACCGGCGGTCAGCACCCTCGGTAAAACCACGCTGCTTTTTGCGGCGGTGCTGGCGCCGTTCCAGGCGGCGTCGATCTCGCCCGCGATTCCGGAACTACTCGCCCATTTCGCCGACCATCCGAACGCGGAATACCTCGCGCGACTCGTCTTGGTGATGCCCTCCATCGGAATCGCTATTTCGGCGCCGCTTGCGGGGGCCGTGATCGACCGGTTCGGTCGTCGGCGTTTTCTGATCTGGGCGATCTTCGCCTATGCCCTCCTCGGTGCCTCGGGTGGCCTGGTCGACAACCTCGAGGTCGTCCTGGCCACGCGCTTGCTACTCGGCTTTGCCGCGGGCGGCGCGATGACGGCGACCGTGACGCTCATGGGCGACTACTTCGACGGTCCCGAGCGCCAGAAATTCCTCGGGCAGCGCACCGCTTTCGTCAACTTCAGCGCGATCGCGATCAACATCAGCGGCGGCATGCTGGCCGCCATCGATTGGCGGGTGCCGTTCCTGGTTTTCCTGGTTGCCCTCGTGCTGGTGCCGATGGGTTTGCGCTCGCTGCCCGAACCGGTCGTGACCGCGGAAGCCAAGGCCGCGCCGCGACTGCGGTTCCGCGAATGGCCTTTGGCCTTTGTCGCGCTGGTCTACGTGATGGTCTTTTTCGTCAATGTCGCGTTCTTTTTCGTGCCGACGCAAATCCCGTTCTTTGTCCGCGCCCTTGGGTACAGCGATGCCTCGACGGCTGGTTTTGCCCTTGCTGCCTCCTCGCTCGGCATTGCGCTGGGCTCGCTGCTCTACCACCCGATCCGATCGCGGGTGCGCCAGGCGGCAAGCACGTTCGTCCCTGCTGCGGCGCTCGTCGTCGTCGGCTTTTCGCTGGTTTCGGTCGCGGACTCATTGATAACGCTAATGCCGGGGCTGCTGCTCGCAGGCCTTGGCTTTGGCGTTATCAACGTCAACGCCATCGTCTGGTCGATGGAGGGCACGCCGGCACCGATTCGCGGTCGCATCATCGGCGGCCTCACGGCGGCGATGATGTTGGGCCACTTTTCATCACCGCTCATCAGTCAACCGCTGGTCCAAGCCTACGGCTTACCGGCAGTCTACCTGTTCGGAGTCGGTCTGCTGGGTCTGATCGGCGCGATCTTCCTGATCAACGCCCTGCGACCGCGCAAAGCGGATTAGCCGGCTGCGGCCTTACGTTTTGCCGCGCTGCGCATCTTCGATGCCGCGCGCTTGTCCTTGACGCTGGTGATCGGCCCCTTCAATTCGACGATATTGCCGTCGGGATCGATCACGTCCATCGCTTTGCCGCTGCCGTCGGCGCCGTAAAGCCGGCGCACTTCGCCCGCCTTGACCTTGTGTTTGAGCAGGTGCGCGCGGATCCGTTTTTCGTTGAACGCGTCGAGGTTCAGCGCGAAGTGGTGCATGTTTCGGCCCTTCAGCGCCGATGCCCGGGCCTTGGTGCCGGTGCCTTTCGGTTTGGTGACTCGTCGTCCCGGCGCAAGCTGCAGATCGACCATGCTACGGCCGGCGCGCATCTGCAGCAGATTGATACTCTCGACAAAGCGCTCCTCCCACATCCCAAGCACGTCCGAGTAGAAACGCTTCGCGCGCTCGAGATCCGAGACAAGCAGAACCACGTGATCGATTCGATTGGTCGCAATCGGGTGTTTTGACTTGGCCATCAGCGCCTCCTCAGGGCAGGGACTTCGTCGCGGGCGGCGCGCAGTTCGTTGCGGAACTGCGGGGCCGCCGCAACCTCGATGAGCAATTCCGCCCGTTCGGGCAGCGTCTTGTTGCGTAGGTCTGCGATCCCGTTTTCAGTGATCACGTATTCGATGTCGGAGCGCGCTACCGAGACCGACGTTCCCGGGGCCAAGGTTGGCACGATGCGCGAGGTTTTCCCGTCCGACGTCGTCGAAACCAAAGCGACAATAGCGCGCCCGCCCTTGGAGCGCCGCGCGCCGCGCAAGAAGTCGACGAGACCGCCCGCCGCGCTGATCTGATTGCCTTTGATCATCTCCGCATTGGCTTGGCCGAGGATGTCGAGCTCGATCGACGAGTTGATCGCGACGAGGTTGTCGATTGCGCCAAGCACGCCGATGTCGTGGGTAAACGACGCCGGATGAAACGCGATATCGGGGTCGCTGCCGACAAAATCATAGAGCGCTCGGCTGCCAACCGCGACGCCGGTCTGCACCATCGGTCGTTCGCCGCCGCGGGCCATTGCACCCGAGGCGGCAAGCGCCATCAGCGGATCGCACACCATGCCGCCATGCATCCGCAGGTTCTTGCGGTCGGTCAGAGGTTCCAAGACCGTTGCCTGGATCTTGCCAACCCCGATTTGAATGGTGTCGCCGTCGCGAATCAGGCTCGCCACGTTGGCGCCCACCGCGCGCAGCGCGTCGTTTTCGGCACCGAGGTCGTATTCCAGCAGGTCGAAGGGCTCCTCGACGACGTAGTCCAGCGCGTCATAGGAGATCGTCGGCGCATGGGGCGGTGCGGGCATGTTCGGATTGACGTGCGCCACCAACGTTTTGGCGTGCCCGACGATCGACGGCGGAAAGTCTGCCGCAATCCCAAAACTGCACTGCCCGTTCTTGTCCGGTGGCGATACCTGGATCAGGGCCAGATCGAGCGGGATGCTTTGCAGATAGGGCGTGATCTCCGAATAGTGCATCGGCAGAAAATCGACCTTGCCGGCTGCGAACGACTTGCGCAGCGCGGGCGTCACAAAGAACGAGGTCGCCCGGGTATCCTCGTGCAGGGCGGCATAGTCGATTTGGTTGACCCCAGGGATCCACACGCCGACGAAGCGGATGCCGGCGCATGCCGTACTATTTTCCTGCAGGACCTTGGCGAACAGCAGGGATTCGCCGGCACAGTCGGGCATATAGACCGATTGCCCCGGCTTGAGCAGCGAGATCAGGTCGTTGGGGGCAATTGATTTGGGCATGCGGTCCTTCGGCTAGATTGTCTTTGCGGACCCCTATGTTACCATTCCCTCGACCCGCGTCGATCCGACATTCCCCGGCCTTTTCATGAGCAATCAAAGTCTGACCGAGCAACTGATCGCGTTGCTCCACCGACCCATCACGCAGGACGATCGAGCCCGCGCGGCGTTGCATGTCCTCGATTGGATCGGTTGTGCCGTGATCGGTGCGACCACCGAACCGGGCGAGGTCATGAAGGACTACGGTCGCTACGAGCCGGGCGGCTCGTGCAAGGCGATCGGCGTCGGCGACGTCCGCGCCGAGACTGCTGCGTTCGTCAACGGTGCCTTCGGCAACGTCCTGGAAATGGACGATATCCACCGCACTTCGGTCCTGCATCCCGGTCCGGTCGTGATCCCCGCGGCGCTGGCGGCGGCGCAGGCCCAAGGAGCCGAAACGGCGGCCTTCTTGGATGCGCTGATTCGCGGCTACGAAGTCGTCATCCGCATCGGCGCCTCGGTGGGGCTCGGGCACTACAAGTATTTCCATAGTACGGCGACCTGCGGGCCCTTTGGCGCGGCGGCCGCCGCCGGCAGCGTCTTAGGGCTGAGCGACGCCCAGCTTGCCGATGCGCTGGGCAATGCCGGTACGTTGGCCGGCGGTCTGTGGCAGCTTCGCAACGAGGACGTCATGTCCAAGCAACTTCACAATGCGCACGCTGCGCGGTCGGGCGTTGTCGCGGCAACGTTGGCCCACCGGGGCCTAACCGGCCCCCGCCGCATTCTCGAGGGACCGCAAGGGTTCTACGCCGCGATGTGCCCCGACGCCGATCCCGCCGTGGTGACAGCCGATCCCGACGCGCCGTGGCTGGTTTACGACACCAGTTTCAAGCCCTGGCCGGCGTGCCGTCATGCCCACCCGACGATCGACGCGATGCTGCTGCTGCGCGATCGCGTGGCGTCCCCCGACGATATCGAACGGATTGTCGTGCGCACCTACGCCGATTCCGTTGCATTTTGCGACCGGCCCGACCCCCAGACTGTGGTGGACGCGAAATTTAGCCTCCAGCATGTCGCGGCCGTCGTCCTGCGCAACGGCAAGCCGACGCTCGCCTCGTTCGAGCCCAAGGTTTTTCGCCGCGCCGACATGGCGGCGATCCGGGAAAAGGTGACTGTGGAGGCGGCGGATGCTTACAGCGCTGCGTTTCCCCATCATTACGGCGCCGAGGTCGAGATTTGGGGTAAGGGCGGGTTGCACGAGAAAGCCGCCGTCGCCGACGCCCTCGGCGACCCCGGCAATCCCGTCGGTGACGAGACCGTCGTCGCCAAGGCGCGCGAACTGATGGCCGCCGGCGGATTGCCCACGCCAAAGGTAGAGGCCATAGTGCAAAAAACGCTGGCACTGGGCCGTGGCGGCACGATCGACGACGTTACCGAACTGCTGCCCTGAGCCGCATACAAAAAGGGGAGGGACGAACATGTCCGCCGCACACGACGTAGGCGACGAGGTCAATCCGGTTGAAACACTGGCGGCGCACGTCGTCGGCACCCGGTTTGAAGACCTGCCGCAGGCAGCTGTCCAAGCTGCAAAGACCTTCATCCTCGATTCGATCGGGGTCGGTGTCGCCGGCTCCGACGGGCCGTGGATCCGCGAACTGATCGAGACGGTCAAGGGGTGGGGCACGGGCGACGAGGCGCGAGTCTTGGTCCACGGTACGCGCTTGCCGGCGGCCTCCGCAGCGATTGTCAACGCCTACCAAATCCATTGCCTGGAGTACGATTGCGTCAACGAAGACGCCGTGATTCACCCGATGGCAACAATCCTCGGCGCGGTGACGGCTGAGGCCGACCGTGCCGGTGGCTACAGCGGCAAGGACTTGATCCTGGCGGTCGCGCTCGGTGTGGACGCTTCCTGTGTGTTGGGTATCTCATCGCGCGCGCCGATGCGGTTTTTCCGCCCCTCCACAGCCGGCGCGTTCGGCGCCACGGCCGCAATCGCCAAATTGCGAGGGTTCGACGAACCCACGTTGATTAATGCCTTTGGCGCGATCTACGGTCAGATATCCGGCACGCTTGCGCCCCACCGCGAGGGCTCGCCGGTCCTGGGGATGCAGATCGGGTTCTGCGCCCGGGGCGCGATCTCGGCTTGCGATCTTGCCCAGGCCGGTTTGGTCGGTCCCCACGAAGTCATCACCGGCATGTACGGGTATCTGCCGATGTACGAAGGCGATTTCGACCATGTTGCCGCCTTCGCCTCACTCGGCAAGACGTGGCAGATCACCCGGGTGTCGCATAAACCCTTCCCTTCGGGGCGCCTGACCCACGGCGTCGTCGACGGAATTTTGCAGTTGCAAAAGAACGAAGGCCTTAGACCTGAGCAAGTCGATCGGATGGTGGCTCTGGTGCCGCCGCTCGCGCACCGCTTGACCGGGCGGCCGGACATCCCGAACCCCGAACCGAACTACGCCAAGTTGTGCATTCCCTTCGTCGCGGCCACCGCGCTCCTTGAGGGCACCGTCGATGTCCAGCACTTCAAGGGCGATTGGTTGCGCAATCCGGCGGTGCACGAGATCGCCGTGCGCGTGGAGCCGGTCGAGGATTCCAACCCCAACACCAACGCCGTCGCGCCGCAACGCCTTGAGGTGTACCTCAAGGACGGACGGATGCTGGCGGTCGACATGCCGCAAATATTCGGCCATCCCGACAATCCGCTGTCCTACGAGCAGAATGTTGGGAAATTCAAAAGCGCGTGGGCCGCCGCGGCACGACCGCTGAGTGCAGCAAGCGCCGACCGCATGATCGACTACGTCGACAATCTTGAATCGGTCGACGACGTTCGTTCCCTGATCGATCTAACAATGGCTGAGACCGCGTAATTATGGCGAACCCGACATATTTTGAGGCGCTCGATTACGAGCGCATGGTCCGTGAGTATCCGATCGGCGATGAGTTTGCCCAACTCATGAAGACGATCAGCCGTGACGAGTTGACCGCGCTGCAAGAGCGCCGATTGCTCAAGCTGATCGATCGCGGTTGGCAGATTCCCTTCTACAAGCGGCTGTGGTCGGCGGCCGGAATGGCGCCGGGCGATATCAAACGCCTTGAGGATAGCGCCAAGATCCCGAGCTACTCCAAAGCCGACCTGATGAAGAGTATCGAAGAACACCCGCCCTTCGGCGATTTCCACGGGATGGAAACGTTCGCCAAGGACAAGCGTCCGCCGGTGGTTTTCCACACGACCTCAGGAACGACGGGCACGCCGCAAAATCTGTTTTTTGGGCCGTGGTCGCGCGAACTGCAAAACGCCATGCTGGCGCGCGCCTATCACGTCCAGGGTATCGGCCCCGACGATGTCGTGCATTCGGTCTATGGCCACGGGATGATCAACGGTGGCCATTATGTGCGCGAGACCTTTGTGCATTACAGCCCTGCCCTTTATCTCTCCGCCGGTACCGGCAACGAAACGCGCTCGGCGCAGCAGGTCCAGAACATGGCGCGCTTCGGTGTGACCGTGATCGTCGGATTTGCCGATTACATCGTTAAACTCGCACAGGTCGCGCGCGAAGAGGGGCTGGTGCCGGGCAAAGATATCCCGGTTCGCATGATCGTCGGCCACATGGGCCGCGAAAGCCGTGAGGCGATTTCGGAGGCTTGGGGCGGCGCGGAGATTTACGATCTTTACGGTGTCGGCGATACCGGGATCGTCGCCTTCGAAGCGGCCGACCGCGAAGGCATGTACGTCCACGAGGACGCCTACCTGCTCGACCTGACCGACCCCGATACCGGTGCGGTCGTCCCCGACGGGCGCGAAGGCAACATGGTGATCACCGTCCTGTTCAAGGACGACATCTATCCGGTGATCCGTTTCGACACCAAGGACGTCACCGCTTTCGAGACCAAACCGTCGTCGCTGGGCTACAGCTTCCGCCGCATCCGCGGTTTTCTCGGGCGCAGTGACAACATGGTGAAACTGCGCGGGATCAACCTCTACCCCATCGCGATCGGGGCCATCGCAAATGAACATGCGGCGACGACCGGCGAGTACATCTGCCGGGCCGACCGCGATGCCGACGGCCGCGACGAGATGACCATTACGGTCGAGGTCAAGGATTCGAACGACGCCCGGGTCCGCGACGAGATTGCCGCCGAACTCAAGACCCGGCTGGGGATCGCCATCAATGTCGAACTCGCGGCCCTTGGCGCCACGGCCGAACTCACCCAAGTCGAAAAGCGCCAAAAGGCCGTTCGGTTGATCGACAATCGGTTCAAATAGCCGGCAGCGCCCGCGTGGCCGACCTCGACATCTTTGCCCATGACATCGCAGGCTGGGCGCAAGTCCTAGCGGCAGGCGAGGTTCGGGCGCTCGATCTGACCGAGATTTGCCTCGCGCGAGTCGTGCGTCACGATGCCGCGCTCAGGGTCTTCACAACATTAACGGCCGATGCGGCGCGGGGTGCGGCAACCGACTCCGACAAGCGCCGCGCCCAGGGAACATCGCTGGGGCCGCTCGACGGCATCCCCGTTGCGCTCAAGGACAATATCGATCTCGTCGGCACCCCGGCCACGGCCGGCATGGCTTCAAGGGCGCAGATCGTGTCGACCGAGGACGCGGTGGTGACCGCCAGACTTCGCGCCGCCGGTGCCGTCATCCTCGGCAAGGTCAACATGCATGAGGCGGCGCTTGGCGCGACCAACGACAATCCACTCTATGGGCGCACCTATAACCCCCATCGCATCACCCACACGCCCGGCGGATCGAGCGGCGGATCCGGGGCGGCCGTTGCGGCAGGGTTTTGCCTGGCTGCGGTCGGGACCGACACGTTGGGTTCCATACGTGTGCCGGCTGCTTATTGTGGCGTCGCCGGCATCAAGGGCACGCGCGGTCTTGTGTCCCCGCGCGGCGTCGTGCCGCTGTCCTGGACATTCGACCACGTCGGCCCGCTGGCGCACTCGGTGCGCGACCTCGGACTTTTGCTCGACGTTATCGCCGGTTTCGATCCGGCGTGTGCCGAGTCCGTCGCCGCACCGGGTACCCAAACGTACGACCCTGGCGCGCCGGCTAGTTTGGCGGGCGTTCGCCTCGGTCGCCTCGATCTAACCGATGCCGGCGTCGATCCCGACGTCGCAGCGGGGTTCGCAGAGGCGATCGACGTCCTTGCCGGACTTGGGGCCGAGATCGTCCCGGTAAGTATCGCAGGCTACGACTTCAGCGGTTTGCGTCGCGCCGGTCTGATGATTTCGGAAGCCGAGGGCGCGGTGGCCCATGCAGCCGATCTTGCCGATCGCCCCGAACAGTTTTCCGACGAGTTTCGCGCCATGCTCGGTTACGGCGCTCGCTTGCCGGCCGTGCGTTTGGTGCGCGCGCAGCGCCAAATTGCTGCCGCGCAACAGCGCATCAGAGTGGCGTTTGCCGATCTCGATGCGGTGGTCATGCCGACGACGCCGCAAACCGCCTTCGATTTTTCGGAGGCCGTTCCGGTCAACCAGGCAGACCTGACCGCAATCGCCAACTTGACCGATCGCCCGGCGGTGTCGGTGCCAATGGGCTTTGCCGCCAACGGCCTGCCAATCGGACTCCAGGTCGTGGGGCCGCGGTTCGGCGAAGCCGCAATTCTCCGCTATGCCTGCGCCTACGAACTGGCTGCCGGACACGTTATGCGCGTGCGTGACAGCGCCTTCGCCTGACGGTCTACGAGTACTTGAAGGTCGGTTTGCGCTTTTCCAAGAAGGCCGTGCGCCCCTCGACATAGTCCTCGCCGCGAAACGCATCGTCGAACAGTTGAAGGGTTTCGTCGGTGTCTTCGGCCACGCCGTCGAGGATCATACGGACGATGCGCTTCGTGGCGCGAACCGAGAACTGGCTCGATCCTGCGATCGTCTCGCAGTAGCGCCGCGTTTCAGCCTCGATCCCGTCCGGCGGCAGCAAGCGGTCGATCAGTCCGATCCGCAAGGCTTCGGGCGCGTCGACAAGCCGGCCCGTGTAGAGCATGTCCATGGCGCGCGCCGGGCCGATCTTGTCGACCACAAGCTTGGTGTCATGCAGGCTGTAGACCAAGCCTAGCTTGGCCGGCGGGATGCCGAAGCGGGATGTCTCGTCGGCGAAACGCAAATCGCATGCCACCGCGATGCCGCACCCACCGCCGACGCAGGGGCCTTGGATCATCGCAATGGTGGGTTTGGCGAAGCGTGAGAGCTGCCGTTCGGCGGTTTGAACGATGCGATTGTAGGCCTTCGAGGTCTCCGGTGTGGCGTGAACCTTTTCGAACTCGCTGATGTCGGCGCCGGCGGCGAAGGCTTTGTGGTCCACGCCCCGGACGACAACGACCTTGACCGCCGAGTCGCGGTCGGCGTCGTCGAGAAGGGCCGGTATGGCCGCCCACATCGCCTCGGACAACGCATTGCGCTTGTCCGGCTGGTTCAGGACCAGCCAGCCGATGGGACCGTCTTTTTCAAGGAAAATCGCCGGTTTGCCGCTCATCGTGTCCTCCACTCTATTGGTCGGCATCTACCCATGGTGCCGCGCGGCTTGTCAACGCATGCGCCATTCGCTGTACTGGTCTCAGATCAGGGAGGCACCAATGAACGATCAAGTCAGTTTTACCCGTCTCGATCAGGCGACGGCGGACGATTTCGAGATCATGCATCGCCATATGGCGGTGGAGCATGCTGGACTTGCCGACCGCGTGTTGACGCTCTTGCGTGGCCTGGGGGGGCAGCGCCCGGGACTCCAGGTCGACCGGCTCGAACATTCCTTGCAAACCGCGACGCGGGCGCATGCCGACGGCGCCGACGAGGAAATGGTCGTCTGTGCGCTCCTGCACGACATTGGCGACGAACTCGCGCCGGACAATCACGGCGCCTTCGTCAGCGAAATCATGCGCCCCTTCGTGTCTTCGGATAACTACAACATTCTGCGCTATCACCCGGAGTTCCAGGGCTACTTCTTTTTTGACAAGATCGGTGCCGATCCGAACATGCGCGACCGCCATCGCGACAAGCCCTGGTTCGACATGGCGCACGAGTTCTGTGAGCGCTGGGACATGCCGGCCTTCGATCCGGACTACACCAGCAAACCGGTCGAGTTTTTCGAACCCATGGTTCGGCGGGTGTTTGACCGTAAGCCCAGCCACAACGGCGTGGTGATCCCCTAGGCTGCCTGTGTCGATTCGAGATTCTTGGCAAAAACAACGGCCTAAATCAGGTGCGCGCCTGCCTCCATCGACCGCCGAGTCGGGTAAATAGGTTAAGCGCGTACTTGGACAGGGGAACAGGTCGCTTCACTTCTCTCAGCCGATAACCACCGGCCTGGCCAGTAATCCGTGCCTGGCCTGTTCCCTGACGCCGCCAGGCCGGCGTTATCCTCCTTCGCCAACCCGGGCCCGGTTGCATCGCGCGACCGGCGGCGCTATGCCACTCGCTTAACCTATCGGTGGGGGCGTGATGAGCGGTCAAAGCGGGTATTTCATCGAAGATCTCACGGTCGGTATGGCCGACGAAATCAGCAATGTCGTGACCGATGCGATGGTCGAGCAGTTTGCTGTGGTGTCGGGCGACGACAACCCGCTGCACCTCGACGACGACTATGCCGCGACGACCGTATTCAAAGGCCGAATCGCCCACGGTATGCTGGGGGCGAGTTTCATTTCGGCCATCGTCGGGACCCGCCTGCCTGGACCGGGCACTGTCTATATGAATCAAAGTCTCAAGTTCCGCGCGCCGGTTCGCATCAACGATGTGATTGTGACGCGGGTCGAGGTTGCCGACATCAATACCGAAAAAAAGCGCGTCACGTTGCGAACCACCTGTCGGGTCGCCAATACCGTGGTGATCGACGGGGAGGCACTGGTGATGGTGCCGTCGCGGGGTTGAGTTCACGGCATCCATGAAGGTCGTCCAAGGTTTCGATCGACTGCCGCCGGCGTTGCACGGCGCCGCATACGCCGTTGGGAACTTCGACGGGCTTCATCTCGGCCATCGGGCGGTCATCAACCAAGCCAAGGAGATCGCCCGCGCCCACGGCATTCCGTGCGGCGTCATTACCTTCGAACCCCATCCACGCCATTACTTCAGCCCGAACGATCCGCCGTTCCGTTTGACGCCGCTCTCGCGCAAGGCGGCCATCCTCGAAGCGTGGGGCGTCGACTGCTTGGTCGCCGTGCCCTTCGATGCGGCGCTGGCCAACACGACGGCCGAGTCCTTTGTTGCCGACGGCTTGGTCGGCGGCTTGCGAGTCGGTCATTTGATCGTCGGCCACGATTTTGCCTTTGGTCACAAGCGCGCCGGCAACACTGCCTACTTAATCGAACAGGCGGCCGCGGTCGGTTTCGGCGTCACCATTGTGCAAGCCCACCTCGCGCCGAGCGGCGCGCTCTATTCGTCGCGGGCGATTCGCGAACTGCTGCAAAGTGGGCGTCCTCGTGACGCCGCCGAATCCCTGGGCCGGTGGTGGGCCATCGACGGCACCGTCCAACACGGCGATGCGCGGGGCCGCGATCTTGGGTTCCCGACTGCAAACCTCGAACTTGGGGCCTATTTGCAACCGTCGCTGGGCATCTATGCGGTGCGTGCCGCCGTCGACCACGACGGGGCGACTACTTGGTACGATGGCGCGGCGAACCTCGGGTTGCGCCCGACGTTTGACGGTCGAACTGTCCTGCTCGAAGTGCATTTGTTGGACTACAGCGGGGATCTGTATGGCAAACATATGGACGTTGCCCTCATCGAATACCTGCGGCCCGAGGAGCGGTTTGCCGACCTCGACAGCCTGATCGTGCAAATGAACACCGATTGCGCCAATGTCCGGCAAATCTTGGCCCGACCGGAATGCGCTCCAGGCCGGTTTGACGCGGCGACGCCGCCCCACGCTCACGACGAGCCCCTCCCGTGAGGCGTGATACCTCGACAGTTTGCGGCGCCCCTGCTACAAAACTGGGCATGTCCAGGCAAAATCGGCAACGGATTCCGCGAATTATTACCCCGGCTCTCTAACCGAAGCCGGAAACGTTTCGCCGTACCCTTCTCCCGATCTGGATTAGAAGTTTCCCCGATGGCCCAAGACTATAAATCGACCGTCTTTTTGCCCCAGACGGACTTCCCTATGCGTGCCGGCTTGCCCCAGCGCGAGCCCGAGTTCCTCGAGCGCTGGGCCAAGATGAAGCTCTACGAGCGGCTGCGCGAGCAAAGCCGCGGCCGCGAGAAGTTCGTCCTGCACGATGGCCCGCCGTACGCCAACGGCCATCTCCATATCGGCACCGCGCTCAACAAAATCTTGAAGGACGTCGTCAATCGCTCGCAACAGATGATGGGCAAAGACGCGAACTACGTGCCGGGGTGGGATTGCCACGGTCTGCCGATCGAATGGCAGGTCGAACAGAACTATCGCAAGGCCGGCAAGAACAAGGACGAGCTCCCCGTCGTCCAGTTTCGCCAAGAGTGTCGTGACTTCGCCGACAAATGGATCGGCGTCCAAGGCGATGAGTTCAAGCGCCTCGGCGTCCTCGGCGATTGGGACAACTACTACGCGACAATGGCCTTCGCGGCCGAGGCTCAGATCGCGCGCGAGATTTGCAAGTTCTTGATGAACGGCGGACTCTACCGAGGCTCAAAACCGGTGATGTGGTCGGTTGTCGAAAAGACCGCCCTCGCTGAAGCCGAGGTCGAATACCACGATCATACGTCGACCACCGTCATGGTTCGTTTCCCGGTTGCCGTCGCCCCGGGTAATCCCGACGTTGTGGGCGCAAGCATCGTTATTTGGACGACGACGCCCTGGACCCTGCCGGGCAACCGGGCCGTGGCCTTCGGTGCGGAGATCGACTACGTCGTGTGCGAGGTCACCGCGGTCGAAGACGGCAGTACGGTCGTTCCGGGCGAGCGTGTTGTCATCGCCGCCGCACTTGTCGAGTCGGTGAAGGCCGCGGCCGGTGTCGCGGCCTGGACGGTGTCGCGGCCGTTTGCCGGTCGGGTGCTCGACGGCACCGTGACGCATCATCCGTTTGCAGGACATGGGTACGACTTCGACGTGCCATTGCATGCTGGCGATTTCGTCGTCACCGACCAGGGCACCGGTTTCGTCCACATCGCCCCCGGTCATGGCGCGGACGACTACGATCTCGGCCAAAAACATGGCATTGCCGTGCCCGAAACGGTCGACGCTGCGGGCGTCTATATCGATAGCGTACCGCTGTTTGCCGGTCATAAGGTGCTGCACCCGAGCGGCAAAGAGGGCGACGCGAACAAGGTTGTCATTGAGGCGCTGCTGACCCACGGCAAGCTCTTCGCCACCGGGAAGCTGGTCCACCAGTACCCCCATTCGTGGCGCTCAAAGGCGCCGGTCATCTTTCGCAATACGCCGCAGTGGTTCATCAGCATGTCGGCCAACGACTTGCGCGCCAAGGCGCTCAAGGCGATCGACGAGGTCCGCTGGGTACCGCAGCAAGGCCGCAACCGTATTCGCTCCATGATCGAGCACCGCCCGGAATGGGTGATCTCGCGGCAGCGGGCGTGGGGCGTACCGATCACGGTCTTCGTCAACCGCAAAACGCGCGAACCATTGCGCGACGACGCGGTCAACGCCCGTATTGCCGATGCATTCGAGACTGAGGGGGCCGACGCTTGGTTTGCGGACGAAACTGGCGCCCGGTTTCTTGGCAGCGACTACGATCCGGCGGATTACGAAAAGGTCACCGACATCGTCGACGTGTGGTTCGACTCAGGCTCGACCCATAGCTTCGTCCTCGAACAGCGCCCCGATCTCAAGTGGCCCGCGTCGCTGTACCTCGAGGGCTCGGATCAACACCGCGGCTGGTTCCACTCGTCGCTTCTCGAGTCCTGTGGCACCCGCGGACGCGCACCCTACGAAGCGGTATTGACCCATGGCTTCGTCATGGACGGCGAGGGGCGCAAGATGTCCAAGTCGCTCGGCAATGTCGTGAGCCCGCTTGATGTCACCAGCCAGAGCGGCGCCGACATCCTCCGGCTGTGGGTCGTCGGTTCGGATTACACCGACGACCTGCGGGTCAGCAAAGAGATCATCCAGGGCCAGGCCGACGCCTATCGCAAGCTACGCAACACTCTGCGTTACATGCTCGGCAACCTTAACGGGTTCTCGGATGCCGAAAAGGTGACGGCGGCGGAGATGCCGGAGCTTGAGCGGTGGGTTTTGCACCGCCTGTGGGCATTGGATCGGCACGTCCGTCAGTGTTGTAACGATTTCGATTTTCACGACATGTACGTGCAGCTCTACAACTTCTGCACCAACGATCTGTCGGCGGTTTACTTCGATATCCGCAAGGATGCGCTCTACTGTGACGGCGTTGATTCGCCCGTTCGCCGGGCGGCGCGGACTGTGCTGGATCAGCTGTTCAGGTGTCTAACGACGTGGCTTGCTCCCTTCATTTGCTTTACCGCGGAGGAAGCGTGGTTGACCCGTTTCCCAGGCGAGAACGAGAGCGTTCATTTGCAATTGTTCCCTGACATCCCATCGGCTTGGCGCAACGATGCTTTGGCCGAAAAATGGTCGAAGGTCGCGCGTCTTCGCCGGGTGGTTACCGGCGCACTGGAGGTCGAACGGCGCGAAAAGCGGATCGGTTCGTCGCTCCAGGCGGCGCCCACGGTCTTTGCCGACCAAGAAACGGCTGCGGCCTGTGACGGCGTCGACCTTGCCGAGGTTTGCATCACTTCCGGCCTCCAATTGACCGTCGGCGAGGGCCCTGCCGATGCGTACCGGATCGAGGACGTTCCCGGTATTTCAGTAGTCCCGAGTTCGGCGGCGGGCGGCAAATGCCAACGGTGCTGGAAGGTATTGCCCGAAGTCGCGGTGGTGCCCGACGAGGGCCCAGACATTTGCCGCCGCTGTGCCGAGGCGGTCGGGAAACATGACGCTCGGCCTGCCTGATGTTGCGGCTCGGCTTGTTGGTGGCCGTGGGGGTCGTTGTCGTCGATCAAGCGACGAAGTTCTGGGCGCTCGGGTCGGTCCTGCCCGGCCAGCGCATACCGGTGACGGAATTTTTCAACCTCGTCCTTACCTTCAACCCGGGAATCAGCTTTAGTCTCTTCCAAGAGGCGTGGGGCCGTTGGGTGTTCAGTATCTTGGCGCTCGCCATTGTCGCCGGTCTGGCAGTCTGGTTGCGTCGGCAGACTACCCTGTGGTTGGGAATCGCGGGTGGCGCTGTCATCGGAGGCGCCTTGGGAAACACGGTCGATCGGGCGCTTCATGGCGCGGTCGTCGATTTTCTGGATTTCCACGCGTTCGGGTATCATTGGCCCGCGTTTAACGCCGCCGACTCGGCAATCGTGACGGGCGTGGTTATGATCCTCGCGGAAGGCGTGATTTTTGGGCGCCGCAAAACGGTAAACGAGAATGATAATGTTTAGTGGCCGAAGCGGACTTGGCGCAGCGACCCTGCTGATGGGCGCTCTGCTGGTCGCCGGCTGCTCGAACCCGGCGCGAACCCTCGGTCTCGACCCGCCGTCGCCCGACGAGTTCACCGTCGTCAGCAAAGCGCCCTTGACGATTCCCCCCGATTTCAATCTACGCCCGCCCCAGCCCGGCGCCGCCCGGCCGCAGGAACTGGGCCCGACTGCGCGGGCACGCTCGGCCCTTGTC
>CAYGKG010000009.1:0-52298 GCA_964350495.1 uncultured Alphaproteobacteria bacterium
GGCTGGGTCGATATCCACACCCATTACGACGGTCAGGTCACCTGGGATCCGCTGCTGACGCCGTCCATCTGGCATGGGGTCACGACCGTGGTCATGGGCAACTGCGGCGTCGGTTTCGCGCCCGCGGCGCCCGAACGGCGCGCGTGGCTGCTCGGATTGATGGAGGGCGTGGAGGATATTCCGGGCAGTGCCCTGGCCGCGGGCATTCGCTGGCAGTGGGAAACCTTCCCCGAATACCTCGATGCCTTGGACGCAATGCCGCGCGCGCTCGATGTCGCTGCGCAAATCGGCCACGGCGCGATCCGCGCCTATGTGATGGGCGATCGAGCGCACGACGAACGCGCCACCGCGGCAGACATTGCCGCCGAAACCCAAGTGGTGCGCGAAGCGATGGCCGCGGGCGCAGCGGGTCTCAGTACGTCGCGCTCGTTGCTCCACCTCGATATCGACGGGGACCTCGTACCGGGTACCTTTGCCGCCGAAGACGAACTACAGGCGCTTGCCCAGGTGCTCGCCAACGCGGGTCATGGCGTCTTCGAGATGACGGTGCGGGGGATGAGCGGTTTCGATGCCGCCGGTCCGCCAAGCGAGATCCAATGGATGCACCGGATTTCCAAAAGCACAGGCTGTCCGATCACCTTCCTGCTTGGGCAGGCCCACGACTATCCCGAAGTCTGGCGCGGCGTTCTCGATGCGTGTGCGATCGCGGCGGCCGACGGCGCCCGGATCTATCCGCAGGTCTTCGGGCGGCCGACCAACTATTTGTTCACGCTGGCGGGAATTCATCCATTCTTCCGCTACCCGGCCTTCGCCGAGATTGCGGCAAAACCGCACGCGGAGATTGTGCGGACGATGCGCGATCCTTCCTTCAAGGCACGCCTCCTGGCGCAGTCGGACCCGAACGACGATGCCTTCAACAATATCCTCAAGACTGCGTGGGCGGGGAGCTATGACCTCGGCGATCCGCTGGATTACGAACCGGACCCAGCCCACAGCATAGCGGCGCAGGCCCGGGCGGCGGGTCGCGACCCTGCGGACCTAGGGTACGACAGGTTGCTCGCAGACGACGGGCGTGCGGTTCTGTATTTCACCGCTTTCAACTATGCGGATGGCGATCTCGAGACCGTGAGGGAGATGCTTGTCCATCCCCAGGCTGTTTTGGGCGGCGGCGATGCCGGGGCCCATGTGACCTACATTTGCGACGCCAGCGTCCCGACCTTCATGCTCACCCATTGGGCCCGCGACCGGTCGCGCGGCCCAGCGTTACCCCTGGAATGGCTCGTCAAGAAACAAACGCTCGACAACGCGGCGCTGTATGGCTTCAACGATCGTGGCGCGATCAAACCGGGTCTACGCGCCGATCTCAATCTGATCGATTTCGAGGGTTTACGTCTGGAAACGCCTTACTTCGTCAACGACCTGCCGGCGGGCGCGATGCGCCTTATGCAAAAGGCGCGCGGCTACGAAGCGACCATTGTCGGCGGCGAGGTGGTTCAGCGCAGCGGACTGGAAACCGGCGCGCGGCCGGGCCGGGTGATCCGATCGACGCCCGAGGGCCCGCGCTACGCCGCAACTAGGGGAAAAGCGCGATGAAAGCGATCGTTATTGACGGCCACGGCGGCCCCGAAGCTATGCGGTACGCCGATATCCCGACCCCAAAGGTCGGTCCCGGCGACGTATTGATCAAGATCGATACGACCGGGATCAACCGCTTCGACACCCTAGTGCGCAGCGGCAACGTGCCGAACGCCTCGGTGACGTTTCCCCACGTCCTGGGGGTCGAGGGTGCGGGCACGGTAGCGGATGTTGGTCCCGGCGTGACCGGATTCAAGGTCGGCGACCGGGTCGTCCCCGTCCTGACCGTTTCGCTCGGGACGTGTAGCGAGCCGGTCTGCTACTGCATGCAAGGCCACGACAACATTTGCGCAAAGTTCGACAAACTCGGCCACACCCGATGGGGCACCTACGCCGAGTACGTGAAGGTCAACCAATTTAGCCTGTTGCCGTTGCCGGACGAGGTGTCCTTTCTCGATGCCGCGACATCGTTGGTTGCCTATGCCACCGCGTGGGAGATGGCCCGCAAAGTGAACCTTCGGCCCGAGGATACCGTCCTGATCAATGCCGTCGGCGGCGCCGTCGGCAGCGCCGCGGTCCAGATCGCACACATGACAGGGTGCCGTATTGTCGCCAGTGCCGGGTCGGACGAAAAACTGCGCCGGGCCCAGCAGGATGGCGCCGATGTAGGGGTCAACTATCGAACCCAAGACCTCACCAAAGAAGCCCGCGCGGCCACGGGCGGGCGCGGCGTCGATGTCGTGCTGGAAACCGTCGGTGGCGATATCCTGCGCCAGAGCTTGGATGCGCTCGCCTACAACGGCAGGCTGTCGAGCGCGGGGTCGATCGAACCGACCGAAACCTTGATCGACATTCGCCGTCTATTGGTTCGCAGTCAGATCATGCTAACCGGTACGCATTTTACGCCAAAGGAATCGATCAAGCAGGTTCTGCGGTTCCTCGCGCGCGGCGATCTACGGCCGGTCCTCGCGGCGCGCTTTCCGCTCAGCGACGCGCGAAAGGCCCATGAAATGCTGGAAGGCCGCGATTTCTACGGGAACATCGTCCTTGAGGTCTAGGGCCTACTTGGTGGCGCCGAAGATGACCCAACGTCCCTGATAGTATTTCGTTCCGGCGCGCAAACTGGGCGCGCGTTCGACAAAGGCCATTTTCTTGGCGAAACCGGCTTCGGCGGCGACGGCGATATTGTCCAATGTGTCGAGTTTTGTTTTGAACGGTTCGCCGTTGAAGTGGGTCTCCCAGTCGAGGACCGATTGATTGAACGGGTCGACTTCCGTCGACCATTCGGTTTCGGTGTGAAGCATCATGCCGCCCGGCCGCAACAACCGAAAGCTTTCGCGCATGATATTGCGATAGCCCGCGAGCGACGTTTCGTGACCGAGCAAATGGGAAACGATCAAATCGAAACTTTGGTCGGGAAACGATGTGTGTTCCGCGTTTTGTTGCGAAAACTGAATCGGTACGCCGAGTTCTTCGGCCCGCGCATGTCCGTATCGCAAAATACCCGTCCCTACGTCGATGGCGTGGACTGTTGCCTTGGGAAAGGTGCGGGCAAAGGGCAGGGTATTGCCGCCGATCGAACAACCCATGTCCAGAATATCCCGTGGGGAAAAACTTGGGTGGGTCCGCTTGAGCCATGCACAGACCGACGCGCCCATGTCGTCGCTTTGCGGTCCGAGACCCCCGCGGCCGTAGAGAAACAGACCCCGATCGAAGATCGCGCCTGCGGACACGTCGTCGTCGCCCAGATCCCCGGTATAGTTCCCCGGCATGCAGTGGATATCGACCGCCGTGAGGTAGCGGGGCGGTTTGACGGTCGGGTCCAGGCGAAGCGAGCCACCGGCCTTTCGGGCGGGCCGTTTGCTGCGTGCGGTGATGCCGCTCAACTGATGCTCGACCGCCTCGCCGACATAGTCGAACAGGATTTCCTGGTCGGTCCGTTTGAGCGAGCTCCACATCTGATAGTAGGGCTGGCCAAGCAGTGCGCGGCGGGTCTCAGTGCGGTTCGGTGCGCGGTCGTACTGGCGCCGGAACGCGGGTGCGATACGGTCCTCGAATAGGCGCCGCGTTCCAGGGAAAACGTCCCTTGAGAGATGCGTGGCGAGGTCCATCGCGAACATCTCGCGCGCCCCTTCGTCGTGGTCCTCGTCAACCAGAAGGCTGTGGCGGTACTGAGTCTCCATAGGAACCTCCCAAGTGGGCCGAGCTACATGTCCAGTTCGGCGAGTTGATAGTACTGGTTCAGCCGATCGTAACGCAGTTGCACCGGCAGGAAGTCCGGCCCGTGGGTCCAGATCTCGAATCGGGGGATGTCGCCACGATTGAGCGCGATTCGGTGGCACTTGAACGTCCCTGCCGGGACGGTAACGTCCTCCTCGCCGAGATAGTCCAGGTACAGCGTCGCGGGCGTTGGCGTTACAGTCGTCGAATTCCCGAGCATCGGCCCCGATCCGCCGTTGCCGAGCGGAGAACTTGCCATGCGGGGGTAGACGAGTTGGCGTTCGTTCTTGCGCGACATGTCGAACGCCGCATTAGTCCATGCGTCGCAGGCGACGGCGTGACTGACGAAAAGAGGCGGGCGTCCGTTCATCGGCCAGCGCTGGCTAACCCGGCCGCCGTCAATCGAGAAAGATTCGCATTCCGCATAGGTGTCGGTAAACCGAAACCAGCCGGTCCCCTGGAACTGATCGTGGATCGTCAGACGGACGAAGCAATCCAACGGTAGCCAATTTTCGTCGACGCTGAAGGTCACGTCGCGCATGAGGTCGTCGTCGTCCATTTCAGTTAATGCGCGCATGGTCCGTCGTCCATCCGAATGGACGCTGTGGGTGAACCACTCCCGCCCCATGACGCCGACATCGTCGGTGATGTAGTCGATGCGGCCCCTGATCTTGCGATGCTTCATCGTCACGTCCTCCCCTGAGATAGTATTCGACGACAGCTTGGAGCGGCCTTCGGAAACTGTCAAAATCGTTATCGCCGTTGCGGTGTAAAAGTGGGGAGAAACGTGCAGGATTTCGGGGCGGCCTTCGTTTTGGCCTTCGATTTGATGGTCCGGGGCGATACCGACCTCGCCGAGATCGTCGCCCTCTCTCTACGGGTGAGCCTCACGGCCGTGGTGATCGCGTGTCTGATCGGGTTCCCCTTGGGCGCGTTGACGGCGGTGCTGCGCTTTCCGGGCCGTCAGGCGGTCATCGTGACCATGAGCGCGCTGATGGGACTGCCGCCGGTGGTGGTCGGTCTAATGGTCTACTTGATGCTGTCCAATGCCGGTCCCCTTGGCGTCCTGCAGTTGTTGTACACGCCAACAGCAATGATTATTGCGCAATGCGCACTGGTGACGCCGATCGTGGCGTCGCTGACGCGGCAGACCGTCGAGGACCTCGCTGGGGAATACGATGAACAGCTGCGCTCGTTGGGCGTAGGCGCCATCGGGCAGGTCGGCACCCTGTTGTGGGATGCGCGGTTCAGTCTGTTGACGACGGCCCTGGCGGGCTTCGGTCGCGCGATTGCCGAGGTCGGGGCGGTGATTACCGTCGGTGGCAACATCGACCACGTTACCAGAGTGATGACGACAGCGATTGCCGTCGAAACGTCGAAGGGCAATCTTGGGTTGGCGCTGGCGTTGGGTTTCATCCTTATCTTGATCGCGATGATCGTGAACGGCGCGGCGATGACCTTTAGAACGCGATTGATGAGCCGGGCCTATGGTTGACCTTGCGATACCCTCCGACCGCGTGGTTGCCGCCCCACACCCGATCCTGCCATTGAGCGCGACCAACTTGTCCTACGCGACGGTTGCTGGCACCTGGGTTGGGCCGCTCGACCTGACCATCGGGTCGGGCGGTTCGACCGTTGTTCTCGGCCCCAACGGCGCCGGTAAAAGCGTCCTATTGCGCTTGCTCCACGGTCTGTTGGAGCCGACGACGGGCACCGTGGCATGGAACGGTGGGCGCGCCGATCGTGGCGCTCGCCTGCGCCAAGCGATGGTGTTTCAGGACCCGGTGGTCCTGCGCCGCTCCGTGGCGGCGAACCTACGCTACGCGCTACGAATCCGGGGCCATACTGGCACGGCATTGCGCGGTCGCGTCGAAGAGTGGCTGGGGCGGGCAACGTTGTTGGACCTAGCGCGCCGTCCCGCAGGCGTGCTCTCGGGCGGCGAAAAACAGCGGTTGGCAATTGCGCGCGCCCTGTGTTGCGAACCCGACGTGGTTTTCTTGGACGAACCCACGGCCAATCTCGACAACGCTTCGATCATCGCGATCGAAGCGCTGCTGCAGGCCGCGCGCCGTAGGGGTACCAAACTCATCATGGTCACCCACGATCTCAGCCAAGCCCGTCGCATTGCCGAGGATGTCGTCTTCATGGTCGCCGGCAAGGTAGTCGAGAACGGCGCTGCTCCGGCATTCTTCGATTCGCCGGCAACGCATCAGGCCCAAGCATTCGTTGAAGGAAAGTTGGTTCTATGAGCCAGGCAAAACGTTTCTTCACCGGGACGTTGGTGATTCTGGGATTGTTGGTCGCGGGATCTCCGATTGCCGAGGCCGCCGAACGATTTATCGTCGTCCAATCGACCACGTCGACACAAAATTCCGGTCTGTTCGACTTCATCCTGCCGCGCTTCAAGCAAGAGACCGGGATCGACGTGCGGGTCGTCGCCGTGGGGACCGGGCAGGCTCTGAAGAACGCCCGCAACGGCGACGGCGATGTCGTGTTGGTACACGCCCGCGCGGCGGAGGATGCCTTTGTGGCCGAGGGGTGGGGCGTTGAACGCCATGACGTGATGTACAACGACTTCGTCGTCGTTGGCCCGCGGCGCGACCCTGCGGGCACCAAAGGATCGGCTAACGTGGTTGCTGCGCTCCAGGCGATAGCCACGGCCCAAGTTCCTTTTCTATCCCGCGGCGACAATAGCGGCACCCACCAGAAGGAATTGTCCCTGTGGGCCGCCGCCGGGGTCGATGTGGCGGCAGCAAGCGGCACTTGGTACCGCGAGACCGGCGCTGGGATGGGGGCGACGCTCAACACCGCGACAGGGATGGGAGGCTACGCGCTGACCGACCGTGGCACCTGGATCAGCTTTGGCAACAAAGGCGAACAGACGGTCCTGGCCGAAGGCGACGACCGTCTATTCAATCCCTATGGCGTAATTCTGGTGAACCCGGCGCGCCACGCCCGCGTCCGCGAGGCGGACGGTCAGCGTTTCATCGACTGGTTGATCGGTCCGCGCGGACAGCAGGCAATCGCCGACTTTCGCGTCGACGGTCAACAACTATTCTACCCAGCCCGCATCCCGGCCAAACCGAATTCTTGAGCCGCGACGCCTTCGATACCAACCCGCAGGAGAGACTATGACCAAGAGCAAATCTCAGATCGTCCGCGAAAGCCTCGATCACCCGATCATCGATGCCGATGCGCATATGCTCGAAGTCGAACCGGTGTTGATGGATTACATCAAGGACGTTGGCGGCGCCACAATGGTCAAGCGCTATGTCGATATGCTCGCGGACGGCAAGTTCTGGGGCTGGTATCACGCTACGCCGGAAGAGCGCGCGCGGAAGCGGATCAAGCGCGCGCCGTTTTGGATGTTCCCGGCGGGCAATACCCGGGACCGGGCGACGGCAATGTTTCCGGGTCTCCTGCGTTCCAGGCTTGACGAGTTCGGGATCGACTTTTCCTTCGTGTATCCCACGCTAGCGATTCTCTTCGTCGGCTTGGACGACGAGGAGATGCGCCGCGGGGTGGTACGCGCGATCAATACGATGAACGCCGATCTGTTTGACGAATATGCCGATCGCCTAGCGCCGGCGGCCGTTATTCCGATGCACACGCCGCAGGAGGCCATCGAGGAGCTAGACTTCGCCGTCGGCCAGCGCGGGCTCAAGGCGGCGATGGTCGAAGGGGCGGTCCGGCGGCCGATTCAGGGCGCGATCGGGGGCGACCGCGATCTTGCCTCGGCCGCTGCGTCCTATTGGATCGATCCGCTCGCGCTAGACAGCCCGTACGACTACGACCCAGTCTGGCAGAAGTGCATGGACCTGAAGGTCGCGCCGACGATGCACACCAGTACGATGGGGTGGGTCGATCGGACCTCTATTTCTAACGTGACCTTCAATCACATCGGCCATTTTGCCGCGGGCAGTCAGGCCTTTTGCAAGGCGCTTGTTCTGGGCGGTGTGACCCGGCGGTTTCCCGACCTGAAGTTCGGTTTTCTTGAATGCGGCGTTGGCTGGGCGGCAAGCCTGTACAACGACCTCATCGAGCATTGGGAGAAGCGCAACGTACCCGAACTCAAGCGTCACCTCGATCCGGCGCGGATCGATCGAGAGTTATTGGTCGAGCTGGCTACCCAGTACGGGGGGCCGAAGGTCCAGACCAAGCTCGACGCACTCAAGACCAGCGACGGGTTTTTCTACGAATGGCCGCCCGAGCGGGAGGCCGATCTTGACGACTTTGCGCGCTGCGGCATCGTCAGCGAGAAAGACATCTACGATCTCTTCGTTCCGAATTTCTATTTTGGCTGCGAATCGGACGACCGGATCATGGCGTGGGCCTTCAACGAAAAGCTCAACCAATTCGGTGCCAAGTTCAAAGCCCTGATCGGCTCCGACATCGGTCACTTCGACGTGACCGACGCCCGCAAGGTGATCGCCAAGGCCTATAGCCTCGTCGAAGAGGGGTCGCTTACCTCAGCCGATTTTCGCGACTTGACCTTTGTTCATCCAGCCGAAATGCATGCTGGAATGAACCCCGACATCTTCAAAGGAACGGTTGTCGAAGGCGCAGTGACAGCCTTGATGACCGAAAAGGCCGATAGTTAGGACACCGACGCCGAAAGCGGTGCCGTGGTGCCGGTGCCGTGCGGCGGACGCGCGAAAATGCGCCGGACCATCGGCGCGAAGGTGTCGATCGGCTCGGGCGTGAAGTCGGGGTCGAAGGCCATTTGGTCCCATCGCTCGACGAATCGAACCGCGCTGTCGTAGTAGGGGCTGTCCTTGTATTTGTCGCGGGCGTTGCGGTCTTTCCCTATATGGTGAAGGTAATAGTACGCCTGAAAAATCGTGTGGTGCTGCAAGACCCAATAGTTCTTTTCCGAGACAAAGGGCTGCAGAAGTTCGGCGATGAACCGGCCGTGGTTCATCGGCGCAACAAAGTGACCGAGGTCGTGCAACAACGCGCAGACAACGGTTTCCTCATCCTCGCCGTCCCGTAGCGCCAGTGTCGCGGTCTGCAGGCCATGCTCGAAGATGTCGACCGGCAACGGGCCGCAATCCTTATCCTTCAAGGACGCAAACATTTCCAGCACGCGCTCGCCGGTCAGTTTGTTCTCTTCCTCAAGATAGGGCTGCAATATTGCGTGGTCTGCCTTCGTCGAATCGGCGAGGTGCCGGAACTTCAGCTTTTCCATGGTGATCTCCTGAGGTCCATTATGGCGCGGCCTGCATCACATCGTCGATGCTACGATGTTTGTTGATTTTCCTCGTCACGTGGTCGCCAGATGTTATTTTGGCGTGCCGAGGCGGATTGTCGGCGTCGGTGCATGTCGGGATGCACTCGATGACGGCGTCGTAGTTGGGTTGATGGAAGAACAGCAAGGACGTCTTGCTGACGTGGGCTTTGTCACGCGGCGGATTGGCCACACGGTGCAGAGTCGAGACCCACTGATCGTTGGTCCAGTCGGACATCAGATCGCCCAGGTTGATCGCAAACGTATCGGGAATCCACGGGACCGCCGACCATTTGCCGTCACGGGTTTGGACCTCTAGTCCGCCCACGTCGGTGTCGGTTTGCACGATTGTCAGGCTGCCATAGTCGGTGTGTGCACCAGCCCTGCTTTGGCCCGCCTTAGGGGTGGTATTTTCTTGGCCCGGGTAATGGATTACGCTGAAATTTGTGATGTGCCGGTCGATCTTGTCAGCAAACCAATTCTCTTTGAGGCCCAGCGCCACGGCGAAGATTCGCATCAGGTCGCGGGCCAGCCTGTCCATTTCAGCGTAGTAGGTTTCCCAGACTTTTTGCATCGCCGCCGGTTGCGCCGGCCAGAAGTTGGGCGCGAAGTAGCGCGTTCCGGCGGCGCCGAAGTGGTATTCGTCGAAGGCGTGGTCGAACGGCCCCATCGAGAACGATTCTTTCAGGTCTGGCGGCAATGCTTCGTCCAGGCTGTAAGACAGGCTTTCGGCGCCGTAGGGGGTATAGCCGCGGTAGCGGTCTGGCGGCATTTTGAACCGCATTTTTTCCCAGAACGGCAGGTCGAAATAGGCTTTGCTGATACGGTGCATCTCGGCAATCAGGGCCGGATCGACGCCGTGGCCTTGGACGACGAGAAAACCGATCTTCCGGCATGCTGCGTCGACCTGTGCAGCGATACCGCTCTTGTCGCTGCCGTCGAGGAACGGCGCAATGTCGATCAATGGAACCGTAGACATGGGCGTTACTCCGTCGCGCTGGCGAGCGTCCGTTGTGCCGATTCGTACAGGGGAAGATCGATCATCAGGCCGTCGACCTTAATTGCGGCGCCGCCGGCTTTCTCAAAGGCTGCAACAACGTTGCGGGCTTTTTCGATCTCTTGTTCCGTCGGGGCAAATCCGGTGTGGATGCCGGCGATTTGTTTGGGGTGGATAGCGATTTTGCCGCGATAACCGAGCGAGCGGATCGCGCGTGTTTCGCCGACGAGGCCGTCGTCATCGTTGATATTCAGCCACACGCCGTCGATCGCAACCACCTTGTGCCGTGCGCATGCCGCGGCGATTCGGCTGCGGGGGTAGAGTAGGGGATCCCATTCCATCGTGCTGCCGGTCTCGGACGTGAAGTCGGCCGATCCGAATCCGACGGCGCGCAGGCGTGGCGAGGCACCGGCGATTTCATATGCGTTGTCCAATCCTTCCGTTGTCTCGATCACAGCGATGAGATCGAGGTCGGTATGGTGCGCCAGAAGGCCGTCGACCCACTGGACCTCCGCGGCGGTTGCAACCATCGGGATCAAGATTCCGTCGGGCATCGATGGCGCGTCGACTAAGGCGACCAGGTCGCGCAATCCTGCCGCCGTTTTTGGGGAATTGATGCGCACAAACCTGCGTGCCGCGCCGCTGTAGGGTTGGGTCAGGTAGTCCATCACGGTCTTGCGCGCCGCGTCCTTGTTTTCCGGCGGCACTGCATCTTCGAGATCGACAGCGATCAAGTCGGCGCCGCTGCCGGCGGCCTTGTCGAAGCGTTCGGGCTTGTTGCCGGGGACGAACAAGGTACTGCGATAAAGACTGGCTGAACGAGTGATGACACCCTCCCTGTGTGGATCGTTTCGGCTGCAGGATGGTCCGCAGACGCAGGGCGGTCAACGGTTTGGGTAAAGGTTGCGTCGTTTCGGTCCGGTCGAAACAATCGTCTCGCAACTCTGGAGGACGCCGATGCTCGTCATTTTTCAAGAAGCCTGGGGACTGGAGACCCTGGAGACCCAAATGCGGGTCCAGATCCGCGCGGCAAAACGCCGTTTGGAGGACGATGCGCCGCCGCTGGTCCTGCTCCCGTTGGCCAATCCGGTTGAGGACACGCCCGATGAAGGCGCTTTCGCCCAAGGGTTAGGCGCGCTGGCCAGTGCCGAACAGATCTATCTTGCGGCCGCCGGGCAAGTGATGACCGACACCAGCGGACAGGCGCAAACGGTTGCCTATCTCTTCGACCCGGATGGCAACAGGTTGCTGCGGACGCCGAAGATCTCGCCGGACTTGGTTGACCGGTACAATAACGCGGCCGCTGGCCTGAACGCACCCGCCGACTTCGCCGTGGCGGCGACACCCCACGGCCAGCTTGGGTTTCTCCTCGGCGAAGACGTTTTGTTCCCGCATCTCGTCCGCGCATTGACCCTCAACGGATGCGAATTGCTGCTCAACCCGACCCGCGAGCTGAGCGACGATCACTTCGACATGCGGCAGATCGCGCGCCGGGCACGGCCCTACGAGAACCGGCTCTACCTCGCCTGTGCATCGCCCAGTATGGCGACGCTCGATGGCGCCGAAACCGTCCTCCCGCCGGCGTCGGCGCTGAACGATTGGATCGGCAATACGGTTGGCGCACGGGGCAGTGAAAGCTTCATCGTCTGTAACCCCGACATCGATCGTTTGCGCCGATTGCGCCAAGCCCCCGGCCCGAACTTCCCGGCGATCCTGCGCACCCAACTCTATGCGCCGGAGTACCGGACCGACGGCAGCAATGTCGCCGAATCGCCGGCTACCCGCGCAGCGTGGCGGGAGGAGGGGCAACGCCGCGTTGCCGCCGTCGCCCGCGCCCCTAAAAAGGAAGAGCGCCTCAACTACGGCGTGATTCTCGGCCAGCATGTGGTGCGAATCGTCCGGCGCGCCGACCTCGCCGCCGAAACCAAAATGCGCAATGTCGAAGAAGCGATTGAACTCGTTCAGTTCCGGGTCGAGCGGACCAAGCCGGGGATCGTCGTGTTCCCCGAATTCTTCATTACCGGTGCACAGGTCAATCGGACTCCCGACGTATGGGCGCAAATCGGTGTTCGTTTTCCGGGGCCGGAGATTGACCGGCTGTGCCAGTTTGCCCAAGACATGAAGTGTTTTGTCGCGGGCGGTTGTTTCGAGGCCGACGACGACTGGCCCGGTCGTTTTTTCAACACGGCCTTCATCATCGACGATTCTGGCACGGTCATTCATCGCTACCGAAAGATCCAATGCGCGGACGTGCTGGGGACGTTGCCGGATACGACGCCGGGGAGCGTCTACACGCGTTACGTCGACAAATACGGCTACGACCACCTTTTCCCGGTGGTGAACACACCGTTGGGATGTCTCGGTACCGTCGTTTGCTTCGACATGAACTTTCCTGAGACGGCCCGTGCTCTGGTCAGGCGGGGGGCGGAGGTGATCCTCCACCCGACGTCCGAGCCCCATGGCGGCGGCCGAGCCGCCTGGGAGATGGGGCGCCGCACCCGGGCCTACGAAAACACAGCCTACGTCGTGTCGGCAGCGATGGGTGGCGAGTACCTTAACCACAGCGACACGGTACCCAATCTCTATTCGCGCGGTCACGCGAAGATCGTGAATTACGACGGCAACGTGCAGGTTGTTGCCGACGGCCCGGGTCGGGTCGCGCTCGAGGGGCGGCTCGATCTGCGGGCGCTGCGCAAGGCGCGGGCCAATCCGTTCGTCAATCTCGCGGCGTGGGACGAGCCTGCGGTCTACGGTCACGTTTATGCGGCCCGCCAAGGGTTGCCGAACGACCTGTGGGCCGACGATGCCGCCGAGTTTCCCTACCGCGGGATGAAGCCGACGATAGAAGTCGTCCGGCGCTATACTGCGGACGGCGTCTTTGTTGCGCCGGAAACGGCCTAGCGTGGTGCAACTGGGAACATCTTGGGCGCACCGGGAATGTCGACATCGTTCCAGTGCGGGTTCACGGTGAATTCGTGCCCGCCGCAGTTGGTACAGACGAGCTTGCCGGCGACCTTCGGAATGGGAAAGTCGGGACCAAGCCTCTCAATCAGCGGTCCTGGCGGAAGTGCGCCGTGGTGATCGCAGCGAATGCACCAAACAAACAGGCGCATCCGTTCTTCGACAAGCCATGACAGAGGGACCACGGACGCTCCAACGGTTAGGGCACATTGCCCCACGTACCAAGCCCCCGGTCGTCCGTCTGCCTGCATGATGCGGTCTTTTCGTTAGCAGATCGGGGCTAACCGCCTACTGTGGCGGCTAGCGGCATTGCGCGTCGCTTGTCGAGGCTCGGTTTTGACACTTCTCACCGATAGGATTTGATTGCGTGTTATTGCTTCTAGCGGGCCTGAGTGCGATCGGTTGGATTGGCGGCGTCATGTATACGCCGGCCATTCCGCAATTGGCGCGCGACCTGGGTACGGATGCGTCCTCGGCGCAGTTCACCCTCACCGTGTTTCTTGCGGTGTTTGCGGTGTCTCAGCTGATCTATGGGCCGTTGTCGGATCGCTACGGGCGGCGTTGGGTACTGATCGGCAGCTTGGCGATCTATGGGCTTGGTTCGGTCGCCGTTGCGCTTGCCCCTACCATCGAATGGATGACCCTGGCGCGGGTGCCCCAGGCCTTTGGCGCGGTCGGCGGGACTATATTGGCGCGGGCCATTGCGCGCGACATTTGGGCGTTTCCCCAGGTCCGCAAGCCGATGGCACTAATCAATAGCGGCGCTACCCTGGCACCGCTGCTTTCGCTCGTTGCCGGTGGCTTCGTCGCCAATGCGCTGGGTTGGCAGGGTATTTTCTGGACCACGGCGGTGATCGCCTTTGTGTTCTTGGGCATCGCAATCGTCTTCTTGCCGGAAACCCACAAGGTGCGCGATGCCGCCGCCTACGGCGGGGTCCGCATGCTGACGAATTACGGTCGATTGTTGCGCTCGCCGCTGTTCATGAGCTACGCCCTTTCGCAAGCGCTCTTGAGCGGGGGCATTTTCGGTTTCATGACCGGCGGCCCGTTCGTCGGGATCGAAACGCTGGGCGTGAGTAGCGTTGGTTACGTCGTGCTCACCGCATTGCTTCATGCCGGCTTTATGATTGGCAACCTCATCTCCAGTCGAGTCTCAGGCCACGTATCGATTCATCCGATGGTCGTGACGGGCTGTTCGCTAGCGGCCTTTGCCGCGTGCCTGTCGTTTGTCATCGTCCTGTCCGGCAACCTCAATATTGCGATCCTTTACCCTTTGATGATGGTCTACACGGTGGGTGTCGGGATCAACATCCCCAATGCGATGGCCGGCGCGATCGAGGTGGATCCCAAGATTGCCGGTACCGGCGCGGCCTTGCTGGGGGCTTTTTCGTTTAGCTTCATGGCGCTGTCGAGCTTCTTCGTTGGCAGCCTAGAAAGTGGTGATGGAATCGGTATGACGGGTATGCTGGCGGCCCTGTCGATCCCGGGTGTTGGCTTCGGAATCCTGACCGTCTTTCTCACCAAGCGGGACGCGGCTCATGGCGCGAGCGCGGGTTAGCCTTTCAGCGTCGGGTCGTCGGCGACCCGGATGATGGTCTTGCCGAAATTCTGCCCGCTCATTAGACGCGAAAAAACAGCCGGGGCTGTTTCGATGCCGTCGTGTAGCTCTTCCTTGTAGCGGAGCTTGCCGGCTTTGAACCAAGGAACGGCCTCGCGCAGGAAGTCGTCGCAGCGATCCTCGAAGTCGTAAACGACCAGTCCCTTTATCTGGGCGCGCTTGCTGACCACAGGACCGAGGTTGGGCCCAGGCGGGGCATCCTTCAGGTTGTATTGGGCGATCAAACCGCAGATGAGCACGCGCGCATACATCGCAAGGTGGTGTTTGACGACCGTATTGAGGATGTCCCCGCCGGCGTTGTCGAAGTAGACGTCGATGCCGTTCGGCGCGAGGCGCGCGAGGTCGCGCGACCAGTCGTCGGTCTTGTAATTGAAACAAGCGTCGAACCCACCTTCGTGGCGGGCCCATGCGCACTTTTCGTCGCTGCCGGCCAAACCGATGGCGCGCGCGCCCTTCAGTTTGGCGATTTGCCCGGCCATCGAGCCGACGGCTCCCGATGCGGCCGTCACTAGGAGCGTTTCTCCCGGTTGGATCGGGTCCAGCACGCACAGGCCCGACCAGGCCGTCAGGCCGGGCATGCCGAGGATGCCGAGTGCCGTCGTCAGGGGGGCAACGGTCGGGTCGACCGGGATGACGTCCGATCCATCGACGACGGCATACTGCTGCATCCCCGATTCGATGCACACGAAGTCTCCGGCCGCGATGCCTTCAACGTGCGACTCGATCACCTCGCTGACCGTGCGCCCTAACATGAGATCGCCCGCTTGCGGCTGTCGGTCGAAATGGCGTCCACTAAGGCGCGAGCGCACATAGGGGTCGACCACTAAGTAAATAGTCCTTGCGAGCAGCATGCCCGGACCGGGGCGCGGCACCGTACCCTCGATGACCTCAAGGTCGTCGATGCGGGGAATACCCTCGGGGATCCGGCGGACGCGCACTTGCAGGTTGGGTTCGTTGATCATCGTATTGCCCTTGTTGTCGGTGCCTTCACCCGCCCGTTTCTACGCCGCGGCGTGTAGCGTGATCGAGCCGCGGGGCGCGGATATCGGTTACGCACCTTCGTTTGGGGCGAGAGAAGGCTGGGGCGCGACGATTGCGCCCTCCTTGATGTAGATATCCCGTTGTGGGTAAGGAATTTCGATTCCGTGGGCGTGGAATTTGTCCCAGATATTGAGGAACAGCTCGCTGCGGACATTGACGGTGCCGTTCATCGGATCGTCAATCCAGTAGCTCACCAACAGGTCAACCGAGCTGTCGCCGAACCCCTTTACGAAACACTTCGGTTTGGGGGTTCCCAGTATTCGCTCGACCTCCGCCGCAGCTTCAAGACAAAGCTCCATAGCCTTGCGCAAGTCGGCTTTGTAATGGATGCCGATATCGGCGGACTGCCGGACCATCTGGTCGCTGAACGACCAGTTGACGACCCGCTGGGTGATGAGGTCTTCGTTGGGGATCAGGTATTCATGGGCGTCCGGCGTGATGACCGAGACGTACCGTGCGCCGAGCGACATCACCCGACCGTAAGTCGTCCCGATTTCGATGACATCGCCGGGTTTGATCGACTTGTCGAGCAAGATGATGATCCCGCTGATGAAGTTCCCGAATATTTTTTGCAAACCAAAGCCGATGCCGACGCCGAGGGCGCCGGTGAAGACCGCAAAGGCTGTCAGATCGATGCCGACGCTGCTGATCCCGGCAACGATGGCGATGATGATGAGAACGATCTTGGACAGATTGATCAGGAGAACTTGGACGGACGGGGTTAGGTCGCCGACCGATCGAATGCGCCGTTCAAGGGCGCCCGACGCCACGATTGCCAGCCAAAGCAGCAGGCTGAGAACGGCAATACCCTTGATGACCGTGAGGGCGGAAATTCTGAGGGATCCCAGTTCGAACGATGCGGCGTCGAGCGTGCTGACCGTTACGTCCAAGAGGCCGACAATGTTGAGCGCGGCGACGGTCCAGGCCAGAAACGATACCGAACGGGTAAGGGTCGTATCGCCGGCGACGCCGGAGACGAAGCGGATCAAAACCCAGGCGCTGAAAAGACTAGCCACGACGCCGATGACTCGACTGGGGAGGTTGAGACCGTTTGCGACTCCGACGGCCAGCCATAGAAGAGCGATTGCGACTATTGGAAAGACAAGGGCCAGCAACGTATCGGCGATGCGGCGGACAGGACCGTCGGAGTTTCCGCCGCCGATCAATCGTGCAGCGGTGCGACGAAGGGGGGCACGTATCGCGGCGGCGATCGCGATCAACGCGAGTGCCGCTGCGAACTGGGCAAGCGTCAGCGGCACGAAGAAATGAACGAGCAGCCATTCTCCGAAACGGTCGAGCAGGGCCAAAAGACGTTCGGCGTTGATGGCGTCGATCACTGTCAGACCCATCGCAATCGGCGTAGCAGGACCACCTCGACCGCGACAAGCACGGTTAGGATGGCGCACAACGCGGCGAAGGCCCAAGGGGTGTCGGCACCGGGGATGCCGCCGACGTTGACGCCAAGCAACCCGGTGACAAAACCCAGCGGTAACATCACCGTTGCCACGACCGTCAGAAGGTACATAGTCCGGTTCATCTGGTCCGACATCTGGGTCGTCAACTCGTCCTGAAGAACGGCAGTGCGATCGCGAACGGCGTCCAAGTCCTCGACGTGCCGCATGGTGCGATCGGCGACCTCACGCAATCGGTTGCGTTGTGCAGCGTCGAGCAGCGGCGATTCGATGCCGGGGAATCCGTTCATAGCATCGCGTTGGGGCGCAATGTGGCGGCGCAATGCGATTGCTTCGCGTCGAATTTCATGGAGATTGCGCCGCAGATCGGTCGAACGCCCAACACTGATGTTTGCTTCGAGGTCGCCCAACCGGTTCTCGATGTCTTCGATGACAGGGTCCATCCGGATCGCAAGGTATTCGGCAAGCCGAGCAAGGACACCCGGGGCCGTGCGTGCGCCGCGTCCCTGGCTAAGGTCATCGCGCATTGCCTGAACTGAAGCCAAGACGCGGGTCCGAACGGAGATGATGCGGTCCTTTGTGGCAAAGAGGCGCACGGATACCATGTCTTCAGGGTCAGCCCCCGGGTTCAAGTTGACGCCGCGCAGAACCGCAAGAATGCCGTCTCCGGCAACGGCTGTTCGGGGCCGGGGGTCTTCTTCCAGCAGTGCTTGGACGGTAAAGCGGTCCAGGCCGCTTTCGTCGCGGAGCCACCGATCCGATTCGGCGACATTACGTTGGAGATGGATCCAGATGGGGCCGTCATCGGCTTGCCACCCGCGAATGCCGTCCCAGTCGACGATCGTCGCCCCGCCGGTGCCATCAAGGATGGCGGCGCAAACCAAACCGTCCTGCTCGGTCATCGGATCAGTCGGCGGGCTTGTGCTTCAGCGAGAGCGAATTCATGCAATAACGCAGACCCGTCGGTTGCGGCCCATCGTCGAAGACGTGCCCAAGATGGGAGCCGCACCGGTTGCAGGTGACTTCGGTGCGAATCATGCCGTGGCTGACGTCGCGCACTTCGGTGACGCTGTCCGGCGCGATCGGCGCGTAGAAACTCGGCCAGCCGCTTCCCGATTCGTATTTGGTTTGCGTATCGAAGAGCTCGTTTCCGCAGGCGCGGCACACGAAGGTTCCCGGTTTCTTGAAATCGTTGTATTCGCCGGAGAATGCGCGTTCGGTACCTTTCTCGCGCAGCACGTGAAATTCTTCGGGCGTCAGCTGGTCACGCCACGCATCGTCGGATTTGTCGGTTTTCGCCATGATGTTGCCTCCTGCACGGAGTCTGGCAGGGTGCGGGGCGAGGGTCTAGGGCTGTCCGCTAGTTGGTGCTGGAAGCCGATGACGCGCCATCGCCGGAACCGACTGCAACGGCGATACCGATCACAACAACGAGACCGACCGCTGCGGCGATAGCGCCGACCGAGAGGGTGCCACTCGCTGCAGCGGTAGACTGGCCAGATGTCGCGCCAGCACTTTGGCGGGAGACCCCGAGGCCGGTCTTGGAGGCCTGGGACTGGGCTTCGGATCCCGTCGGCAATACCGCCAAGCTCACCAGCAGGGTCGATGCAGCCAGGTAACGAAGGATTGTGGGTCGCATGGTCGTCCTCTGCGCCGGAAGTCTCGGTATTCTATGCTAAGGGCGTCATGGTTAAGGCTTGGTAAACACCGCGACCGGCCGCGTCGAGCTAGCGTTGCCCGCGATTGCGAACCGGCGTAATAAGGGTGCGATGCGAAAGGCTTTTCTCCCTCTGTTCGTGGCAGCGTTCTTGGTCGCCTGCGACGGACCGGATCCCGATAGCGCTCGGCTCTACGCGAGCCAAGTGGATGAGAAAGTAGCCGCCCACTGTCAGCGGGGCTACGAGGCTTTCGCCCGGCGATTTCCGCCGCCGACCAGCGAAACGCGCGGAATCGATGCGCCGCTCAAGAGCATCGATCTCTTCCCGCAAATATTCTTCGCCCCCCTCGACCAGCAGGCGTTCGATACCTTTGCGCGCGGCTACCCCGACGATGTCCGCGATCGTATCCAAGAATTAAAGGGTGCCTTGATCCGGTCGGGTGCCGTGCTCAAGAACGATTATGCGCGGCCCAATTGGCAAGCCTACTGCGATGGCATGCAGCAAATGGCCCGGACGCTTCGCAACCTTGGTTAGCGCACCGACCGTTTTCAAACGTCCGGACATTTGTGCAAACCTCGAATGTTTCCGCTGCCCCGCGCTTGCGCCTCCTATAGTATGCGCTATCTCAACGGTGACCTTCGGGGAGGAAGGATAATGAGAAAATACCTGCTTAACGTTTTGATGCCGTTCGCGGCAGCGTCGATGATTACGGTCGGCGGCGCCAGCGCCGCGGAAATGACGGTCGCAACCGCGAGCATGCCGCGCTCGCTCGCCAATCCGCTTGGCGACGCGTCGCATTCGGGCCGCTGGCTCTTCCAACTTGCCTTCGACCCGGTCACCTACGGCGCCGACAGCGGTACGGTGCCGGGTTTGGCCGTGTCGTGGAAGAACACGTCGCCGACAACGTGGGAACTCAAGGTTCGCCAAGGGGTGACCTTCCACGACGGCAAAGCCCTGCATGCCTCGGACATTGCTGACCTCATCAATTGGCTCAACACCGACGAGGGCAAAGCGAAGGGGATCAACACACTGCGCAATATGTCGAACATTGTTGCGGCGCGGGTGATCGACGATGCGACGCTTGAGGTGTCGACAAAGACGCCCGATCCGATGGTGCCGCCGCTGCTGGGCGGGCTCTACGTCTTGAACATGAAACTGTTCAACGATCTGGGCTACGACGGGATTACGACGCAACCTGTCGGCACCGGCGCCTACAAGTCGGTGAAGTGGGAAAAAGACATCATCGAAGTCGAACCGCATGCCAGTGGTTGGCGACCGGGCAAGATCGACAAGCTGATCGTTCGCTCGTTGCCCGAGGTCGCGGCGCGTATGTCGGCGTTCGAGTCCAAACAGGTTGACCTAGCCTTCGAGGTATCGCCAGAGACCCGATCTCGGATCGAGGCGGCCGGCGGCAAGCTGGTGGTCAGTTCGACGCCGCAGAACATCAATCTGATGTTCTTCCAGAACCGTCCCGGAACGCCGCTCCATGATGTTCGTGTGCGCCAGGCCTTGAACTATGCTGTCAACAAGCAGGCCTTTGTAGACGCAATTCTTGGCGGGCTTACGGTGCCGGCCGGTCAGCCCGCAGCACGGGCGGTCAACGGCTACAACTCAGATGTGGCGGCCTATCCTTACGATCCGGATAAGGCACGCCAGTTGCTCGCCGAAGCCGGTTACGGTAACGGATTGGAACTCCTGGCCGAGGCGGTTGTCAACGTGGCTGAGCGGCGCGAGATTTACACCCAGGTTGCACTCGATGCGGCAAAGGTCGGGGTGAAGATCACGATCAACGAAATCACCTTGCCGGATTTGATCGGCAAGGTCCGGGACTCGACCAAGATGGCGCCGCTGTTCGGGTTCAACTACGGATCCGAACCGACCATGGACGTGATGCGCTCGATCAACGCGCTGCACTCGTGCGAAACCGCGACCAAATGGACGTGCTTCCCCGAGATTCAGCCGACCATCAAGGCGGCGAACGAAGAGTTCGACGAAAACAAACGCCGCGAGATGTTGAAGCAGATCAACAAGCACTATCACGACAATGCATCGGCGATCTTCCTCTACGAAGAGGTCCAGATCGATGCCGTCAGCAACAAAGTCTCGGGCTATGCGCCGCTGAACCGAGTCATCAACTGGCATGACCTGACCATCGGCGGCTAGCGCGCCGCGCACGGATGGGGGCTCACGACTCGGTCGTGGGCCCTTTTTCGTTTTCAGTGGTTACGGCGCGATAACACCCGATTGCGGAGAGGAGGGATGGCCCATGCAGTTCACCCACACCCATTTCATGCCCTACACCGGCGTGAAAGAGGCGGCCAAGGACTGGCCGGTACCGAACAAACAGTATGACGGCGAGCTCGCCCAAACGCTGTGGCAGGAATACATCGAAGACAAGGTTTACGCCGAGGCTTGCGGCTTCGATTGGATGGGGTCGAACGAGCATCACTTCAGCCCCTATGGGATGATGCCCAATCCCAACCTGGTTGGCGCGATTCTGGCCGATCGAACGAAGACGGCGCGGATTCTCCAGGCCGGCAATCTGGTGCCGATCACCAATCCGATCCGGATCGCCGAAGAATACGCCATGCTCGATGTCGCCAGCGGCGGACGTTTGATCGCAGGGTTCATGCGTGGGATTCCCCACGAGTATGTCGCCTACAACGTCGCGGCCGACGAATCTTACGACCGCATGGAAGAGGCCGTTGAACTGATTCTCAAGTGCTGGACCGAGCCGGAGCCGTTTGGCTGGGAGGGCGAGTACTATCAGTACCGTGCCGTCTCGGTCTGGCCGCGGCCGATCCAGAAGCCCCATCCGCCGCTGGTGATGTCGGTGTCGACCGACCGCTCGGCGCGGATCGCGGCGAAGTTTAAGGCCATTGCCGGAATTCTGGCGTTGACCTCGTTCGACGATGCGCGCAAGACGCAAGAGCGATACCGCCAGTATGCGCGCGAAGCGGGCTGGGAGCCGACCGCGGACCACTTCACGACCGGTGCCAACTGCTGCATCGCACCGACGTACGAAGAAGCGAAAAGCTATCTTGAACCGTCGATCGAGTATTTCTTCGGGACGTTGGGCGGCGGGATCCGGACGGCACAACAGATCGTCATCCAAAAGACACGGTACTTCGGATCTGCCCAGGAACTGGAAGAGCGGCGCAAGACCTTCGTCAATATGCGGCAGGGCGGCCTCAGTTTCGATGAAAAGGTCGAAGCCGGATTGATGGTATGCGGAACGCCCGAAATGGCGATCGAGCAGATCACGCGCTTTCACAAGGAATTGGGCATTCGGCACATGGGATTGCACTGCAACATCGGCAACATGCCGCGTTCGGTGGGCCGACGCACCATGGAGTATTTGCGGGATATCGTATTTCCGGCTGTCCGCCACCTCGGTGAATAGAGCGGCGCCGCCGCGCAATCGGGACCAAACATACGGACTTCTTGCACGAGCAGTATCAGCTGGAGGGGCTCAACGCGAACGTCCAGAACTGGAGCCCGAATAACTGGGTTATCAACTGGCACGAGGCCGAATTCCAAGGTTACCCGCCAAACCGAAGGCCCCAAATCGAACGGCTCGCGGGAGGGTTCCTACGGCGGTCCATTTTTTCGCCCGCCGACCGGACCGTTGTCAAAACGGCACGGAGCCCCTAATCAGTGTGCACCCGCCCGCTTGGCTCTGCGATAGGACCGATGACCAACTCCCCAACGCCAACGCTGGCGACGCCCCAGGATCGGCCCATGACTCCGGGCGACGTGGGTCTTTACGCGATTCTGGTCTTGCTGTGGGGCGCCTCGTTCCTCGCGATCGAGTTTCAACTGGGGGTCGTCGCTCCTGAGGTTTCCATTCTTTACCGCTACGCGATCGCGGCTGTCGCGATGGTCGCGATTTGTTTCGCTGCGCGCCGGCCGATGGGGGGGTTTTCGCGCGGCGATCACTTCTATTTCGCCGCTCTGGGCTTGTGCTTTTTCTCGCTCAACTATGTCTTGATTTATCGCGGCCAGACCGAACTCACCAGCGGACTGTCGGCGATCACCTTCACGATGGCGTTGTTTTTCACAACCCTCAACGCGCGCCTGTTTTTGTCGGCGCCGCTCAATCCCAAGATTGTCTTGGGCGGCCTGATCGGCGTGGCGGGGCTCGTCGTCCTGTTCGGCGACTCGTTGCTCGATACAGGCTTCGATGGTTCGACCCTGATCGGTGTGGCGTACCTTTTGGGCGCGGCCTACGTGGTGTCGCTCGCAACGGTCGTCACTGCGAAACTCAACCTGAGGCGCATACCCGCGCTACAGGCGAACGGCTGGGGGATGGTGTACGGGCTGCTGTTCAATATCGGTTTCGTCGTCGTGCTGGGACGCGAGCTAACGTTTGACTGGACGTTGCCCTACGTGGCGTCTCTGCTTTACCTGTCGCTCGCGGCGGGCCTCGTGGCCTTCATCATCTATTTTGTGGTGGTCACGCGTGTCGGACCAGCGCGGTCGTCCTACTTTACGTTGATGTCGCCAATGGTCGCGATCGTCATTTCGGTCTTGGTCGAAGGGCTGCCGGTAACCGGTGCCTTGGCAATAGGGGTCGTTGCCGTCCTTGCGGGCAACTACATCGCCATGCGGGCCCGGACCTAGGCCGCGGCGACTTACCGATGACTGACATGCCCCGGTTGTCTCGCTTCGACGAAAACAAGGCGGCTGTTTGGACCGGATGGGCGACCTATCTTGTGCCCCTGGCTGTTGCTGTGGTTATCGGGGCAGCGACGGGTCAGTCGGTCGCTTACTACATCGGTATGGCTGTGCTGTCCGGATTGCCGGTCGTGGTTGGCGTCCAGGGTTGGATCTTTGACACCGTTCAATGGGTGGAACGGGAGCGGCGCCGGCGAAAGGAAGCGCTTCGTCACGCTGCCCTTCTCCAAACCGAGGGGGCGTCGTTTTGCCAAGCGCTCTCGGCAATGTCGTTGGGAGAGCTCCGGCTGTTGTGCCAAGCCTTCAATCTTCGCCAGCGGGGGGTTGCTCGGGCGGCGGACGCACCGGAGATCGCCGCGTTGCTGGCGCGCGACTATATTTACCGAGAGACGGGGTACACTGCGGCGGGGTTTCCGTTCTATTTTTCGGATGACGTTTGGACCCTGATCCATGCACTGCCGGCCGACGTGTTTGCGGCGCGCGACAGTGCTGCCGCGCGCATCGGTATGGCCGCCGCCGGACTCCCGCCAATGCGTCCGGTGGCCGTAGTTGTACCGCGGTGGAAACGCGCTGCTTTCTTCCCGGTCCGGCTTGCTGCGACGATTGTCATCTTGACCGTCCAGGCAGCCGGATTCATGGTCTTTGGGCATGCGGTGGCCGCCGCCTACATGGTGCTCGTGGCGCTCGCCTCCGGTGTTCTCGTCGGCGGCGCGTGGCTAGTCGCCCGCGGCTTCGGTTGGCTATTCGGTGGGCTTTAGGCCCACCGCCTAGTCTTCGAAGATAATCGCGACCTGGTCGGAAGCCTCCCGTTGCGAGGCGACCCGAAGACCCTTGTAGGTTCCTTTTTGCGCGCCGATTTGACTCAACGCCCAATCGGGCGCGCTGATGTGGGTGATGTTCTTGCCGCGACCGAACAACCGATCTATTTCCTGATCGAAGGTCCGCTTAACGACGGTTGCGTCCCGTGACGTAAGTTCGAGCGTTGTCTTGCCCATCCCGATCCCCTTTTTGGATAGACTCATACGAATTGCCCTGGTGCCTACATCCTAAGGTAAGCGCGCGTGGCAATCCAGCACGCCAGACGCGAGCCATTCTCATCCGCGTCGGCGTCTGGGCAGCGACGTCAATATGCGGGGGGATAGGGGTAGGGTTGGCCGTAGGGCTTGAGTTTGTCGGGCAAGGCGGGGTTGTGGTCTGGCGTAAATGTGAACGGGAACGGGTCGTCGGAAAACGTGTTGCGCAACGGTCCGCCGATGACCCGAATGAAAAGGTTGTATCCGGTCATGCTACCGGCCGGTCCGTGGAACTCGTTCTCTCGCCACCAGCAATAACCGCCGGGACCCATCACCCCGGCATCGGCGAAGACGTAGGTGCCGGCAAGGGCGAAGATCTCTTCGATCATCGGGTGGCCGAACTTGCCTTTCATGATTCCCGGCGGTCCATGCTGGGGTTGCGCGGTGTACAAGAAACTTTGTTCTTGGGTTTCGGGATCAAGTCGCAGTTTCTTGGTTTCGATGCCGTGGCTGAGCGGTTTGCCGGTGACGCTGCCGTCCGCGCCGCCGACCCAAGGAATACCCAAGGTGTCGACGTGTTCGACAAGCCGCGATTCATCGAATCCGTCCGTGGTTGCTTTGACCACCTTTGGTTCGCGGTCGAAGAACGTCAGGACCGTGGCGCCCTCCGGCGCGACCGCGCGGTCGCGCGGGTACCCCGCCGGCAGATTGGCGTAGGCGTGCGGACCGTAGCGGCGGCCATTGATCTCCAGAGCGCCGTCGAGCACAAAGAATTCTTCCGTCGCACCCAGTACTTCCGGCTCGGTGCGCTGCCAGCCCGCGGGGTAGTGCACGATCAAGCTGCAATCGCCTTTTTTCGCATCGATTGACAGGGTCTTTACCCGCACATCGTTCCGCGTCCCGCCGACGACGCCGTCCTCCCACGGGATGAATTGCGATTGAACGAAAAGAGTGTGGGGCCGCGCCATGATCTGTCTCCGATGATCGTTTAGTAGTTCCTGATGGGGGGCAGTCCGGCGTCGTAAGGACGGAGTTCATCCGGCAAAGACGGGTTATGGGGGGCGCTGTAGTCCACCGGAACAATTTCATCCTTGATGATATTCGCGAGCTTGCCGCCGTCGGTCCGGATGAGGAACATGAAGCCCGTCCGGGATCCGTAGGGTCCGTGGAACAGGTTCTCCCGCCACCAGCAATAGGCCCCGGGGCGCAAGATTCCCACATCGTTGATGACATACTCTCCGGCCAGGAGATACATCTCCTGCACGGTGGGGTGCGACCACTGCTTCTCCATGTACCGAAACGGCAACGCCGCATAGAGAATAGTGATCTCGCCGGTATAGGGATTCTCGCGAAGCGGTTGCACGCCGGTTCCCATCAAGTAGCGGGTGTACGGATTCTCGGTCCAGCCTTCGAGACCTTTCCCGGCGCAATCGATATGTTCGATCAGAAGCTTGGGGTCCATCATGTCCGCGGCGGCAGCGCCCTCTTTGGTCTGCGGCTCGCCCGAGAACATGGTGAGGACGACGGCGCCGTGTACCGACGCCGCGCCTTGCCGATTGTAGCCCGCGGGCAGATTTGCATAGCAATACGGGCCATAGGTGTGGGCGTTGATCCCGAGGCTACCCTCGAGGACCAAGAACTCTTCGTGCACTGCGAGGTGGTGCGACGCATCGCGGCGCCATCCGGCCGGGTAACGGATAATGGTCGTCGACGCACCGGAATCGGCGTCATGCGATAGCACCTTGACGCCGACGTCTGCGCGTCCGGTGCCGTAGAGGCCGGTGGCCCAGGGGATTTCTTGAGCTTGAACAAAGACCGTATGGGCGCGGCTCACTAGATTTCGCCGCGCTGGGTCAAGTTGACGAGCGTTCCATCGGGGTCGCGGCAACACAGCTCGTGTACCGGCGGGCGGTTCGGCACCTCCATCCGCACCGGTTCGCTAATTAGGGTGTGGCCGCCGACTTTGAGGCGCTTCACCAATTCGCGCATGTTGGTCGTCGGGATAACAAGAATCGGTTCGCCGATGGATGGGCGAGAGGGGGTTGGTATGTGGTCCGGGGGATCCTCCGCATCGAGGAACTGCATCAGGCCGATCATCCCGACTTCGCTGCCTTCGGATTGCAGAACCTTCATGCGAATCTTTTTGCAGCGGACGCCCATCAGCGTCGCGACGCCTTCGCCGCCGACATCGCCTTCATAGAAAATGTCGAACCCGAGAATGTCGCGATAGAAGCCGAGCGCCTTGTCCATATCGCGGGTGATGATGGTGACGCGCTTCATTGGCGCAGTCATGTTCATGGTGAGCCTCCCCAAAATGATCCCCCGATGGTCTCATGGGGTCGGCGGGGCGGCAAACGCGTTGCCCTTGTTGCCCGCGGTGCGGCGCGGTCTAATGGCGCCATGACGAACCCATTTCCTGCCGAAACCCATCCTCTCGTAACCACCGAATGGCTGGCGAACCGCCTTTCCGATCCTGATCTGCGGATCGTCGATGGCAGCTACTCTTCGGTTGCGGGCGCGCCGGACATCGCCGCAGTCTTTGAGGAGGCGCATCTGCCGGGTGCCGTTCTTTTCGATATTCGCGAAATTCGCGACCGATCCAATCCAGCCCCCCTGATGCTCCCCGATGCCCCGACGTTCGCTGCGGCGGTGGGCGGCCTCGGGATTGCTAACCGCCACCGCGTTGTCGTTTACGACTCCGGCGACATGCTGAATGCCGGGCGGGTTTGGTGGATGTTTCGAACCTTCGGTCACCGGGCGGTCGCGGTCCTCGATGGCGGATTGCCCAAGTGGCGCGCCGAAGGCCGTCTGGTAGAGCGCGGTCGGCCGGCGCCGGCGTTGGAGATCTTCACGGCTGCCTTTGATCCCGTTCAGCTCCGAACATTGGCCGATATGCGCCGATTGGTGGCTGCCGAGGCCGAGCAAATTGTCGATGTGCGCGAGCGCGACCGTTTCGAGGGCGCGGTCCCGGAAAAGCGCCCGGGCTTGCGTGCCGGACACATGCCGCACGCCAAGAATCTGCCCTACCAGCGTTTCAAAACAGCGGACAACACGTTGCCCGATGTGGCGAGATTGCGAAGGCTTTTTGCCGATGCCGGAATCGATCCCGGAAAACCCGTTGTGACGACCTGCGGCGGCGGCGTTGCCGCCGGCCTCGTTGCGCTTGGCTTGGAGCGGATCGGTCATACCAATTGGGCGCTCTACGACGGTTCGTGGAGCGAGTGGGCCGCGCAACCCGATACGCCGGTCGAGACCGGCGAGACTTAGGTCTATCGCCGGAGGGTCGCGCCGATCCCGTTGAAGGTGAGGTGAACGAACGCGAAGGTTACGTGGTAGCCACGTCAACGCGCGAGGGCGTTAAGTGACGGACCCGGCCCGCGGCGCGAATGCCGGCGGCTAGGCCGATTGCCGTGTTCCACCGGCATTCCGTATGATGCATGCACAAAAACGGCGGCCCGTGCTGCCGTTTTCGCATTTGAAGAGGGACCATGGGGCGCCCACAGGGTTTTCGCCGACAACTATTCGACACTTCCTTTTTTGTCTTTCTCGTGCTCGCGGTCGGGGGCGGAGTTGCTGTCTACCTTCTGAAGGGAGACAGGGTCTTTTTCGCGACACTAGAGAAGGACGTCGGCCTATTCCTGCGTATTGCGCCGCAGATCGTTGGTGGGATGCTTGTCGGCGGGTTCATTTCGGTGCTGATCCCCAATGATGTGGTTGCGCGGTGGCTTGGCCGTGAAAGCGGCTTTCGCGGCATCCTGATTGCGACGATCGCCGGTACGATCACCCCGGGCGGACCCATCATTTCGTTTCCCGTCGTCATGGCGCTTGCGGTTGCCGGCGCGGATATCGGCGCCCTACTGGCCTACCTCACCGCGTGGTCAACGCTCGGCCTAAACCGGATCATTGTCTGGGAGTTGCCGTTTATGGGTGTCGACTTCGCCGTGGTCCGATTCCTGGCATCGATTCCGTTGCCCTTCATTGCCGGCTATCTCGTCCGGCGGCTGCCGCCGATCGCCTTTCGGGCGCTGGAGACACCGAAGGACGGTTCGCCGTGATCCTCTCGATGGGGCTCATCTGGGGGCTGGTAGGGATCCTGGGGTTCGTGACCTATCGCCGCCGGCGCGGCTTGTTTAGTGAGGCGTTGCGGTTCGCGCGTACCCAGGCGTTCGTTGTGCTACCCCGAATGCCGATGGCCCTCATCGCCGCTGGTTTCCTCGCCGAACTCATGCCGGAGGAGCAGATATCGGGATGGATCGGCAGCGACTCCGGTTTTCTGGGCGTTCTTATCGCCGCCGGGCTCGGTGCGATCGTTCCCTCGGGCCCGATTATTTCGTTTCCGGTTGCAATTGCGTTGATGCACCTCGGCGCCGGGGTGCCGCAGTTGGTCACGTTCCTGACGGCGTGGTCGTTGTTCGGGGTTCAGCGCACTCTGATGTGGGAGGCGCCGCTAATGGGTTGGTCCTTCGTCTCACGCCGGATGACGGTGTCGATCCCGGGCCCCTTTATTGCCGCGCTCGTCGCCATGGCGATCGGCGCGGTCTTCCGGGTGTCGAGCTAGTCGTTTGCGCGCGGGAGGCCGTCCAAAAAGCCGACGACCTCGTCGGTCGATACGACGTCGCCGAGGAACCGATCGATATCGAACAGGGTGATTTCGTGCGACAGCGGAATCCGGTCGAACACGGCTTCGCGCGGCACGATCGTACGGTAGTTCAGCGAAAAGGACTCGCAGGCTGTGGCGCGAACGCAATTGCAGGTCGCACCGCCCGTGATGATGAGCGTGTCGATCTGGCGGTCGGTCAGGTATGCCTGTAGGGGCGTGCCGAAGAACGAGCTTGGCTTCTTTTTGATGAAATGGATGTCGCCGGGCTGGGGTGCAATATCGGCCACGATGTCGGCTCCGTGCGTCCCTTCGAAATAAGCGTTCTCACCGCGCGCCACGCCGATTTTGCGATCGAACATGCCGGCATCCGATCCGTCCTGGGCCAAAACAAACTGGGTGTAAAACACAGGGACGCCGTTGGCACGGCAGGCGTCGGCGATCCGCTTGATATGTCTAACCGCCTCCCAACCGACGTCGCCGCAACTTAGCGGGTAATCGTCATGGTTGCCGGGTTTGCCGACCATATAGTTTTGAGCATCGATAATGATCAGAGCTGGTCGCCGGCCATAACCGGCCCGTTGTGCCCAGCTTCCCTTATCGATGATCGCCCGGTCGGCGTCAGACAGGTTTTCTCGCCAATCGCCCATCGTCGGTTCCTTACGTGATGCCCTGTTCTTCGCGGCCTCGCACAAGTTGCGATGCCGATACCGCGACGATCAGCGCGGCCCCATTAAAGATATTCTGTACGAACGTGTCGACGCCCAGGAAGTTCAGGCCGGTAATGCCGGTCACGAGGAAAAAGACCGCGATCACCGACCCGATCGGATTGAATCGGCCCGGGATAATCGCCGTCGCGCCGAGGAACGCTGCCGCGAATGCCGGCAACAGGAACGTCAGACCTGACAGGGGGTCGGCGCCGCCTGTGGTGCCGCCGTTGATGATTCCGGCAAGCGAGGCCAGCATCGCCGAAGCCACCAGGGAACCGGCACGAACCCGCGTCACGCTGATACCACTGAGCCGGGCTACTTCACGGCCGCGCCCGACGAACAGGAGCCGTCGGCCAACCGAGGTGTATTCGAAGACGTACCAGATGATCGCGGCCAAGATGATGGCGTAATAGAAGGCCAGCGGGATCTGGAGAAACCGCTTCACGATGACCCACTCGATCAGGGTATTGGAGACGCCGCTCAACGTCTGCGAACCCGATACCCAAAGGATCAACCCCTGAATGATTGACGCTGTGCCCAGGGTGACGATCAGGGAATGGATGCGGAAGAAAAGGATAAAGAAGGCATTCACCAGTCCGATGGCCAGTCCCATGCCAAGACACACCAGGAAGGCCCCCCACAACGGCCAGCCCAGTTTGGCGTTCAAGATGGCAAGCAGCATCGCCGAGAACGTGAGAACGGCCGCGACCGATAGGTCGAAGTCGCCTGCGGTCAGCGGAATGATCAACGCCAACGTCAAAATCAATAGGACGGCCTGCGATCCGAAGATGATCGACGAGAAGGTTGACCAGGTCAGGAACGACGGCGGCGCCACCTGCGAGAAGAACAGGATCAACAGCACCCAGGCGATCAGCAGCGCATAGCGCTCCAACTCGCCCGTCCAGGTGCGGGAGCTCTTTTTCGGCGCGGTGCTCGTGGTATCGGTCATGCAGGTACTCCGGTGGTGTCGGTCGCCGTGCCACGGCTCCCCGCCAGGCTAAGGCTCAACAGTGTCTGTTCCGCAATGCGATCTTTGGTCACGTCGCTGCCGCGCAACTCTTGAACGATCTTGCCGCGGGCGAAGATGAACACACGGTCGCAGATTTGCGACAGCTGTTCATAATCGGTGCTTGCGCAAATAACGGCCGATCCCTGTTCGGCTGCCTGCGCAATCGCACCGAACACCTGTTGGCGCGCGCCGACATCGACGCCCTGAGTCGGTTCGTCCAGCAGCAGAAGCGGAGGGTTGGTCTGCAGCCATTTGGCCAGCAACACCTTTTGCTGATTACCCCCGCTGAGCGAAGCCAGCTTCATCAATGGGGCATTCGGGCGCACGTCGTACTCGGTGCCGAGTTCGCCGGCACGTTCGCGCATGGCGCGACGGTCCAGCCCGTATGCAGAACGCATCTTGGGAAGAATGGTCAGGGTCATGTTGTCGGTGATGGTCAATTCACCGACGCCAGCGGCGCCCAACCGATCCGCCGGCAAAAACGCGATCCCTCGATCGATTGCGTCGCGCGGCTTGGTGCTCGAAAGGTCGATGGTTTCCCCGTTCATAACCAAGGTTCCAGCGTCCGCGTTCGTTGCGCCGAACAGCATGTAGGGTATCTCGTCGAAGCCCGATCCGATCAGGCCGGTAAGGCCAATGACCTCGCCCTTGTGCAGGTCTAGGGACAGGTTTTCCAGCGACCCGCCGGTAAGGCCGCGGATGGTGATGTCCGCTTCCTTGGTGCCGAAATCCTGGGGCACGGCCTGGAAGGGCTCAACCCGGCTACCGATAATCATGGAAATGAAACCGTCTTTGTCGGCATCGGCCGTGACGAGCGTGCCGGCGACGCGGCCATCCCTCAAAACGGTGGCGCGGTCGGTGATCTCCATCACCTCGTCGACGTCATGCGAAACGAACACCACGCTGGCGCCCTCGCGAACGATTCCGCGCACCAGCGCGAAAAGCTGATCGACGCCTTCCTTCGGCAGGAACGGCGTCGGTTCGTCGAGAAACAGGATGCCCGGCGTTCCATGTTCGGCCTGCTCGGCGCGAATGTCTTCGAATGCGCGAACAATGGCCAGCAGCGCTCGCTCGACCTGGGGCAGGTCGGCGACCCGCGAGGCCGGGTCGATATTCAGGTTGAAGCGCGCAAAGGTCTCGATTGCCTTGCGCCGCAATTCCCCCCAGTTGATGAATCCTGTTTGTTTGGTGGCGAGGTCGCCAACAAAGAAGTTCTCGAGCACGTTGAGGCTCGGTACCAGCCCCAAATGCTGATGTACGAAGGCCAAACCGTGACGGCGGAATTGTCCGGGCGGTAGCGGCAGCCCGACGTCTTTCCCGTAAATCTGTAGCCGACCGCCCGAATCCGGATGGTGAAACCCGGATAGGGTTTTGATCAGCGTCGATTTACCCGACCCGTTCTGGCCCAGCAAGCCGTGGACTTCCCCCGGCAACACGCTGAACGTGACGTTGTCGAGCGCCCGTTCGCCGCCGAAAGTTTTGGAGAGGTGTTCCGCTAACAGCGCGGGGGCGCCGGAATCCGACGCCCCCGTTCCGTTGCGTTGTTCCGGGCTAATTAAAGGCCCCAGAGCTTGCGGAAGCCGGCGACGTGAACGTCGCCATAACCGCGGTCGAGTTCAGCCGGTGTACCGGCGTCCTTCGCGTTGTCTTTATCGAAGATATAGAACGGAACGTTCAATTCCTTCGGCTCGGCCAATCCGCAAAGGGTGCGCATGTGCGAGTCGAGGATCGCGCGTCCGATCCAACCCAAGCTCTCGCCGACGTCCATGTGGACCTGACCCTGCTGGATCATGTCGATCACGAACGGCGTACCGTTAAAGGTTGCGAGTTTGACGGAGTTGCTCTTGCCCGCGATCCGCACGCCCGGAACCACAAAGCCCGACATCGAGTCGTAGATCGGGATCAGGTAGTTGACGTCAGGGTTGGCAAGAAGCGCCGATTGAACGCTCGGCTGGATCTTGGTTGCCCACTCAGGCACCGGTGCGTTGATGTAGGCGACTTCCTTACAATCCGGGCAGTTCGCTTTGAGGGTGTCGCGGATACCCTTGACGAACGGGCCGGTCGGCAGGATCTCGTCGGAGCCGATGATGACGACGTTGGCTTTGCCGCCGGAGTCAACAATGGTCCAGTTGGCGATGATCTGACCGACTTTGTAGAACGACAACGGCACGGTGCCGTCGAGGCTGGGATGCGGGGTCTGGGTCAGGTCGTAGAAGTGCGAGGTCTTGACTTTGATCCCGGCGTTCTTGGCGGCCTGAATCTGCGGCACGATCACACCCGGATCGATACCGCCGAGAAGATCGATCAAATCGAACTTCTCGTTGATGGCGAAGTTCATGCCCTGGACCCACTGGGTCGGCTGGGCCTGGTTCTCCCACTCGACCACTTCGACACCGACTTCTTTGGCGGCTTCGATGATCGCGAGCGCGATGTTCTTGGTGAACGGATTGGCGCTCGAGACCGGCATGGTCAGGATGCGCTTCCCGGCGGCGCAAGATTTTGCGTCGAATGCCGGACCGGGGGCTGAGAACACCGGCAATGCGCGGTGCGTCTGAACCATTTGCTTTGCGGCGTCCATGCCCTGCGCTGAGGCAGGCGATAGGGCGCCAAGTGCGGCGGTTGCGATTGCCGCAACCGTTCCGAGTAACAATTTCCCTTTCACGGGGTTCCTCCCTAGAAGTTGGTCAATGCTGGCCAGCCTCGGCGGTGATAAGCCGGCCCGAACGCAGCCGCGCGTAGACTAGCTAATGTCCGGACCAACAGAAAGGAGTTTACGCCCTAGGCATTCCGCCGCCGCTAGGATATGGGTGCGGCAATGGCAAGCGCAGATATAACAAAATGCTGTTAGAAGTCCCCGAGGATGCCGCACCACCGCCGATTGCGCATCTCTATGGCGAGATTCGTACGCACATGGGGGTGCCGTTCGTCGCCCTTTTTTATCGCAATTTGGCTGGCATTGACGGCGCATTGGCGTGGATGTGGGACGCAATCGCACCGCTCCTGGCGTCGGGGGACCTGCAGCGTGTGGCGGCGCGCATTTCCCGCACCGGCGCGGGCAGGCCGTTGCATCTGTCACCTGGGCTGTCGGCGGGCGATCGCAGGGCAGTTGGCGCGGTCGTCGCGGCATACAACCGTGCCAATCCGATCAACTACACATGCGCCGCGTTACTCGATCACATCTTGAGCGGTCGGTCGCGCGAAGCGACGGTACCGCGGACTTCGATTTCTGACGGACCCCTCCTTCCTTTAGCGCCAGACAGCGTCCCACCGATGGTCGCACCGGATGCGTTTCCGCCCGATCTACGCGCGGCCGTCGGTCGGCTCGAATCGGCGGATACAACGGGTGACGGAATCGTCCCGAGCCTGTATAGGCACCTCGCGAACTGGCCCGGATTCCTCGGCGCTGCGGCCACCGCGCTGAGCGAACGCTTCGACGACGGTTCGATTCTGACGTCTGCCCGCGCCGTCGCGGCGGCGGGCCGCCGCGAAGCGCCGTTGTTGATCGCAGGACAAGACATCGCGCCCGTGCCCGCCAATCTGATGGCGCATCGTGCTGCGGTGACGGATTCGGTCGAGAAATTCTCGCGCCGTATCCCTGAAATGATCGTTGTCGGTCGGCTCCTCGCCGCCGCCCTTGAGGAGGAAAAAACCCCATGACCGCCACAGCCCGCGAAGCGCTAGAGATTTGCCTCGATCACGTCCGCCACCACGATGAGGCGGTCAACGCGTTCATCACTGTGACCGAGGACGCTGCGCGCGCACAGGCGCAGCGGGCCGACCACGCGGCAGCCGAAGGCCAATGGCTCGGCCTCTTGCATGGGATGCCGATTGCGGTGAAGGACAATATCGCGACGGCGGGAACTCGGACCACCAGCGGTTCGCTGTTGTACAAGGATCATGTGCCCAACCACGACGCCGAGGTGATGCGGCGCATCCGTGCGGCGGGCGCGGTGATGGTCGGCAAGGTCACGATGCACGAACTCGCCTTCGGCGTGCGGTCCGACAACCCGATCATCGGTGCGTGCCACAACCCGTGGGATCTCGATCGGATCCCGGGCGGGTCGAGCGGCGGTTCGGGCGCTGCGTTGGCGGCCGATATGTGCATCGGCGCGCTAGGTTCCGATACCGGCGGCTCGGTTCGATTGCCGGGCGCGATCAACGGCGTAACGGCGTTGCGCCCAACGCATGGCCGCATCTCCAACCACGGCGTCACGCCCGTAAGCGTCCGGTTCGATACGGTCGGTCCGATGGCACGTCGCGTCGAGGATGTCGCGCGCATCTTTGCGGTCTTGGCCGGTTACGATCCGAAGGATCCGTTATCGGCCGATCGACCTTTGGAGAATTTCTTACCGACCTTGGGCGACGGCGTTGCCGGTTTGCGGATCGGTGTGCCGGAGAACTTCTTCTATGACGATCTCCACCCCGACGTCGCCGCCGCAGTCGCGGAGGCCGCCAAGACGTTCGAACGCCTCGGGGCGTCGCTGCACAAAGTAACTGTGGCGGGGGCCGAAACCGCCCATCGCTGGGCCGCAACGATGATCTATTCGGATCTTTGCGCCCATTTCGGCGACGTGATCGAAAACCAGCCCGAAATGATTTCCCCCGGTGTCCTCGAAAGGATGAAAACCGGTTTCGCCCATACCGGGACCGACTACGCGCGGGGGATGCGCGCCCAGGAGATATGGAAGCGCACGTTGGCCGACGTCTTTACCGGCGTCGACATGATCCTGACGCCGACCATGCCCGGCGAGCCCGCGCTTATCCAAGATTCGCGCAAGCTGCTCGATGCGACGCACGATGCAACGAAGTTCACCTATGGCGCGGGGCTGTCCGGCACGCCGGCGATTTCCCTGCCGTGCGGCCTGACTGCGAACAATCTGCCGATCGGCGTGATGCTCGAGGGGCCGTGGTGGAGCGAGCCCGCTTTGCTGCGCGCCGGTGCCGCCTACCAGCGTGAAACGGATTGGCACCTCCGCAAGGCACCAATCCTGTTCAGTTAACCCGACTCAGGGCTTGAATTCTTCGTGATGTTCGAGCCACCAATTGGCGATATCGAGCCGCTTCGCGAACCACACGTCGCCCTTGTCCAGCGCGTATTCGATGAACTCCTTGAGGGCCGAGATCCGCGCAGCCTGTCCGATCATGCGCGGATGTAAACCGATCGACATCATCCTTGGCCGCTCGGCGCCTTCTTCCCAATAGGTGTCGAAGGCGCGTTTCAAATAGTCCGCGAAGTCCGACGGCGACGCGTAGCCCTGCGCCAGGACGAACCGAGCATCGTTATAGGTAAAGCTGTAGGGCACGATCAGATGCCGCTTGCCCTTGACCTCTTGGAAGTAGGGCAGGTCGTCGTTGTAGGCGTCGGCGTCATATACAAAACCGCCCTCTTCGACCAGCAGTTCGCGGGTATGGACCGACGGCCCATAGCGGCAATACCAGCCCTGCGGGCGTTGGCCGACGGTCCGCTTGAAGGACTCGATGGCCCACAGCATGTGCTGCTTTTCTTCTTCGCGCGACAACGTCCAGACTTCCTCCCAGCGCCAGCCGTGGCTGCATGGTTCGTGCTGGGCTTCCTTTAGCCAGGACGCAACTTCTGGGTTGCGTTCCAGTGCGGTGGCGGCGGCAAAGAAGGTGATCGGAATCTTGAGGCCGTCGACCAAGCGTTGAACCCGCCAGACGCCGGCCCGCGAGCCGTATTCGTAGACGGACTCGGCGGCAAGGTCGCGGTACGCCGGGTCCATCATGTAAGGAATTTCGGTCAACCCGTCATTCTTCTGGTCACCAGCCGGATGGGTGTATTCCGAACCTTCCTCGTAGTTGAGGACGATGTTGATCGCGACTCGGGCGTTGTTGGGCCAACGCACCTTGGGCACGTCGCGGCCATAACCGACATAGTCGCGCTTGGGACCGGGGACGTCTTGGTCGATGAACGGATTGCTTACCATCGTTGGGGCCTCTCTATGTCAGCCTAGGGATTGAGGACCATGCGTCCGAAGAACTTGCGGCTCTCCATGAGTTTGTGGGCTTCGGCGGCGTCCTTCAGGGCGAAGCGTTTATGAATCACCGGCTTGAGTTTTTTCTCCGCGGTGAGTTCAAGGACGTGCCGCGCCATTGCCTTGGTCGATCGCCCGCAGCCATGCATCGAAATGTGTTTGCGGAAGAACTCGATCATGTCGAAATCGACCTGTTCGCCGCCGTGGGCTCCCACCGTGACGATTCGACCGCCGGGGGCAAGGGCGTCGATGGTTTCCTTCAGCGTGTCGCCGCCGACCATTTCCAACGCGAGATCGACGCCGAGTCCTCCGGTCATCTTGCGGGACTGTGCGCCGATTTTCTGCGTGCGGTAGTTGATGCCGACATCGGCACCGAGTTTTTTCGCCCGTGCCAGTTTTTGTGTCGAACTCGATGTCGTCAGAACCCGCGCGCCGGCAAGCTTGGCGATCTGAATGCCGGCCGACCCGACGCCGCTGCTCGCGGCATTGATCAGCACGTTCTCGCCGGCCTGAATCTTGCCGACCTCAACCAGTGCCTCCCACGCCGTTGCGAACGGTACGTAAGCCGAGACGGCTTGGTCGTAATCCAGTTTGTCGGGAATAGCGACGAGGTGGTGGGCGCCGACCTTCACGTATTCCGCATAGGTTCCCCACGCCGTGGCGCCGAGGATCCCGAACGCGAGGCAGATGTTCTCTTTCCCAGCCATGCAGTTCCGGCAGACGCCGCAGCTGAGAATGAAGTGGGGCGCGACCCGGTCGCCTTTTTTCCATTGGCGCACGCCGTCGCCGACCTTGGCGACCTCGCCGGCGGCATCGACCCCGAGGATGTGCGGAAAATTGCCCTCCATCCCCGACAGACCGTTGCGGATATCGATGTCGACGTGGTTGACGCCCGCGGCATAGACCCGCACCAGAACTTCGCCGGGGCCGGGCTCCGGCGTTGCGATAGTTTGGTATTTCAAGGCCTCCGGACCGCCGTTCTTGTTGAGAACGATCGCCTTCATGTGCGTCTCCCTATCCTGTGTTCTTGTTGCGGCGCATTTGACGGGCGCATTCCCGTTCGGTCAAGGGAAGCCTCCGAGAGGGATGCCGCGCCGCGGGGTTTAATCGCGTGCCTCGATTAGCGCGGTTTAACCCCGCGCTTCTGGAAGACCTCGCGCGCTGCCGCGAGACCGGTGGTCGCTGCCGGGAAGCCGGCGTAGGCCGACATCTGCAAGATCACTTCGATCACTTCGGCGGTCGTTGCCCCTGCATTAAGGGCGCCGTCGATATGGGTCTTTAGATGAGGTTTGAACGAGGCGAGGGCGGTCAATGCCGCCACCGTGCACAGTTGGCGTGTCTTGAGATCGATTCCGGGTCGTTGATAGAGGTCGCCGTAAACCGATTCGGTCAAGTATCGTCCGATCTCGGGGTCGAGATCGTCAAACGCCTTAAGCGCCGCTCCGGCGGTCTCCGTGCCGACGATTTCTTCCAGTTTGCGAAACCCCGCATCGTATTTCTCGCCCATCGCGCGGTGCCGATCAGTCCAGGTAGTTCCAGGGCCGCTTGACGCGATCGGCGTCTTGCCAGGCCTTGATCCGGTCCCACCCCTGCAAGGTCACGCCGATCGCATCGAGTCCTTTGAGCAGCGCGTTCTTGCGCGCCGTGTCGATATCGAAGTGGTAGGCTGTGCCGTCGGGGGCAGCCACGGTCTGCGCTTCTAGATCGACAGAGACGGTCCGCTGCCCGGCCTCGACCTGCACTGCGATCGCTTCGACCGCGTCTTCGGCCAGGACTACCGGCAGGACCATGTTCTTGAAACAGTTGTTGAAGAAGATCTCGCCGAACGACGGCGCGATGACGCAGCGGATGCCATAGCCCTTGAGCGCCCAAACCGCGTGTTCCCGCGACGAGCCGCACCCGAAGTTGTCGCGCGCCAGCATGATTTTCGCGTCTTTGTAGATCGGTTGGTTGAGGACGAAGTCGGGCTTGGGTGTTTTTTCGTCTTTCTCGAAACGCCAGTCGCCGAACAGAAACCCGCCGAAGCCGTCCTTACCGGTCTCGTTGATTCGGGTCAGAAAGCGGCTGGGCAGAATCGCATCGGTATCGATGTTGGCGCGCAGCAAGGGCGCGGCGGTGCCTTCCAGCGTGGTGAATTTGTCGGTCATGGTTATCTCGCCAGTTTGCGGGTGTCGGTGATCTTGCCGGTGACGGCGGCTGCCGCGACCATTTCAGGACTTGCGAGGTGGGTGCGTACCCCAACGCCCTGGCGGTTCTCGAAATTGCGGTTGGTCGACGAGATCGCCCGACCGCCCGGTTTGAATTTGTCGCCGCCCAGCGACACGCACATCGAGCAGCCCGGTTCGCGCCATTCGAAACCGGCTTCCTTGAAGATCCGATCGAGCCCTTCGGCTTCGGCGTCGCGCTTAACCAATCCCGACCCCGGCACACACCATGCTTGCACGCCGTCGGCGACCTTGCGGCCTTTCAGAACCTGTGCCGCCACGCGCAGATCGGACAGGCGTGCATTGGTGCACGACCCGATAAACGCAACGTCGATGGGCGTATCGGCGATGGGCTTGCCCGGGGTGAGCCCGGTGTAGGCGAGTGCGCGTTCGAGATAGGCTTTCTTGTCGGGGCTCCCTGCGTGCGCCGGGTCGGGCACGGTGCCGTCGATGCCGATCACATCCTGCGGGCTCGTTCCCCAAGTGATCATCGGGCCGATCTTGGTCGCATCGATGGTTTCCTCGCGGTCGAAGGTCGCGCCGTCGTCCGTCGGCAACGTGCGCCAGTATTTGACGGCCTGATCCCACACCGCATCTTTTGGTGCAAACGGCCGACCGTGCAAATAGTCGAATGTGGTGTCGTCCGCCGCGATCATGCCGTAGCGCGCCGCCATCTCGATCGACATGTTGGCAACCGTCAGCCGTGCCTCGACTGGCAGCGCCCGGATCGCGGCCCCGGCGTATTCGACAACATAGCCGTTGCCCGCTTTCGCACCCAATTGACCGATGGTGTAGAGGATCATGTCCTTGGCGCTGACCCCCGGCGCGACATTGCCCTCAAAGGTGATGCGCATGGTCTTCGGCTTTTGCGCAACGATCGTTTGCGTCGCCAGGACGTGCTCGATTTCCGTCAGGCCGACGCCCCACGCGAGGACCCCCAACCCGCCAATCGTCGAAGTATGGGAATCGCCGCAAATCAAGGTGCTCCCTGGCAGGGCGATGCCGAGTTCCGGGGTAATCACGTGGACGATGCCCTGACGCACGTCGCCAATGTCGTAGAGGTGAATCCCATACTCCTTGGACTTGCGGCGCAAACCCTGGACGCCGGCCTTGCCGCCAGGGATTTTGGTTTCGTCGCCACGCCCCGGATCGGTGTCGACGCCGTGGTCCATCGTCGCGAAATGCAGTTCCGGGTTGGGCATCTTACGCCCGGCCTTGTCGAGCGGTTCGAACACCAGCGCGCCGAGGAGATCATGCATGATGTCGCGGTCGACGTGTAGGAGCGAATAGCCGTCGCCGAAGTCGCGAATCTCGTGGTCGGCCCAGATTTTTTGAAAGAGCGTGCGCGGCTGGCTCATGCGATTTCCCGTGTTGCTTGGTGTTTTTTAGGTCGATCGGTGCAGGCTAGCACTCCGGCGCGGGAATGTTGACTGGGTTTGGGTCAATGCTCGCGCAGTAACCGGCCGCACCCGTCGATCCTGTCGGTAAATCCGTTCTGCCGCAGCGCATACCACAGCAGTACGGCGTTGATGTGCAGGATCGGCTTGCCCAGTTCGCGTTCGGCAATATCGGCAAGATGCATAAGGAAAATGTTGGTGCCGGTCGCCAAGATGGCCTCGGCATCCGTGGCGCAGAGTTTCGCTAGGGCGTCCCGCAGGTCGGTCTCGCTTGTGTTAACGATCTCGAAGGCCGACGCGCAGTTCAGACCGTGGGCGGCCGAGACCGCATAGCCACATTCCTCCCACAAACCGCCCGACACCAAACCGCTGGCGGGGAGCCGCGGGGTGAGCACGGCAAGCCGGCGGATGCCCATGACGTCGAGCGCCTTCAGGAACGCGCGTGCCGAGGTTGCGACGGGCTTGCCGGTCAACGTCTCGTAGCCGGCCGCGATCGTTTCGTGTTCGTCCCGCCCGATGGTGAAGCCACCGTCGCCGACGATATAATAGTCGAGGTCGCCCGGCATCAAGCGGGCGAGGGCGCCGGGTTCGCCGGACCGAATGCCCTGCGCCATCTGCTTGAACTCGGCATCGGTCGACCAGGTTGGCGCATCGTCGCGGTGGATCCGCGCCGTATTGATCGTGATTCCGACCGGTACCGCGGCGTGCATCTCGCTTTCGCACACGGTGTTGCGCTCGGGCACAATCAGACCCCATTTCGCGCGGTATCCCATTCGGTCTGGCATGTCGGCTCCTCAGTAGGGCGTTCCAAGCGCACGTTGCGCCTTTTGCGCGGCCACATGCCACTCGAATTCGTCGAGGAACTTCGCAGCGCGACGAAGCCACGCATCGTCGGTCGGTGTGCCGTCTTCGGCGAAGGCCTTGTCGACCCGCGGCACCGCGAGCAAGGACGAGATCGACGGCATACCGAGTTCGGCCAGGGTCATGCGCAGTTGCATGGCGGCCCGGACGCCCCCGTACGATCCTTGCGAGTAGGACACAATGGCCGAGGGTCGCCAAAACCACTCTTCGAGAAAATGATCCAGCATGTTTTTGAGCGCCGGTGGAATGCCGTGGTTGTACTCGCCGCTGACCACAATAAAACCGTCCGACGCCTTCAGAACGCGCGCCATCGATTCGAGGTTGGCCGGCGCTTGCCCGGCGTCGTACTCCTTGTACATTCTGTCGAGGAGCGGCAGTTCGACCGCGAGGGCGTCGATCAGGGTCGGCGTATGCCCACGCGACTCGATCTGTTGCTCAACGAATCGCGCGGCCCGGATTCCCTGGCGGTCTCGGCGGACCGATCCGTAAAGGACGGTGATGGCATAGGTCATCGGCACTCCTCGATTTCTGTATGCTAGATACTAACAGTCGAGGACACGGAATTGCGGTAACGCCGCTGCGAGGGAACATATGGAAAAAATCGCTGTGATTGGCGCGGGCATGGTCGGGCGCGCGTGGGCCATCGTCTTTGCCCGCGCGGGACGGTCGGTTGCGCTCTACGACACCGATGCCAACGCGCTGGAGAACGCTTTGGTTTTGATTGCCGGTGCAGCCAACGACCTGCATCGCGAAGGACTGGTCGACGAAGACGCACAGACCATTGTCGGACGGATTACTGCGACGACCAACCTAGGCCCGGCGCTCGCGGGCGCTACATACGCCCAGGAAAACGCGCCGGAAACGCTCGACATCAAGCGCGCGTTGTTTAGTGCGATGGACGAGGCGGCGCCCCCCGAAACGATCTTCGGAAGCTCGACATCCGGCATTCGCGCGTCCCAGTTCAGCGAACACCTCAAGGGGCGCGGACGTTGCCTCGTCGCCCATCCGGTCAATCCACCGAGCGTCGTGCCGCTGGTCGAACTGGCGCCGGCGCCGTGGACCGACCCGGGCGCGGTGGAGAAGGTGCGGCAATTGATGACAGCGGTTGGCCAGCAACCCATTACGGTGCAACGGGAAATCGACGGATTCATCCTCAACCGCCTCCAGGGCGCGTTGCTCAACGAGGCGATGCGCCTGATTGCCGACGGCTATGTGACCACCGAAGATCTCGACAAGACGGTGAAGTACGGGCTCGGCCTACGCTGGTCCTTCATGGGGCCGATGGAGACGATCGACCTCAACGCGCCGGGCGGCGTTCCCGATTACTCAACCCGTTACGGTCCGATCTACCATCAGGTCGCCAAGGAAGCCGAGGCTCGGCCGTGGGACGACAAGTTATTCGGCCCGGCGGCCAAGGATCGCCGCGCGACCTTGCCGATGGACAAGCACGTCGAGCGCCAGCAGTGGCGCGACCGGCGTCTGATGGCGCTCGCCAAGCACAAAAAGGATGTCGCCGAACGATTGGGGGACTAGGTCCCGAGCGGCCGTCCCCCGTCGATCGGAAAGACCGCACCGGTGGTGTGGGGGAAGTGGATGATCGCGGCAAGGATCGCCGCGCCGACCTCTTCCGGTGTGGCGAAGCGGCCCAGTGGCGTCGCTGCGATTTGCGCTTCTCGGACCGCCGGGTCCCAGGCGCGGGTGAAATCGGTGTCGACAACCCCAGGCGCAACCGCGACCACGCGCACCTTCGGCGCGAGCGCGCGGGCTAACGTCATGGTCATCGACTCGATGGCGGCCTTCGAGGCGCAATAGGCGATGTTCGATCCGAAATGAATCTGCGCCGCGACCGACGATAGGTTGACGATGACGCCGCCGTCGTCCGCGGCCAATAGGTCGCCGACCGCGCGGACGCACGCGAAGGCGCCGCGCACGTTGGTCTTCATGATGTGATCGAAGGTCTCGTCGTCGAGCGCCCCGAGATCGCTGTGGGCAATGACGCGCGACCATCCGGCGTTGTTCACCAAGATATCTAGGCGACCTTCCGTGGCGGCAATGTCCACCGCCAACGCAGCGAGCGAGTCGCTGTCGGTGACCGACGCCTGGATCGCCCGGTGGCCGTCGCCGGGCAACGCGGCGGCAACCTTGTCGGCGGCCGCGGCACTGTCGCGGTGGGTGACGACGACGCGCGCGCCGGCTGCCGCCAGCGCAACGGCTGTAGCGGCGCCGATGCCGCGGCTGCCGCCCGTGACGAGGGCAATTTGTCCCTTGAGAGTAGCGCTCATTTGCTGCCGAAGCTGCACAAGAAAGGAGACACTACTCCGCTGCCTGCTTGCCGTAGCGGGTCACGCGAAGGTCGGCTTGTGCTTTGTGCCCGGCAAAATTCTCGATCGCGCACAGGCGCGAGCAGTATTCGCCGATCATCGCGCTCGCTTCTTCGGTGCACCGTTGGTAGGTCACGGTCTTGATGAATTTGCCAACCCAGAGGCCGCCGGTGTAGCGGGCGGCCTTGCGCGTCGGCAGGGTGTGATTGGTACCGATGACTTTGTCGCCGTAGGCCACGTTGGTTTCCTTGCCGAGGAACAACGCGCCGTAGTTCTTCATGTTGTCCAAAAAATATTGCGGGTCGGCGGTCAGTACCTGGACGTGTTCCGAGGCGATCTCGTCGGCGGCCTGAACCATCTCATCGACGGTGTCGCACAGAATGATTCGGCCGTATTCCTGCCAGGCCACGCTGGCGACGTCGGCGGTCTCCAGCGTTTCGAGCTGGCGCGCGATCTCGCCGGGCACGGCCTCGGCGAGCGCCCGCGATGTCGTCAACAAATAGGCCGGTGAATTCGGTCCGTGCTCGGCTTGGCCCAAAAGGTCGGTCGCACACATTTCCGCGTCCGCGGTCTCATCGGCAATGATTAGGGTTTCGGTCGGTCCGGCCAGCAGGTCGATCCCGACGCGGCCGAACAGCTGGCGTTTGGCTTCGGCAACGTAAGCGTTACCGGGGCCGACCAGCATGTCGACCGGGGCAATCGTCTCGGTGCCGATTGCCATCCCGGCAATGGCCTGAACGCCGCCCAGGATGTAGATCTCGTCCGCACCGGCGAAATGCATCGCGGTAATCGTTTCGGCCGGCAGTTTGCCGTTGATCGGCGGCGTACAGGCCACCACGCGGCGGACGCCGGCAACCTTCGCGGTCAGGACGCTCATATGGGCCGATGCCACCATCGGGTAACGGCCGCCGGGGACGTAGCACCCCACCGAATCGATCGGCAGGTTCTTGTGCCCCAAGACGATGCCCGGCAGGGTTTCGACCTCGACGTCATGCATCGACTCGCGCTGTTTTTGGGCGAAATTGCGGATCTGGACCTGGGCAAACTTGATGTCTTCGATGGTCTGGGGCGACACCGATGCGACCACCTCGGCGATCTGATCCGCGCTCAACCGGAACGACTCGGGCGCCCATTTGTCGAACTTTTCCGACAGCGCGCGAACGGCGGTGTCGCCGCGGGCCTTCACATCGGCAATGATCCCCTCGACCGTCTGCCGCACCTTTTGATCGGCTTCCTCCCGTTCTTCCTCGGTTTTTCCGGTCTTCAGCTCTTGAATCATGGGTGCTCCGTCCAGGGGTTGTCGTCGGTGCCGTATTTGGCCGGACTCTCTTCGGGCGGCCCCACCTTGTCAAACGGCAGAGGTCAATTTGTGCGGCGTGCGCGCACCGCGAAACCGTGGGAAATGGCGGCGGCTCGGGGTGCCATGCGGGTTGACTTGGTTTAGGGCGCAACCTAGTTTTCGCGCTCGCTGCGCCGGAGCTTTCGAAGGGCTCAGGCGTCAAACAACACAACGAGTTATCGCCGCCCCGCGGCGAGCAGCAAAAAGGGTGCGTTGATGAGCAGCCAGGGTAGAGGTGAAGTTCAACTGGTGAATCTCGCCAAACACTTCGGTGAGACGCGCGCGGTCGATGGGATCAACTTGACCATCCCCGATGGTGCCTATTGCTGCGTGATCGGCCCGTCGGGCTGCGGCAAGACGACCATCTTGCGCATGATCGCCGGCCACGAACATCCGACCAGCGGTAACGTGATGATCGGCGGTCAGGCGGTCGAGGGAATGACGCCTGTCCAGCGCGGGACATCGATGATGTTTCAGAGCTACGCGCTGTTCCCCCATCTGTCGGTGGCGGACAACGTTTCCTTCAGCCTCAAGGTCAAGGGCGTGGGAAAGACCGAGCGTCGTAAGAAAGCGATGGAAGTCCTCGACACCGTTCAAATGACCCATCTGGCCGATCGTGTGCCGGCGCAGTTGTCGGGCGGCCAGCAGCAGCGTGTCGCGCTCGCGCGCTCGTTGATCACCAACCCCAAGGTGCTGTTGCTCGACGAACCGCTATCGGCGCTTGACGAATTCCTCCGGCTGCAAATGCGTGAAGAGTTGCGCCGCCTCCAAAAGGAAATCGGCATCACGTTCATCCACGTGACTCACACCCAGCCCGAGGCGCTGGCACTGGCGGACGTCATTGTCGTCATGGACCAAGGACGGATCGATCAGGCGGGCAGCGCACGCGAGATCTTCAACCAACCGGTTTCGGCCTATGTCGCCGAATTTATGGGCGGTTGGAACGTCTTCAGGGGCGCAGTTTCGGGCCTCGATGGCGACAAAGCGCACCTAACCGGTGCTAGCGGCGAAAAATTCGTGGTCCCCAAAGGGACGCTGACGACCGGCGCCAATGTCGGATTCTCGATCCGCCGCGACAGGCTCCATATGACCCGCGGTCACGATTCGACCGGAGAAAACAACACGGTGACCGGCACCGTCCATGGCATCGAATACCAGGGCAACTGGGTCAAAGTAACGATGGTGCGCAAGGACAACGGCGAACACATTGTCGCCAACGAGTCCGAGGAAGAATTCTTCCAGCAATCGGTCGACTTCGGCGATCCCGTTACCGCCCATTGGAAGACCGAAGACAGCCATTTGCTGTCCCACTAGACACCCGCCAATAGTTCACGCGGGAAGGCCGGATGGCGCTCCACGATCTGACGCTCAAGGATGTTCTGAGCGGTCTAGAGGCGCGGTCGTTTAGTGCCGAGGAGTTGACGCGCGCGTTGATTGCCCAGGCGGCCCGCTACGCCGACATCAACGCCTTCATCGCATTTGACGAAGACCGCATCCTTGCCGGCGCTCGCGAAGCCGACGCGCGCCGCGCCGCGGGCGACAAAGCGCCGCTACTCGGGGCGCCCGTCATTCTGAAAGACAACATTGACGTTGCCGGCCAAGTGACAACCGGGGGCACAAACGCCCTGCGCCACAACGTGGCGCGGCGAACAGCCCCAGTCGCCCAACGGCTGCTCGATGCCGGTGCGGTTTTCTTCGGCAAGGCGAACCTCCATGAACTTGCCTTCGGCTGTACCTCGAATAACGGGAGTTTCGGTGCCGCTCGCAATCCCTACGATCCGGATCGGGTCGCGGGCGGCAGCAGCGGCGGTACCGCCGCCGCCGTTGGCGCGCGCATGGCGCCCGCAGGCATTGGGAGCGATACCGGTGGGTCCGTTCGGATTCCCGCAGGGTTCTGTGGCGTCGCCGGATTTCGTCCGACCACCGACCGTTATCCGGCCGGTGGCATCGTGCCGATCTCGCACTCGCGCGACACTGCAGGGCCGATGGCCCGCAAGGTCGCCGATCTGCGGATCCTTGACGGCGTCCTTGCCGGCGCGACTGCGCACGCGATGGTGGTGCAGTCCCTAAACGGAATTCGCATCGGCGTGCCGCGCGGGTACTTCTTCGACGCGCTGGACCCCGAGGTCGAGGCTGGGATCGAGGCCGTTCTCGAGCGCTTCGCGTCCTACGGTGTCACGCTTGTCGAGACCGACATTCCGAACGTCGAGAAAGTTCACAAAGCGGGCAACTTCCCGGTCTTGCTTTACGAGGCCGTGGGCGATTTGAACGCCTACCTCGCGGCTGGCGATTCCGGGCTGGATATTGCCGCCGTCGTCGCCGAAGTCGGCAGCCCCGACGTGCGCGAGATCCTCGAACCGTTGCTGGGCGCAGGGGCGATCACGGAAGCGGCCTACCGCGACGCGATGACCGTTCACCGACCGCACTTGCAAAAGATCTATGGGGCCTATTTCGCCGAACACCGGCTCGACGCGGTGATTTACCCGACGGTGCCGGTGTTGCCCGTACTGATCGACCAAGAGCAATCCGGCGCGCTTCAGGGCGGCGATACGGTGCCTGCCATCACCTTGTTCGACCGCAACACGGGGCCGGCAAGCAACGCGGGCATTCCCAGCCTCAGCATGCCCTCGGGCCTTTCGTCCCGGGGACTGCCTGTCGGCTTCACGCTGGATGCGCCGGTCGGCAAGGACGACGCGTTGCTCGCGCTGGGCGTCGCATTGGAAGCGCTGGAGCCGGACATGCCCGCCCCGGTGATGGACTGGTAGTCAGACCGGCGCCGCGTGATGCGTCATCCAGTGGCGCGCGATCTCGATCCTCTTTGCAATCCATACGCCTTCGTGTTCGAGCACGTAGTCCATGAACTTCGCCAAAGCCTCGGCCCGTCCGGGCCTACCGCTGAGACGGCAATGCAGACCGATCGACATCATCTTCGGGGCGGTTTCGCCCTCCCGGTACAAATGGTCGAACGCCGCTTTCAGATAGTGGGTGAAATCGTCGCCTGACATCCACCCGGGCGCGAGCGCGAACTTGAAGTCGTTGGTGTCGAGGGCGTAGGGCACGATCAACAGCGGTTTCCCGTCAACCGCGATCCAATACGGCAAGTCGTCGTTGTAGAACTCCGAGGCGTAAACCGTGCCGCCTTCCTCCATGAGGAGGGGCAGCGTGTTCTCGCTATAGCGACCGGTGTACCAACCTAGCGGGCGCTGGCCGCACAATTCCTTGATGGTGTCGATCGTCAGCTGAATGTGTTCGCGTTCGACCTCCTTGGGCACGTTGGCATAGTCGAACCAACGCCAGTGATGGCTCGCAACCTCGTGGCCTGCTTCGACCATTGCGGCGGCAGCGTCGGGGTTGCGCTTTAACGCGAGGCCGACGGCCCACGACGTGAACGGAATGTTGCGTTCGGCGAACAGGCGCATGATCCGCCAGAACCCGGCGCGGCTACCGTACTCGAAGATGTCCTCGACGAATCGATTGCGTCGGCCGACGAGCGCGGGCAGGCCGTACATTTCCGCAAGATAGGACTCCGATTCCGTATCGCCGTCGAGGATCGTACGTTCGCCGCCTTCCTCGTAATTGAGCACGAAACTCACGGCGATCCGCGCGCCGTTGGGCCACGTCACCTGGGGTATCTTCGCGCCGTATCCGACGAGGTCGCGAGGGTAGGGGGCGTTCATGATTGTTTCTCCGGCATGCAATACTGGCCTTCTAGTGCGCGGCGTTGATACGGTCGCGCCCAGACAGTGTAACGCCATGACACTTTAGCAAGGAGCGCAGCCCATGACTGCCGTCGGTCCCCGCCCGCCCAGCATCGAAGAGATTTTCACGCTATCGGACGAATTCGGTCTCAACCTGAGTGCGGAGGAAGCGTCGTCATATCAGGCGGTCATGGCGGGGGCGTTTCGCACCTACCAGGTATTGGATCGTTTGGCTGAGCCGCGACCGCCCGTGGCTTGGCCGCGGACGCCAGGGCATCGGCCGGGACCCGACGAAAACCCTTACAATGCCTGGTACTGGCGTACCGAGATTAAGGGAAACCCGGATGGTCCCCTGGCCGGCGAGGCCGTTGGGGTGAAGGACTCCATCGCGGTCGCCGGTGTGCCGATGGCCAATGGCTCGCGCACCCTCGACGGCTTTGTCCCCGATATCGACGCGACCGTGATCGCGCGCCTGCTCGATGCCGGCGCGACTATCGCCGGCAAGACCACCGCGTCCGACCTTTGCGGGGTTGCCGGTGGCCACGACCATCCCTTTGGCACCGTTCGCAATCCCCACGACCCGGCTCGCTCGCCGGGCGGATCGTCCTGTGGGTCAGGTGCGGCAATTGCCGCGGGCGACATCCGCATGGCGCTCGGTGGCGACCAGGGTGGGTCGATCCGGATTCCCGCCGCTTGGTGCGGCACCGTGGGGATGAAGGCGACGTTCGGTCTCGTGCCCTACACCGGGTGTATGGGAATGGAAACGTCGCTCGACCACGTGGGCCCGATGAGCGATACCGTGGCCAACTGCGCCAAGTTGCTTGCCGCGATCGCGGGGCCGGATCCCCTCGATCCGCGCGCTACCGGCCTCCCTGCCGATTGCGTCGGCGACTATGTCGCGGCGGTTGGGCAAGACCTCGACGGGCTGACGATCGGCGTCCTCAAGGAGGGGTTCGGTCACGCGGAATGGCCGACCCTCGGATTCGGTGCGAGTGACCCGGTGGTCGATGATCGGGTGCGCGAAACCGTCGCCACGCTCGAAAGGGCAGGCGCCAAGGTCGTCGAGGTCTCGGTGCCCGAGCATGTCGACACCGCGCACGTCCTGGTGGCGCTACTTGAGGAAGGCGTGTGCGCGACCATGCTGCGCGGCAATGCCACGGGCCACGGTTGGCAGGGTTTTTACGATACGCGTCTTCAGGACACCTTCGCGCGGGGCTGGCGGCAACAGGCGGCGGACTTGCCGCCGCCGATCAAGACCATTCTTCTGGTCGGCGAACACATGCACCGCCACTACCACGGGCACTATTACGCCAAGGCACAGAACCTGCGGCCGGCGATGCGCGCGGCCTACGACCGGGCGCTTGCCCAGTGCGACGCCCTGGTGATGCCGACCCTGCCGTTTCGGGCCCCACTTATGCCCGCCGCCGACGCGCCGATACCGGAGCGGATGACGGTTGCCCTCAACATGATCGGCAATGTCTGCCAAGCGAACGTCACCGGACATCCGGCGATATCCGTTCCGTGCGCGATGGCCGACGGCCTCCCGATCGGCCTTCAGTTCATGGGGCGCCACTTCGAGGAAGCGACCCTGCTGCGCCTCGCTGCCGCCGTCGAGCGCGCCGGCGATTGGCGCACTCGATAGCGGTGGCGGAAAGGCCTAATCGTCGCCTTTGTAGCCTGCGCCGCCGTCCATCATCGCATGGGTCAGGTTGTATTTGGTGACCGTCGGGCGCGGATAGGCTTTGCGGCTATGGGTCAAATTCAACCCCAGCAACGCTTCGGCAAGTTTGTAGGTGAGGGGCCCTGGGTTGATCACCGGCACCGGCATGTGTTCCGCCAAATAGGCGTGCGACTCATGCATTGTGGTCGAGCCCAGGCAAATCGCTTCGGCACCGTCTTCCTCGACCAGTTGCATCCCGGCCGCGAGGAGTTTCGGAAAGACGTCCTCCTCCTTGCCGCCCAACAGGTTCTCCGGGTCCGGCATGATGTTGGGCGACCGAATTCCGGCGCACAGATGGTCTAACCCGTATTCCCGCACGGTCTTTTTGTAGAGCGCTTTCCACGGATCCCATTGGGTTAGGACGCCGAAGTTGGTGCCGAGCAGAAGACACATCAGGTAGGACGCTTTGCCCGGCGAAATCACCGGAATGTCGAGCACGCTGCGCAGCGCGTTCTGACCGGAATCGCTCATGGTATCGATGCAGACGGCGTCATAGCCGTCTTCTTGGGCGGTTAGCCCCGCTTCGAACATCGACATGTCGGCCAGTACGGCGTCGTGATAGCTGTCGTAGAGCGCCGGACCGGCCTTCACCGGTCGATAGTCGAATTCGATATCCGGGCCGAGGACCACGGAGTTCTGTTGCGCGCGCCGCTTCGACAAACCGTTTTCGTCGAACGCGAACGGAACCAATACGACGACTCTTTTCTTCGCTGCCATGAATAATCCTCCCTTGAAGAGGAAGAGATTGCCTGCTCTTGCGGACGCCGACAACCGGGCGCGGGGGGCTGCCTATCCGCGCAGGTCAACCGGCCGGCTAACGCATACCCCAGGACCGAAGTCCGGGCGGTCGCTCGGCTGTTCGAATCGGACGGACACCCAACCGTCGGCGACGTCGCGCAGGAGCAGCGATACGGTCGTCGTCGGAAAGAACCATTTGTATTGGACGGTCGCGTTCCAGCGTGCGTTGTGACAATGCTGCCAGAACAAATGAGCCGGCCCGTATTGTGCGGTGAACTCGGCGAGGAACGACTCGAACAGGTCGGTCTTTCGCGAGTCGTCGAAGAATAGACCTTGAAAGCCTTTCTCCAAGCTGACGCCGATCACGGCGCCGCTCTCGCGATCTTCGCACAACCATGCTTGCCAAGCTTCGCCCTCAAGTTGCACAGGCAGGGCGCGGGTAAAATAGCAGCCGCCGACCTCGATGGCCTCCTGATGATCGAGCGGGCGGTCGCCGAAGATCGCTTCGGCGCGTCCGACCGGCGTTCCCCAGGTGAGGCCCCGCCAACCCGCGATATCTGCGCCGTTCGGAATGGTCGGCTCGACCGCACCGGTATCCGCGCGGGCGGGTGGGGATGTCGATGCGACGAGCCCCAGCAGCAGCATTGCTGCGGCGGATACTGGTAACTTCAATGATATCTCCCCTTTTCGGCCCCTATACCGAACAGTCTGGTGCCGTCGGTTGTTCCCGACAAGGTGCCATTATCGCGGTCGCATCACTAGAAATTGTGCCCTGCGATTTCAAGAAATCGGCCCTGTGGCTGTGGAGTGAAAGAATGCTATAAATAGCCGCATGTGGTGCCCCGTAAAGTTCTCCGGCACCGCTGCCTGTGCGACTCAAGGTACCAGATGGTCGCGCAGCGCTCCTCGAGGACCACTAAACAGGTGAGGTAATTTTTAGCATGAGCAAGCAAAACATCAGCCGCCGTACAGTGCTCAAGGGCACAGCGGCCGCCGCTGGCGTTGCAGTTGGCTCGGGTGCCGTTAGCGGCTTCCCGACGATCTGGGCGCAAAATCTGAAGGACGTGACGCTACGGTCCATTGGTTCGGCCGTGACCCACGTCGAACCTTGGGCGAAACAAGCAAGTGAAGATCTTGGCTTCAAGATCGAAACCACTGCACTCGACTTCGATGCGATCACAAACCGCATCATCACGCAGCCGGGTTCGTTCGACATCGCGGAGCCGACGTTCAACACGTTCCGGCGGCTCTCGCCGGTCGGCAACACCCAACCGATCGACACCAAACGACTGAAGAACTGGGACAAGATCAA
>CAYGKG010000010.1:0-12234 GCA_964350495.1 uncultured Alphaproteobacteria bacterium
CGAGTGACCGGGGATAAACCACGTCGTCTTGATGCCCCAGCGGTCGAACAGGTCCAGCAGACGCGGGCTTCCGACCTCACCTGAAAACATGCCACGGGAAATATCGTCGGGCGAATCCTCACCGCCGTACGACCCCAACCACCCGGCCACCGCATCGACATCGACACCGTAAGCCACCAGAATTTCCTTCGCCATGCAGGCCTCCTCCCAAGTTTCGTTTCGCGCTCGGCGCTGCGCCGAGATTAGCACGAACGACCGAGGCGTCATCGTCCTGCCGGCAATCGATTTAACGCCCGGTTCATAACGCGGTCATCCGGGAGTCACCGGACAGGCCTAAACATCCGGCCATTCAGCCGCTGCCACCCGAGGAGTAGGGACGATGACGATCCGGCCAAGCCGCCGCCGCTTTCTCAAACAATCGCTAGCGACCGGGGGCGTTCTCGCCGCCGCCAGCGGTACTGGGCTAGGGTTCTTGACGGGCGCGCCTGCCCTCGCCACTGCTGCAGCCGGCCGGCCTCTGATGCCGAGCGGCCTTCAGACCGGCGACGTCAGCGCCGACCGGGCGATAATTTGGAGCCGTGCCGACCGCGCGGCGCGCCTCATCGTCGATTGGTCGACGACGGAATCCTTCGCCGAGGCCCGGCGTGTGGTCGGGCCCGCCGCCCTCGCCAGCAACGATTTCTGCGCCAAGATCGACCTGGTAGGTTTGCCGCAAGGTCAGCGGATATTCTACCGCGCCCAATTCCAGAATCTCGACGACGTAAACGTCCTGAGCGAACCCTTGATCGGTCGCTTCAACACGCCACCCGCCGGTTTTCAAGACGTCTCGTTCGTATGGTCTGGCGACACCGCCGGTCAGGGTTGGGGCATCAACACCGAATGGGGCGGCATGAAAATTTATGAAGCGATGCGCCGCGTCCAACCCGATTTCTTCATCCATTCGGGCGACACCGTTTATGCGGACGGACCGATCGCGGCCGAAGCAAAGATGCCGAACGGACAGATGTGGAAGAACGTCGTTATCGAGGAGAAGTTGAAAGTCGCAGAGACGCTCAACGAGTTCCGCGCCAACTACCGCTACAATTTGATGGATGAAAACCTCCGCCGCTTCAACGCCGAAGTGCCGATGCTTGCCCAGTGGGACGACCATGAGACCGTCAACAACTGGTACCCGACCGAGGTGCTCGCGAGCGACGATCGCTATTCCGTCAAGAGTGCGGCGCTGTTGGCGGCACGCGCCAACCGCGCGTTCATGGAATACATGCCGCTGCGCCAGCACCCGCGCGATCCAGAACGGGTCTATCGCAAGATCTCTTATGGGCCGTTGCTCGATGTATTTTTCTTGGACATGCGCACCTACCGGGCCGCAAACGGCGCCAACAACCAGAGCGAACGCAGCGCCGCGACAGAATTTCTTGGCCATGAACAGATCCGCTGGTTGAAGCAGGAACTGTTCACGTCCAATGCCGTGTGGAAGGTCATCGCGTCGGACATGCCCATCGGGCTCGTCGTCTACGACAACTTCCAAACCAAGGATACTTTCGAGAACGGGGCCAACGGGAACGGCCCGGTACGCGGTCGCGAGTTCGATATTGCCGATGTCCTCAGCTTCATCAAGACGGCCGACATCCAGAACGTCGTTTGGTTGACGGCGGACGTGCATTACACCGCAGCGCACTTCTACGATCCCAACCAAGCGCAGTTTCAGGAATTCAAACCGTTCTGGGAGTTCGTGTCCGGTCCGCTCAACGCCGGCACCTTCGGACCCAACGATCTCGACAATACGTTCGGACCGCAGGTGATGTATGTGAAGGCACCGCCCGCCGGACAGTTCAACCTGCCGCCCTCCGACGGGATGCAGTTCTTCGGTCAGGTCCGCATTGACGCCCGCAGCCGGATCATGACCGTCGACCTCAAGGATCTCGACGGCGCGACTCTCTACACCAAAGAACTGAACCCCGAAGCCGCCTAAACCCCGCGGCATTACCTCCCTGTTCGGGTTACCTTGCGCCGTGCGGCCTGCCGCACGGCGTCTTTTTTTCGCCGGGCGGACAGCGCCGCCAAAGGTATCGCGCCGGCGCCATCCGTCCCTTAGATTATGCGGCCAACGACAATGCGCCGATCCGGGGAGGATGCACATGATCATCGACTACCGCGCCTATACGCTGAAAACCGGCACCGTGCCGCTGTTCCTCAAGCTGTTCGACGAAGAGGGCCGCGATGTGCAAAAGCGCATCCTGGGCAACTTCATCGGCATGTTCCGCCAGGAAATCGGCAACCCGAACCAGATCATCCACATGTGGGGTTATGCCAACCTTGAGGAACGCCAGCGCCGCCGGGCCGAATGCGCCGCCGACCCGACCTTCCTGGCCTACGTCAAAAAGGCCCGCGAATATATCGTGGAACAGGACGTGCGCATTCTGGTGCCCGAAGCCGGCACGCCCGACCTCAGCAAACTCTAACCACGTCTTTTTCTGCGCGGCGCGGCCAAGACCGCGCGCGCGACACCGCAAGGGAGCGACCCAGCATGAAACTCGTCTTCACCCCCAATCCCGACTACATCCACAAGGTCCTCGTCACCGCCCATGAAGCCGGCGTGCTGGACAAATTGCACATGGAACGCCAGGTGCCCTTCGACGAGGACACCGAAATCTGGAAGTACAACCCGCTGGGCAAGGTGCCGTCCTTCGTGATGGACAACGGCAAGCCGCTGTTCGGCGGGCTGCTGATTTGCGAATACCTGGATACGTTCAACAAGAAGGCACCCCTATTCCCCAAGGACGACACCCAGTGGGACGTGCGGCGCCAAATGATCACCTCGGACGGCGTGTTCGACGCGACGACCCTGATCCGGGTCGAAAGCTGGCGCGACAAAGCGGTGTGGAACAAAGAGTACATGCTGCGCGAACGGCGCAAGATCATGCTGGCGCTCAAGCTGCTCAACGAAGACGCCAAGGAATGGCAAAAGGACCCGAAGCGATTCCACATCGCCCATGTCACCACGGCGGGCAGCCTATCTTACCTGAGCCTGCGCAACCCGATCACCGACTGCAAGCTGGTCGATGGCGACGGCGCGTGGGATTGGAAGAAGGAGTTCCCCGTGCTGGGCGCCTGGTACGACGGCATCGTTAGCCGCCCGTCGCTGGCGTTCCGATTGAGCAAGGAAGACATCGCGGCGTATCCGAAGGCATAGGGCTCCTTCCGACCACCCTGCATCGGGACACGAAAGGAACGTTCCATAGCCGGAGCCAAACGCACCGGTCGCTGTCTGTGCCCGCGGCGGGCCCAAGCCTAGGCCGCGGCGGGCACGCCGTCACCGCCCTAGGGCGTGTCGGCCTCGGGTGCTTGATCTTGCGGAATATAGGTGTCGCGCACGTCCGCCGGGCGCATTTCCACCAACCCGCGATAGGTTGCCGAGAGCACGGCGGCGACAATAGCGGCGCCCGCAAACATCAGGACTGCGGATATCAGGTTCAATTGCCACGCCGGAGCCGACACGATGCTAGGCGTAAACGGCAGCACGAGGGCTACTGGTAGGAAAGTCCACGCAAAGACGCTGAGCGGCCCGACCAGGATCACCACTCGCACCCGCGAAGGTTCTGTCAATTCCCAACTGTCTCGCAGAGCTAACGGACGCCCGACAGCAGCCGCTGGGAACACCAGGGCAACCCCCGCCCAGATGACCATGGCGACGAGCAGCATGATCCATTCCGCCACTTCGCCAACAATGGGTGAAATTTGGCCTGCCACTGCGACCGGAATCGCAAACACATAACCCACCACGATTAGCAAACCCGTAACCCTGACGATGCCAAACAGAAAGCTCATCTGTGCTCGCGACCAAATCATCGTGCGCCAGGGCGGCGGGCTATTTCTTTGGTCAAGAAAACGGGTGTGCAGGACAGAGGCGAATCCGATCCAAAGCACGTACCAAACAACGAAAGCCACGAGGCCGCCAAACTGCACAAACAACGGGTCGACCGGTCCGAGCATGATTTCCCGCGCCAGCGTCATCGCCACCACAGGCCCGATCATCGCGAGCAGGATCGGCCCGGCGTTGCGGACCAGCATGCCCAGCGCGTGCGCCACCACCTTGCGCATCGACAGGCGGCCATTGCGGAGCAGCGTGACGGTTTCCCCATCCATGCCGGCGATTATGGCAGGATCAGGCGCGCATTTCGCGCCTCACGCCAGATCCTTCGTCCACCCACCGTCCACGATGATCGAGCGCCCCGTCATGTAGCTGGCGAGGTCGCTGGCCATGAAGATCACCGGGCGGGCCATTTCGATCGCGGCGGCGACGCGGCGCATCGGGATTTCCTTCATGAACTCTTTCTCGAACGCCTTGGGCGTGAAGCCGGTACCGCGCGACAGGTTGGTCATCAGTTTGCCCCAGTGTTCGGTCTGGGTCGGGCCGGGCTGCAACGCGTTGATGAATACGCCGTCTTTCATGATCTCCTCGGACAGGCCCTTGGTGAAGGACAGCAGCGCCGCGTTGGTGGTGGAGCCCGGCAGCAGGCGCGGGTGCGGCTGGCGCCCGGTGTTGCCCGCGACATTGACGATACGGCCATATTTCTGACGGCGCATGGCGGGGAGTACCGCGCGCACCATGCGCACCGCGCCGAGGAACTTGAGCTGCAGCGCAGCATCCCAGGTGTCGTCGGTAACATCCCAGAACAGCCCGCCCTGGGACGACCCTGCGGAGTTGATCAGGATATCGATCCGGCCAAAGGCGCGCAGCGTTTCCTTGGCAACATGGTCGGCACTGCCGCGCGCGCCCATGTCGGCGGCGATGAAGCCGACCTCGGTGCGGTAGCGTTTCGACAGGCGCTTGGCCAAGGCATCGAGGTAGCGCGGCGTGCGCGCGACCAACACGACCTTGGCGCCCTCGGCCGCCAAAATCTCGGCGCAGGCCGCGCCGATGCCCTTCGACGCGCCCGTCACGATCGCGATCTTGTTCTTCAGTCCTAGGTCCATGTTCCGTTCCCCTGTTTGCGGCATCCCCTTGCGCGCGCCGCCTGCCATACCGGATGATGCGGCATGACGTTGACCATTACCAAACTTCACGCGCATGTCGGCGCCGAAATCGGCGGCATCGACCTATCGCAGCCCCTGGACGACGCGACCTTCGCCGCCCTGGAAGACGCGTTCTACCAGAATTCCGTGCTGGTGTTTCGCGGCCAAGACCTGCCGCCCGAACGGCACATCGCGTTTTCGCGCCGCTTCGGCCCGCTAGAGGTTCATATCCTCGACCAGTATCAGTTGGCCGGCCATCCCGAGATCCTGCTGCTGTCGAACAAAACCGATGCCGACGGCAAGCCGCTGGGTCTGGTCGAGGCCGGGCGCTATTGGCACACCGATGTGTCCTTCACCGAAATCCCCAGCATGGGATCGTTTCTCTACGCGGTGGAAATTCCGCCCGAAGGCGGCGACACCTTGTTTGCGAGCCAGTTCGCGGCCTACGACGCTCTGCCGGACGACTGGAAGACGCGGCTTGGCAAACTCAGCGCGCTGCACGGCCTCAACAAGACCACCGCGCCCAAGTTCACCGACGCACAATTGGCCAGCGTCAAAGGCGTCGAACACCCGCTGATCCGCACCCACCCCAGGACCGGGCGCAAGGCGCTCTATGCCGGGGTCTTCGTGCTCAAGATCCTGGGTGTCGGCGACGCCGAGTCCGACGCCATTCTCGGCTTCCTACGGGAACACTGGGCGCAGGACGCCTTTACCTATCGCCACCGCTGGCAGGTCGGCGATCTGGTGATGTGGGACAACCGCAGCATCCTGCACCACGCCACGCCGTTCGATGCGCACCACATTCGTCACATGCACCGCACGACGGTCGAGGGCGAGAAACCGGCCTAGCGGCGGCGCGGGACGCCGGCACAACAAGGCCATCGTTAACGTATTCGGAAGGTTCAGCCATGAGTCAGCTGTGGGTAATTTTTGCGACGGTGTTCCTTGCCGAGCTTGGCGACAAGACCCAGCTTGCGACCGTCCTGTTCGCCGCCGAACGCGACACCAAGCCGTTGTTGGTGTTCGTTGCGGCTGCCGGCGCGCTGGTCGCCTCGACGGCGCTGGCGGTTGTGCTGGGGACGACGGCGGAACGCTATTTGACCATGGTCCCGCTCAAACTGCTTGCCGGTGTCGGCTTCGTTGCCATCGGCCTTTGGACGATCTGGGGCCACTTCAACCCGTAGGAACCCACCATGACCGATACCAGCGGCCTGACCATTCTTGGCGGCAAGACGGAGACGCCGGCGTCGCCGGACCGCGCGATTATCGAACGGGTGCCCAACGGCAGCCGCGAGACGCCCTACGTGGTGCGCTTCACCTGCCCCGAATTCACCAGCCTGTGCCCGATGACCGGACAGCCCGATTTCGCCCACATCGTCATCGACTACGTACCCGACGCCTGGCTGGTCGAGAGCAAGGCGCTGAAGCTGTACCTCGGCGCGTTCCGCAACCACGGTGCGTTTCACGAAGACTGCATCGCCGGTATCGGCAAACGGCTGGTCGCCGAGGTCGCGCCGCAATGGCTGCGCATCGGCGGCTATTTCTTTCCGCGCGGCGGTATCCCGATTGACGTGTTCTGGCAAACCGGCGCGCCGCCCCAAGACGTGTGGCTCCCCGACCAGGGCGTCGCGCCCTACCGCGGTCGCGGGTAGGTCTTGCAGCCAGAAACCCCCGGCGGATTTTACCGACGGGCGCTCGACAAGGGATGTGCGATATTTTTCTTTTGCGGGATTGACGACCGCCGGGCGCATTCCTAAGCGAGCAACGCCCCGTGCTGAAAGCGGCGGGCCGGGCCGGGTTAGCCCGCTTGGCAACCCCCGACAACCCGGCACGGCGTCGATGCAGCGCCCTGCCCCCCTCTTCACCGCCGGCAAGGCGATGACTAAATTTTCCGTTGCACGCACCCGCGAAGCGCCACTGGTGGCGCCGCCTGCGATGCTTCTAGGAGAACGAAAATGAAGACCCTCGGTTTGCTGGCCGCACTCGCGGTTGGCGCATCGTTGATTGCCCTCTCACCCGCCAATGCGGCGACGTGTAAGGACGACCTTGCCTTCGTGCAGAAGGAACTGACGAAGATCACGGACACGGCCAAGGTCGACGCCGCCAAGAAACTTTGGGGCGAGGCCGACAAGGCGATGAAGGCCGGCGACGAAGCCGCCTGCGTCGAAAAGATCAACGCCGCCATGACCGGCGCGGGGATCAAGCGGGCTCAGTAGCCTGCCGTGCTGCCGGCGGCGGCGTCCGAACCACGCCGCAACGGCTAATCGCGTCCGGGGGATCCTACCTCGAAGCCCAACCGCTCCCCCGGACGCGTGATTCGTTTCTCCTCTTTGAAGGTCTATCGATGGCAACCCCGATCAAGCACCACGCAGAAGCCGCGCTCGTCACGCTCCTGGCCGTTTCGACTTTGGGACCCGGCATTGTCGTCGTTGGGGTGATTGCCGCCTTTGGCGGCGAAGCGGTCGGCGAAACGCTCGGCCTTCTGCCGGGCGGTTGGCTCGATACCCATTTGGCCACGATCCTCGTCGCCGGCGCGGCGATCGCATTGCCGGCGGTCGTCGGCGGTGCCGTATGGTTGTACCGACGCAGTCTGCGCGCTGTGGCCGACTACGGCGCGATGGAACGCCTTTAGCCTGCCGCGTCCTTCAACTGTGCAGCGGCCGACGCATAGCCGCCGCCGCCGCCGTCGAGGAAATGCAGGTGCGACTCTGCGGTGATCGACGGCACGATGCACGTCATCATGGCTTCCTTCTGGCGGTGTAGACCGTAGGTCAGAACGCCTTCGGCCTGGGCCGCACCGAGCAACGCTTCGATCTCGCGGGCGATCGCGTCGCCGCAATCGACGGTGAGGTAAAGCCCGTCGTCGTATTTCTGGAAGTCGGTGTTGGCCGACACCATGCGTCGGTAGTGCGCCGAATCGAAGGACCCGAGCTTGAGCCGCAGCCGGAAAATCAACGAGAGCAGCAGCGTCTGGACAACCGCCCGCAGGTGACGCGCCGCCTTGGGCGCCGTGCTGCCGACCAGCCGGCCCATCAGGTCGCCGCTGCCCTTGGGCCAGCCCAGATCGGGGCCGCGCGCGGGCATCGGGTTGTACCGCTTTTCCTTGTTCAGAATTTTGAGGAGGTTGCCCGTCGCTTCGGCGTAGGCCGGCCCCGGCACCGGCTCGTTGGGCCGCACGATGATCGACAGGATCGCGCCGTTGCGCGCGCGCACCGCGCCCCACTGGCACGACAGGCCGGTCAGGTCGGGCCGCGCGTCGGGCGCGGCAGGGGCCAAACCGATGCGGCCCGCCTTGAGCTCGGTTTCGGCCCACCGGATCCCACCGCCCGAGAACATCGCGTAATCGACCGCGGGCGAAGCGCTATAGCGCGCAACCTTGACGTCGACCCCGGACGCGCGAATGTCGCGCACTGGCACCAGCGCGATGCGTAGGTCGAGGTGCAGATCGTCGCGCACCCAAGCGGCAGTGCGGGCAAGGGCATCGCGCGCCACCGCGGCATCGCTTGCGGGCAGCGCGAACTGCGCGCCGTCGCCACCGAAGGCAAAGGGGAACATTTGATGGCCGAGCGCGTTGATGACCGCGCTGATCGCCGCAGCGCCGGCCAAATTCACCGCCTTATAGCGCCCCGCCGCGATCGCCACCGTCGAATCGACGACGTCGGTAACGCCGATCCACCAATCGTCGGGCAACGCCCGGTAGGCGCTTTGGTCGAGGACACGGCCAAAGTCGGCGACCGGCTGGATGCTTTCGTAAAACGACGGACTCAATGAACCCAAACCCGCGATTCCGACAGGTGACGCATCATTGCGCCGGACCGCAGAACCCGTCGTCTACATGCGGTGCGCCGGCCCTGGGGACAAGGGGGCCCGCAGATTTGTGAGCACCCGGCGCCGCGCCCTAGCACCGCGCGTTTCTCAGCGCTTTACCAACGCCGCCGCCGCCTCGCCCGCGAGGCGGCCCAGGTTGGTCGCCGACATCAGGCCCGACCCCGAGAGGTAGCCCCAGTCGGCCGGGCCGGAAAAGCCGCGCGCGGCGCCGCCACCAGCGAACAGGTTGGGGAACGGGGTGCCGTCTTCTTTGAGGACGCGCGCCTCTTTGTTCACTTCGAGGCCGCCCTGGGTGTGGAACAGCGCGCCTTGAATCTTGGCGATGTAATAGGGCGGTTTGAGCGGCGGTTTTTTGGCGAAGTTGCGGCCGAACGGATCGGTTTTTTTGCCTTCGCACATCGCGATGTTTTCCGTCATCGTTTGCTGCAACACGGCCTCGCTACAGCCGACGGTCTTGGCGAGTTCGGCCACCGTGTCGCACCGCTTGATCGCGTCGGCCTTCATTGCCTCCTGGTGGCTGTGCATTTGAATGGCGACGTCCTGGCAGCGTTGATCCCAAATCGTCCAGGCGACATGGCCGGGTTGCCGCACGACGTTGAGCGCCTGTTCGGAATAGCCGTGATTCTCGTCGGAGAAGCGCACGCCGTCTTTATTCACCTGGAAGCCGCCCTCGGTGATCGACGGCCAGCCCAGGTGAATGTTGTGCGGGGTGATGACCGCGCCGTGGCCCTGGAACGACCCCATGTCCTTGATCGACGCCTTGAGCTGTTCGCCCCACAGCACGGCGTCGCCCTGGTTCCCGTCGTGGCCGTGGTAATGGGCATCGACGATCTCGGGGATGTATTTCTTCAACAGCGCCTTGTTCCCGCCGTAGCCGTTGGAGGCCAGGATCAACGCCTCGCACCCAACGTCTTCATGCTTGCCGTCGGGCCGGGTGATGCGGACCCCGCGAATGCGGCCGTCCTTGTCGGCAAACAGATCGGTGACGTGGGCCGAGGTGGCGATGTCGATGCCCTCGCCCGCGACGGCCTGGAGGAACACCGTCAGCAGTTCGGCGCCGAACCGGCTCGGCGAGGCATGCATATGCGGTACGGTATGGCCGGGATAGGTGAAGTCGGAAATGCACGACAACGGCAACTTGTAGCGATCGACCAGCCAATCGACCGTCTTGGCCGATTCGTTGGCAACGTGGCGCGCCAGGTCGTGATCGCACTGGTCCTGCGCCTTGGCGAGGATGTCCTTGTACAAAATGTCGGGCGTATCGACGATCCCGGCGGCCTTTTGCAATTTGGTGCCGCCCGCCGGGATTTGCCCGCCCGACAGCGAGGTGTTGCCGCGCGGTTTGTCGTCGCGCTCCAGGATCATCACCTCGACGCCCTTTTCGTGCGCCGCCAATGCCGCGGTGCAGCCGCACGCCCCGGCCCCGATGACCAAAACCGGCACCGTGACATCGAATTTCTTGCCTTCAGCGGAAATGACGCTGCCCATGATGATCCTCCCCTGGCACAGTATGGCCGTTAGCATATCGCCGTTAATTGACACGATTCCCCGCGGGGGCTAATCGGTCAACAACGTTATTGCCCGATAGGGAGAGGGAGAAGTCGATGGCGCGCAAGAAAAAAAGAGTATTGGTGCTGGTACCGTTTCCGATGGCGGGCGAACATTTGGCGATGCGCGAGGCGCAGAGCAAACAGATCGACCTCGGCCCGGACCTCGAATTTCACTACAAGCCGGTCAAATGGGCGGGCACCAATTTCGTCGGCCCCTACGACTATGTCGTCGGCGACTTCACGATTCTCGAAGCGGGTCTGCAGGCCCAGGAAGACGGCTTCGACGCGGTCTGCATCGACACGATGAGCGATTCGGGCGTCGCCGCCCTGCGCGCCGTACTCGACATTCCGGTCATCGGTCCGGGCCGCACGACGATCCTCACCGCGATGATGCTCGGCGACAAGTTCGGCATGCTGGTCATGTGGGAGCGGTGGCTCGGCCTGTACAAGAAGGTCATGGACGAGCTCGGCGTTTGGCATAAATACGCTGGCTATCAATCGATCGGCATGGCGCCCGACCGCTTCAGCCTGCTGGGCGGCGAAGAACGCGTGGTGTTCCCCAAACTGCTCAAGGCCGGCAAGAAACTGGTCGAGGAGAACGGCGCCGACGTCATCATCCTGGGCTCGACCTCGATGCACCAGGCCCGCGACTTCCTGGCCGAGAAATTGCCGGTGCCGGTGATCAGCCCCGGCCCGACCTCCTATGCGGCGGCGTTGATGATGATCAACCTGCGCCTTGCCCAAAGCCGCAAGTCCTATCCCGCCCCGGTCGGGCGCAGCGACGATTACCTGCACGCCATGCTCGACGCCGCCGTCGATGCGGCCAAGAAGGGTCCGAAGATCGTCGGCGCCGAGGGCCTCAAGAAGAAGGGCGCGAAGAAGGCGCCGGCGGCAAAGAAGCCCACAACCAAAGGCGCCGCGAAAAAACCGCCGCGGCGGAAATAGGGAGGCATACATCATGGCCAAAGCACTCGTGCTCGTCCCCTTCGCGATGGACGAAGAGGGCGTCAACAACCGCCGCCAGCAACTCACCGCGGTCAAACTGGGGCCCGACATCGAGTTCGATTTCCGCCCCGTCACCGCCGGTCCCGAGCTTTACATGAGCCCGCACGACTTCGTGCTGATGGATCTGGCGATCTTCGAGGCGGGGATGTCGGCGCAGGAGGACGGCTATGACGCGGTCTGCATCGACACGATGAGCGATTCGGGCATCGACGCGTTGCGTTCGGTCCTCGATATCCCGGTGGTCTCGCCGGGCAAACTGTCGATGACCTTCGCCATGACCCTGGGCAACAAGTTCGGCATGTTGGCACAGTGGGAACCGGCGCTAATCCGGACGCAAAAGTTCGTGAAGTCGTTGGGGCTCGAGTCCTTCTGCGCGGCCATCGAAAGCTACGATTCGCCGCCCGACTATCGAAACCTGCTGTCGGGCAAGGAAGACAAGACCCTGCCCAAGATGAAGGCGGCGTGCGAGCGGGCCATCGAAAAGGGTGCCGACGTCATCTGCCTGGGCTCAACCACCATGTATCAGGCCGCCGAATACCTAAACCGCGAGTTGCCGGTGCCGGTCATCAACCCTGGCCCGTTGACCTACAAAACGGTGGAAACCTTGCTCGCGATGGGCATCAGCCACAGCCGGCGCCCCTACCCCAAACCGCTCAAGCCGCACCCGCAAATGATCCACGCCATGTTGAAGGCGGGCGCCGCCAATGCCGGAAAATAGGCCCGGCCCCTGGCCGGGACGCCCGGTTTTCTGATAACATCGCTTTCACGTCTCTCCTGAGAGGTGCCCCGGGGCGGGCCAAAATTCCGCCGCCCAAATGACAACAAGAAGCACACA
>CAYGKG010000010.1:12334-48129 GCA_964350495.1 uncultured Alphaproteobacteria bacterium
CGCGATTGGGACATGGCGCTGCGCTTCTTCAAGTCCGACCTGTGGGCCGGCACCGCCGCCAATTACGAAAAGAACGTTCCGGTCAAAGTCCTGCCGCCGGTTGGCGCCGGTGGCTACCGCCTGTTGTGGAACAACAAGCGGCCCCTGCCCGATCCCGCAGCGGCAGCCGGACTGAAGTTCCGCAGCTCGAATTCCGAACTCGAAACCGCGCTGATCCGCAACTGGGGCGGCAACCCGACCCCGATCTCGTGGGTGGAAACCTACACGGCGTTGCAGCAGGGCGTGGTCGACGGCTTCCACGTGCAGCCGATCTGGACGTTCCTGTTCAAGATGCACGAAGTGCTCAAGTACGCCACCGAAGTGGACTCGCTCTACGCGATCCAGTTCCAGGTGATGAACGCCAACACCTTCAACTCGATGCCGGAAGACATCCAAAAGCCCTTCCTGCTCGCCGCGCAAGAAGCCGCCGATATGGCAAACGCCAAGGACCGCGGTCTTGAGGACCACTACAAGGGCGAACTGCGTAAGGCCGGTATGGAAATCTACACGCCGAGTGCAGCCGAGAAGGCCAAGTGGGTCGCCGGCGGCCAGAAGGTTTGGGAAACCGCCAAGGGCATTTCCAAAGCGGATCTCGACGCCATGACCGCGTTGCAGGGTTCCTCCTAACCAACGCGTCTAAGCCACAAGAAAACCCCGGGGACGGTTCGCCGCCCCGGGGTTTTTTTGTGCGATTGGGGGCGCTTCGGACAGATCGTGTCCGCGGTCCCAGGAGGACCGACGATCTGATATCCTGGGGCGGACCGTGGTTCGCCCATCGCGTTCCGACGGTCGCGCCGGTTGCAGGGTGTGGCCCGCGACCGGACTTGGCGGAGAACCACGCATGCAACCCTTTGGTACCGCGGCGACCCCATCGACAACGCCCGGATGCGGCATTCCGCCTCGGACGGCGCGGCGGCGCGGCGCGGGGCACCGGTGACCCGAACCCTCACAGCGCTGTGGCGGGGCGAGCTGCCGTTGCGGCGCGCCTTCTGGGACTTCGCGATCCTCTACGGCGTTCTCGTCAATCTGGCGGCGACGGGGGGTTATCTCGGTCTACTGAGCGCTAGGGTGCACCCGGCGATCGGTCTTGCCGTCTATTTCGCGCCGCTGCCCTACAACGTTGCGGTGTTTGTCGGCGTCTGGCGCAGCGCGGCCCGCTACAGCGGACCGGCGCATTGGGCCGACGTAGCGCGGGCCGCGATCACCCTTTGGCTGGCGGTCGCGACCCTGGCGTGACGCGGTCGCCCGTGCTGCATTTCTCTGGGACACCCGGATGGGCATGCGCCAACCAATTGGCGACGGCGGCGCAACCGTCGCTACTTCACGCCTTGCATCACGAAGAAGACCTCGCAGCCGACGCGCGCGCCCTGCGGGTGAGCGTCGGTATCGGCAGGCTTAGGGCCGAGCGTAGTCTTGTCGGTTTCGGGATGCTCGCTGCGGGCGAGGTAGCCGCTGCTCGCGCCGAGAAAGCCGACCTTGCGGGCAAGCGCGGCGGTGTCGGTCGAATTGATCTTGGCCCAGAACGGTTCGGCGTTATTCAAGGTCTGCCAGTCGTGAATGACCTGATCGAACAGCGTCATGTCTTTGTAAGGCAGGCCGAGTTCCAAATGGATCATCATGCCGCCCGGCCGCAACACGCGGTGGCATTCGCGGACGATGTTTTCCAGCGCCGATGTCGAGGTTTCGTGGAACAGCAAATGCGACACCACGAGATCGAAATGGTTGTCCGGATAATCGGTCGCTTCGGCGTTCTGCTGGGAAAAATGGATACGGCGGCCGAGCGCCTCGGCGCGGGCATGGCCGTAGCGCAACAGCGGCGCGGCGACATCGACCGCATGGACCTGGGCCTCCGGAAAGAACGCCGGATAGGCTAGCGTCGCCTGCCCGATCGAACACCCCAAGTCGAGAATGCGGCTGGGCCGGAACGCCGGAAAATTGTGCCGCAAATAGGAACACACGGTGCGCCCGCGGGCGTCGTGGAGCGGCCCCTGGGTGCCGCAAACGTTGATGAAGGTGCCGCGATCGAAAATCGCGCCGGCGCGCAGATCGTCCTTGGTCACTTCGCTGACGTAGCCGCCCGGCATCGCATGGATATCGACCGCCGACATGTAGCCGGGAATCGGTAGACTCGCGTCGAGCCGCAGACTGCCGCCGGCCCGCTTGGTGGGTTTTGCCGCGCCGACCAAGTCCTTGAGCTGCCGCGCGACGCTTTCTTCGACGCTGTCCCACATGACTTCCTGCGCCAGCCGGGTCAGCGATCCCCACATTTGATGGTAAGGGTCCGCATCCATCGCCTTGCGCAGTTCGGGCCGCGTCTGCGGCGCACGGCCGGCGGCGCGCACGAACTTGGGAATAACCCGCGCGTCGGCGGCATCGCGATTGCCTGGGCCGACATCGGTCGAAATGTGCGTCTTGAAGGTGAAGGCGAATTCCTGGCGCGCGAGCTCGTCGTGATTCGTGCGCGGCAGGACGGCGTGTTCGGCTTGATGGAGCATGTGGTCCCTCCTCGGAGGCAAATCATAAACCGACAACCGCGCGCCAGGGCCCAATAAAGACTACTGAAGAATCAATGCGCTAAGGTTTTCCGCCGCGATGCTGCGGCGCGGCAAGACGGTTTTTGGTTGTCGCTGGAGCGACCCTGGCATGTAATTCGAACTGGGCCGGGGTTGAAAACCGAAATCCTCGGACACCGGAAAAAAACTTGGGAGGTTCTATGTCCATCAAAATCACACGGCGCGATGCGTTGAAGACGGGCGCCGCGGCCGCGACGGCGGGCGCTGTCATTACGGGGTTTCCTGCACTGACTCGGTCGGCGCAGCAGAAAAAGTTCCTTAAGCCGATCGTTGCCGGCCTGAACGGTAAAGAGGGCGATCCGACCTATTCGTCGGTCTCGGACGTGCCAAAAATCCTGCGCGAAAAGTACGACATCGAGGTCGACTTCCAGATCCATCCGTCATCCACGTTGGGGACGGATTTATCGCAACTCGACGCGGTGCAAACCGGCTTTATCGACATCACCAGCAACGTGACGACGCAGTTCATGGCCTACGACCAGGCCTTCGCGTTCCTCGATCTGCCCTACATCGTCACCGGTTGGGATCAGTATTTGCGCATCGCCAAGTCGCCGGTCTGGCAACAGCAGGCGGCGCAGTTCGAGAAGAACGTCGCCGTCAAGGTCCTGCCCCCGGTTGGCGCCGGCGGTTATCGGATGTTCTCGAACAACGTGCGTCCTATCAAGACCCCGGCCGATGCCGCCGGGTTGAAGATGCGCTCGGTGACCTCGCCGATCGTCATCGAACTGCTGCGCGCCTGGGGTACCAACCCGACGCCGGTGCCGTGGGTCGAGACCTATACTGCACTGCAGCAAGGCGTCGCCGACGGTTTCCACGTGCAGCCCATCTGGACCTTCAAGTTCAACATGTACGAAGTCTTGAAGTATGCCACCGAGGTCAATGCGATCTTCGGGATTCAGTTCCAGGTTATGAACGTCAACACCTGGAACGCCATTCCCGAAAGCATCCAGGGTCCGATGATGCTGGCGTTCCAAGAAGCCGCCGACAAGGCCAACGAAGCGGACCGTGCCTCGGAGAACTTCTACAAGGACGAGCTCCGCCGCGTCGGCATGGAAATCTACACCCCGACCAAGGCCGAATTCGCCCAGTGGCAGGAAAAGGGCCGTTCGGTCTGGGGCACCGCGGGCAAGGACATCGATCGGTCGGTGATCGATCAGACGGTCGCGCTCAGCTAGACAGCCCTACCTCTATCGAAAATGGGATCGGCCCCGGGCCGGTCCCATTTTTTTCGCGTAACTTTTTTGCTGACCGGACCGCACCGAAACCGCTATCGGTTAAGCACAGGCAAATATTCCACTAGGGGAGACCGGATATGGCGCGGCCACACACATGCTTCATCCAAGCGCAGGCAATGCCCTGGCGCAAAGGGCTTTACGGCGGCGGACGCCCCGATGTCCGCAGCAAGGTTCTGAGCGTCGATAAGCAAAAGGGCGATTCGACCTGCATTCTTCAATACCCGGCAAAGTATCGGCGGCGCGGCAAGGAGTTCGTCCGCGCCCACGAGGAATTCCTGGTGCTGGATGGCGCCATCAAGATCAACGGCATCGACTACGGCAAACATTCATACGGGTTCTTCCCGGCCGGCCACGTGCGCCGCGACGTCTCCAGCCGCGACGGCGCCGTCCTGCTGACGACCTTTGCCGCGCAGCCGACCGTCGAGCAGGGCGAACCCGAAAAGGGTCTCTACGACAAGCGGCTGCTGGTCGAACAAATCAACACGCTCGACATCCCCTGGGACCCCGGTCTGGTCGACCCGCAGTTGCAGGCCGGCGTCGCCATCAAGGCGCTGCGCACCGATCCCGATACCGGCGAAACGTCGTTTCTCTACAGCTCCGCCGCGCACCGCGTGCCGCCCAAGGGCAAGAAGCCGCGGTGGACCCACTCGATGATCGAAGAGATCTTCGTTCTCGACGGCGAGTACGTCTTTGCCGACGCCGGCGTCATGGGCCCCGGCGGCTACGTTTGGTGGCGGGAATTCGTCTACCAGGGCCCGTCCGGATCGATCCCCGGGTTCAACCTGTGGGTGCGCACGGTCGGCGGGCCGATGCACAACATTTTCGAAAAGAAAAAACACCCGATGGACTGGAACCCGAAGCACCGGCCCAAACTCCCGGCCGATTTGAAACGGTATGCCAAGCCCTACGTCCCGGCGGCCAAGTTCTAGGGGTGCACGACGGCAATCCCGGGGCCCGCAGGGGGATTGAGTGCGGGCCCTAAATGGCCTCTAATCGGTACCACTCGACGCAGATCGAGACAGTCATGCAGCCTTGGCCCCGCGCCGGGCGCGTGAACAGGGAGGAGCCTTCGAATGAAGAAGACGAATTTGCCGCGCAGGGTTGCGGTCGGCGCCGGTTCGGCGACGCCCCATCGCCACGCGCGCTGAACGATCTGGGATCGACAACCAAGGGGGTGCCGCCGAGTCGTTCGGCGCACCCGCCAACAGCGCCTACGGGATCATGACCAAGTCAGGAGCTTAGGGAATGGCTGGATACAACCGGCTGATCGATTGGCTTGATCGCCTATCGCGCTATGCGGTGATCGTCTTCGTCATCACCATTACCGTGGTGATGCTGGGGCAGGTCTTTTTCCGCTATGTGATCAATTCGTCGCTGCAATGGTCCGAGGAAGTCAGCATCTGGGCGATGATCTGGATGGTCTTCGTCGGGTCGGCGGTCATCATGCGCGACTGGGCCCACATCAATATCCCGACCTTCACGAATCTGATTCCGCTTCGGGTGCGGCCCTATTTTCTGATCGGTGCCAAGATTGCAACGATCCTCTTTCTCCTCGCCGTGGTGTGGTACGGCATCAAGGTCTTCAACCAGAACTTTCACGCGCGCTCGCCGAGCCTCAATCTATCGACCCGGTGGGCCAAGCTCGCGATCCCGGTCGGCGGCGTCCTCATGACGATCTTCGCGGTTAACGCGATGGTGCAGGACTTGATCCATTTACGGCGCGGCAACACCAAGCATTTCGAGAATCAAGGTAACCCGGGCCTCGAGTAGGAATTTTGTAGATGGAAATCGTCGCACCGTTTTTGCTCATCCCGTTCGGCATTTTGCTGATCCTGGGGATTCCCGTTGCCTTTGCGCTGGGCCTTGCCTGCGTAATCTTTCTATTCTTCTCGGGCACGACGATCCCGCCGCTGATTCTCGTCACCGAGATGTTTACGGCGGTCAACCAGTTCGCCCTGCTCGCGTTACCGATGTTCGTGCTGACCGGCGAATTGTTGAACCGCTGCGACATCACGGAAAAATTGGTCGAGGTCGCGCGCTTGGCCGTCGGGTGGCTCAAGGGCGGCTTGGCCCACGTCAACATCCTGACGTCGATGTTCTTTGCCGGCATTTCCGGATCGGTTTTGGCCGACGCGGCGTCGCTCGGCCCGATCCTAATTCCGGCAATGGTCCGCGAACGCTACCCGCCCGCCTTCTCCGCTGCGGTCACGGCCGCGAGCGCGGTAATCGGCGCGATCATTCCGCCCAGCACCGTTGCCATCATCATCGGCGGCCAGCTCCAGATTTCGATCGGCGGCCTGTTCGCCGGCGGCATCATTCCGGGCATCCTGATCGGCCTGTCGCTGATGGTCACCGCCTACGTCATCAGCGCGCGACGCGGCTACGGCGACATGCACAAGTTCGAGGGCGTCATTCCGATCGTGAAGGGCAGCGCCAAGGCAGCCCCCGCCCTGCTGATTCCATTCATCATCCTGGGCGGCATCCTGGGCGGCGTATTCACCCCGACCGAAGCCGGCGCGGTCGCCGTGCTCTATACCCTGTTGATCGGCACCCTTTATTACCGCACGCTCGACATGCGCAACCTGATCGACGCGATGATCGGCACCGCCAGGGTCACGGCCTCGGCGCTGATTATCGTCTCGACCGCGATCGTGTTCAGCCGCATTCTGACTTTCTTCAAAATCCCGCAGGAAATCCTCGAACTGCTGATCGCGATCTCGGACAACCGCGTGATCATGGCGCTGATCTTGATCGGCTTCTTCCTGATTATGGGCACCTTCATGGATGCCTTGGCCAATATGATCATCCTAGGACCACTCTTGATGCCGGTGGCGACAGCGGAACTCGGACTCGGGATGACCGACATTCAGTTCGGTCTGTTCTTGATGATCAGCTTGCTGTTGGGCCTGATTACGCCCCCCCTTGGCCTGCTGCTGTTCATCACGGCGCCTATAGCCAAGGTATCGTTAGAACGGGTGTCCGTAGCGGTGATCCCATTCCTGGTCGCCGAAGTCGTCGTGTTGCTGCTGATCGTGTTCGTGCCGGCCATCACGATGGCGATCCCGCGGGCGTTAGGACTGGGCGGGTAGCCGCCCGTCAATCGGCCGTTAGCGCGGCAATGCCACCGTCGACGTTGAGCCCAACGCCGGTGATGTAGCTGGCTTCATCGCTGGCCAGAAACAACATCGGACGGGCCACCTCCAGCGCATCGCCGTAGCGTTTGATCGGTACGTGATCGGCCCCGGCGCGGCCGTCGCCGCCGGCCAGCGGCGGTGCCCCCGGGGGTTTGATCATCGGCGTATCGATCGGCCCCGGCAGCACCGCATTACAGCGGACGTTCCATCCGGATTCGCCGCAAAAGCGCGCGACGGTCTTGGTGTATTGCAGGACCGCGGCCTTGCTCGCCCCATAGGCCGAACGGGTTGGCCAGCCCTTTTGCGCGGCGATCGAGGAAATATTGACGATGGCACCGCCGCGCCCTTCGCGGAGCGCGGGCAAGGCCGCCCGGCAGCCCAGCAGCGTGCCCTCGGCGTTGATCCGGTTCACCTTACGCCAAATGTCGAGGCCGATCGTATCGGGGGCCTGGGGCGGCGCGTCGTCGCCGCTGACCCCGTTGATCCCGGCGCAATTCAGCAAGATATCGAGCCCGCCGTGGTTCGCCACAGCCTGCGCGACCACCGCCGCCCAGCGCGCTTCGTCGGTAACGTCGTGGTGCAGAAAGGGCGTATCGGGGCCACAGTCCTCGTGCCAGGTCGCGGCATCGACGCTTTGGATGTCGGTGCCGATGACGACCGCGCCTTCGGCAACGAACAGCCGTGCCGCCGCCCGCCCGATGCCGGACGCGGCGCCGGTGACGATCGCCACTTTGCCTTCGAGGCGCGCCATCAGATCACCGACAGGCCGCCGTCGACCGGGAGCGACGCCCCGGTGACGTAGGTCGCATCGTCGCCCGCGAGAAACAGGATCGCGGCCGCGACCTCGCTCGCTTCGCCGTAACGCTGCATCGGGACGTGCGGTGCCTCCGGTCCATCGCCGCCACCCCCGGTCATCGGGACGAAGATCGGGGTATGGATGCCGCCCGGATGGACCGAGTTGCAGCGGATGTTGTTGCCGGCTTGCGCGCAATGGAGCGCGACCGATTTGGTGATCTGCCAGACCGCCGCCTTGCTGGCGCCGTAGGGAACGGCGCTCGGCACACCGACCCAACCCGCCACCGACGAGACGTTGACGATGGCACCGCCGCCGGACTCGGCCATCACCGGAATCGCCTGCTTGCAGCCCAATAACGTCCCTTCGACGTTGACGGCCTGGACCGCGCGGAAGTCGTCGATGGTGACGTTTTCGATGTCTTGGTTTTCGGGCGGGCCGCCGCCCGGCATGTTGATCCCGGCGCAGTTCACCAGGATGTCGAGGCGGCCGTACTCCTCCTTGGTGCGGATCAGCACGTTGCGCCATTCGCGCTCGCTGGCGACGTCGTGGCGCATGACGACGGCCCGCGCCGCGCCGGCCCCGGCGTCGTCGGCGTCGATCATGCGCACGTCGGTCGCCAGCACCTTGGCGCCCTCACGCAGAAACAATGCGACGGTTGCCGCGCCGATGCCCGAGGCCGCGCCGGTCACGATGGCGACGCGACCGTCCAACCGCTTGCCAAGTTCGGCGGCGGCAGGGTCAGTGTCGGTCGGCAGGGGATCGGGATCGGTCATCGGGAAAAACGTCTTGCCGGTTCGTTACGGTCTTGCCGCGCGCTGGCGCGCGGCGTCGGTCCATTGTGGCAGCCGCCGGGCCCGGCGGCTAGATCGCGTTCGCCGCGCAACCCTCCCGACGCCCGCCCGCATGGGCTACACTGCGTGCTGAAAAACAGGGAGAGTACTATGAGCCAGACCAACGTTCGGCCGATCATGCGGCCCGTCGTCAAACACAACGGCGTGGTTTACGTCGCGGGCCAAGTCGCGCGCAACACGCCCGACGGCGACGTCGCCGCGCAGACCAAAGATATTCTCGACGCGATCGACAAACTGCTGGCCGGCGCCGGCACCGACAAAACCAAGCTGCTCCAAGCGCAGATCTGGCTGACCGATATCGCGACGCAATTTTCGGCGATGAACGCGGTATGGAATGCATGGGTCGACGAAGCGACCGCACCGGTGCGGGCCTGCGTTCAAGCCCAGCTTGCCTCGCCCCAGTACAAAGTCGAGATCATGGTGACGGCGGCGGCGTAAACCGCCGCGCTACATGATCTGATGCGGCCCCGGGGCAGGCGACGACCGGTCGTCGAGATCGAGGGCGAGGCCCCAGCGCGCTTTCTTGACGATCTGACCGAACAGGTGGAGGAAGGTGAGGATCGCCTCCTCCGACATCGTCAGCGAGACTTCCTTGCCGGTCTTGGGCACGAAGGTCAGCGCGTGGGTGCCGGGCGTCACGGTCGCCGCCTTCAATTTGACGATCAGCAGCGGCGCTTCGCCGAGCGGCAATTCCTTGGGCTTGCTGTCGTAGGATTTCTTGAAGTTGGCGTTGGAGACCGCGGCCTGGCGCTTGAACGCGACGACCGAGCGTTTGGCCTGGGGCGACGCCTGGGCAGCAACTTCGGGCGCGGTTTCGAGCCGGCGGACCAGGAGTTCCCACAGCAAGCGCGCCACCCGCCGGGTCAACCACAGCCGGATTTCGGACCCGTCATGCGTATTGACCCGCAACAACAGGCGATCCTCGTCGGTCTGGTAGCTGAAGTTGAACTGGTGCAGGCTGGCCACGGCGCCATTGTATAGCGCGCGCGGGCGCCGGTCACCGCCGGGGCCGGGGCAGCCCCCGGAGTGCCGCCCCTTTGGTCGCGCCCGGATCACATTTCTCCTGCGGCCCTTTCGCGGCGCAACCGGACGCCCTATGACTGGCGGCCTCGGAATCACCCAAAGCGCCCCCTATGTCTCCCGGTTTCCTCAGAAACGCGATCGTCCTCGGTTTGATGGCCGCGGTCGGCCCGTTCGCGATCGACATGTATTTGCCGGCGATGCCGACCATCGCCGCCAGCCTCGATACGTCGTCGGCGGCAACGCAGATGACATTGATGGTGTTCTTCCTGTCGTTCGGCGGCTGCCAGATCTTCTACGGCCCGGCCTCCGATATGTTCGGGCGCAAGCCGCCGCTCTATTTCGGGCTGATCGTGTTCGCGCTGGGCGGCATCGGCTGCGCGCTCGCGCCGACCATCGACTGGCTGATTTTTTTCCGCTTCGTCCAGGGCGCCGGCGCCGCGGCGGTGATGGTGATCCCGCGCGCGATCATCCGCGACCTCCACACCGGCCCCGAAGCGACGCGGCTGATGGCGCTGATCATGCTGGTCTTCAGCGTCTCGCCCCTTCTGGCGCCGCTTATGGGCAGCGCCTTGATCGGCCCGTTCGGCTGGCGCGCGGTGTTCGTCGCGATCACAGTGATCGCCGTTTTGGCGTTCTTCCTTGTGCTGTTCTTGCAACCCGAAACCCGGCCGCCCGACCAGCGCATCAAAGTCAGCGTCGGCGCGCTGCTGACCGGGTTCGGCGTGCTGCTGCGCGATGCGCGGTTCCTCGGCCTGACCTTCGTCGGCGGCCTCAGCATGTCGAGCTTTTTTGCGTTCCTCGCCGGCTCGTCCTTCGTTTACATCGAGCACTTCGGACTCAGCCCGACCGGCTATAGCCTGGCCTTTGCGATGAACGCGTTCGGCTTCATCGGCGCCTCGCAGTTCGCCGCCAAGCTTGGCATGCGCTTTGGCATGGCACGGGTCATCACCGGCGCGACGCTGATGTACATGTTGCTGTCGGTCCTGCTGTTCGTTGTCATCGCCGTCGGCGTCGACAGCCTAGTCGCGATGATGGCGCTGATCTTCGTCGCCTTCGCCTTCATGGGGTTGGTGATTCCGACGACGATGGTGCTGGCGTTGGACGACCACGGCCCCATCGCCGGCATGGCCTCGGCGTTGGGCGGCACAATGCAGATGATGACCGGTGCGGTGGTGATCGTGATTGTCAGCGTCTTTAGCGACAACACGCCGCTGCCGATGGTCAGCGCAATCGCCGCCTGCGCCGTGGGCGCCTACGTCCTCGCCTATCTGACGCTGGGCCGGCGGCGCGCGACCCAGCCGGCCGAATAACCCGCGCCGCGGCCTAGCGCAGCGGGTTCTCGTCGCTCATATAGATCGTGACGGTTTGGAATTTGCCGTCCTTGAAGCGAAAGACGTTGCAGTTCGAGGCGCGCTCGACACCGTCGTCGTGGCGGACCCGCAGCGCGTTGAACTGCACCGCGACCGACTGATTGGCGACATCGATCACGGGATTGAAATCGCCGTGCCAGATGGTTTTGAAGCCGGCGAAGAAATCCGTGAACATCCGTTTGATGTCCTGGTCGCGGCCGGTATGGGTCAACTGGTCGGTCTGGACGGTTAGCGTCGCGTCGGTGGCAAAGCACGCCAGTGCAGGTTCCAAGCGCTTCAAATCGACATTGCCGAAGTAACTGTCGGTCACAGCGGCCAAGAGCTGGTCGGCATTGAGGTCGGCCATCGCGCGCACTCCGGTCTGCTAGAAAAATCGACTGGTGCGGGTGGAGGGAATCGAACCCCCACTCCCATACAGGAACCAGATTTTGAGTCTGGCGCGTCTACCAGTTCCGCCACACCCGCCCGTCGAGGCGCGCATGATAGCCACGCGCGGGGGCCGGTCAACTGGTCGCCATTGCCCCCCACCCGTCCGCCTGCTACACCGCGTTGATGTTGAGACGTTTGTACGATTGGGTCATGCGGTTGGCCGCCCACCGGCGCGCGGTGCCGGCGCTGGCGGCGGTGTCGTTCGCGGAAAGTTCGTTCTTCCCGATCCCGCCCGACGTCATGCTGATCCCGATGATCGTCGCCAACCGCGCCAAGGCGTGGTGGCTCGCCACGGTGTGTACGGTATCCTCGGTGCTGGGCGGCGTCGCCGGCTACGCCATCGGGTTTTTCCTGTTCGAAGCCGTCGGCCAGCGCGTCGTCGACTTCTACGGCTACAGTCACCAGTTCGAGGTGTTCCAGGGCTGGTACACCGAATACGGCCTGCTGATCGTCTTCATCGCCGGCATTACGCCGCTGCCCTACAAAGTCTTCACCATTGCCTCGGGTGTGGCCGGGCTGCCGCTCGGCACCTTCATCCTGGGCTCGGTCGTCTCGCGCGGCCTGCGGTTTTTCATCGAAGCCGCCTTGCTGTGGTGGATCGGCGAGCCGATCCGCGCCTTCGTCGAAAAGAACCTGCAATGGGTCACCGCCCTGTTCGTCGTGCTGCTGGTCGGCGGTTTCGTGGCCCTCAAGCTGGTGTGACACGGTGACGGCGCTGTCGCCCGCGCGCGCGGCATGGCTCATGATTGCGGCCTGCGCCGCGGTGCTGGGCGGCGCATTGCTGTTTCAATACGCGGGCGGGCTATACCCGTGCGCGCTGTGCTTCGCCCAGCGCTGGCCCTACTACTTCGCCATCGGCCTCGCCGTTCTCGCCCTTAGCCTGACCGGCGATCCCGGTGCGCGCGGTACCGTGCGCGCGCTGTTTTTGGTCATCGCCCTAGTGTTCGTCGGCGGCGCCGCGCTGGCCGGGTATCACGTCGGGGTCGAGCAACAGTGGTGGCCCGGCACCAACGCCTGCGGCGGCGGCCTCAATGCGCGCGGCCTGTCGCTGGAGGAGTTGCGCAAACGCCTGCTGGATCAGCCCATCGTGCGCTGCGACCGCCCGGCCTGGACGCTGTTCGGGATTTCGCTGGCGGGCTTCAACGTCACGATTTCCCTAGGCCTCGCTGCGCTCAGCGCCGCCCTCGCCCGCACCGTGGCGCGCGGCCGCCCAGCCGCTTAGACTGCCGCCATGAGCGACGACCTGCCGCCCCCCACCAAAACCACCGGCGAAACCCGCCTGCCGGGCGACCCCAGCGTCGCCGACATGATCGCGCGCATCGTCCGCGTCGATCAGGCCGGCGAATACGGCGCCAAACGAATCTACGAAGGACAGTTGGCGGTCCTGGGCAGGACCCCCGCCGGCGACACCATCCGCCACATGGCCGAGCAAGAGGCCGCCCACCTGCGCGATTTCGACGCCGCCCTCAACGACCGCCGGGTGCGCCCGACCGCACTGCAACCGCTGTGGCACCTCGCCGGCTTCGCGCTCGGCGCCGGCACCGCGTTGATGGGCGAGCGCGCCGCGATGGCCTGCACCGTCGCCGTCGAAGAAGCCATCGACGAACACTATGCCGCGCAGGCCGCATACCTGGGCGAAGACGAAAAAGAGCTGCGCGACCTGATCGTCGCCGCCCGCGCCGACGAGATCGACCACCGCGACACCGCCCTCGAAGCCGGCGCCGAACGCGCCGCGCTATACGAGCCGATGCGCCGCGCCATCAAATCCGGCACCAAACTGGCGATCTGGTTGAGCGAACGGGTTTAGCCCGCAGCGCCTTCCAATCCCTCCCCCTGCACGCAGGGGGAGGTCCGGCCGCAGGCCGGGGTGGGGGTTGCCCGCGCGCGCCCGTGCCTGTCAGCGACACACCCCCTCCTTAATCCTCCCCCTTTTCGAGGGGAGGGATAAGTGCTCCTAGGGTTCCAGTTCGGAATCCCAGTAGAGGAAATCGTGCCAGCTATCGTGCAGATGGTTGGGCGGAAAGGCGCGGCCGTTTTTCTGCAGGTCGCTGACCGTCGGCCTGCGCGGGCGCTGGCGCGGATGCATCGCACATTCGTCTTCGAGCTTGCCGCCCTTCGCGAGATTGCATGGCGAGCAGGCCGCAACGACGTTGTCCCAGGTGGTGCGACCGCCGCGCGAACGCGGGATCAAATGATCGAAGGTGAGATCGTTCGGCGTGCCGCAATATTGGCAGCTGAACCGATCGCGCAGGAACACGTTGAAGCGCGTAAAGGCCGGATGCCGCGCCGGCGGCACATAATGTTTCAACGCGACAACGCTAGGGACTTTGAGGCTGAGAGTCGGCGAGTGGACCGCGCGGTCGTAGACCGAGACGATATCGACCCGGTCCATGAAGACCGCTTTGATCGATTCCTGCCACGGCCACAGGGACAGCGGGAAGTAGCTCAACGGCCGGTAGTCGGCGTTGAGGACGAGGGACTGACAGGACTCAAGCGCAGGTGTCACTGGGCTCCCCAATTGCACGAAAACAAAATGCAACTTGGGCATAACAACATCTTGTGGCCTGCATATTGTCAAGCCGTTGCCGTTTTGTGACGGCGCGGCGGTCAGGCCAAACGAAAAACCTCGACCGCGCCTTCGCGACCGCGCAACGACCAAGCTCCGGCCGGCGCGCGGGGCATGTCGTCGCCGAGCTGCGCGGCTGTCGCCGCGCTCATCAGCGCCACCACTTCGGCCTCAGGCGCGACGTCCTTGCCGAGCTGTTCCAAGCGCGAGCCGATATTCACAGCGTCGCCGACGATCGTGTAGTTGACCCGGCCCGGCGCCCCGATATTGCCGACCACCACCTCGCCCGAATGCACCCCGATCCGCACCCGGATCGGCGCCAACCCCTGCAGGCGACGCGATCGGTTGCGGGCACGGAATCGCTCGGCCATGTCGATCACAGCGCGCGCCGCACGCCGCGCGTGATCGTCCTGTCGGTGCGGTGCGCCCCAAAACGCCATCACCGAATCGCCGATATACTTGTCGATGGTGCCTTCTTCGGCCTCGATCGCCCCACTGACATCGCTGAAGTGATCGTTCAATAGGGTCGCGACCTCCTCGGCATCCATTGCTTCGGATTGCGCGGTAAAGCCGGCGATGTCGGTGAAGATCACCGTCACCTCGCGGGTCAACGACTTCAGCCCGCCGGCCTCGCCTTCTTCTTCGAGCAGACGTTTGACCAACCGGCGCGGCACGTAGTTCTGAAACCAGCGCAAACCGTTGACCATGCTGTTGAAGGCGCGCGCTTGATCGTCGAGCTCTCTGATCCGCGAAGACGGCAGGTCTTCCACCGCGTCGAGGCGCAGGTCGGAGATCGTATTGGCGGCGGCGGCAATCCGTTTGATCGGCCGCGCGATGCGGCGGCCAAGGAAGATCGACGCGATCAACGACAGAACCAGCACGACAAAGCCCGCGATCCCAGCCGTGATCAGTCGTTGGATTTCGGCGGCAAAGCTGGCGGCGGGAAGATACAGGCCAATGTACCAAGGGGTGTCGCCCAGGGTATCGACCTGACGGTACGAATAGAGATAGCGCACGCCCTCGATCACCTGGGCGTGGCCCACCGTCGCCGCGACCGCCGCACGCGGGCCGCCGAGGCGGATGACGTCGTCCGGTCCCTTGCCGCCGCCCCAAATCGCCGCCAGCACCGGGTCGTTGACATCGTCGATCCGCGGCAGCAATTGATCGATGCCCTCGCGGTTGCCGCGCAGACCGCGCATGAACCCGTCGGTGAGGGCCGGATGGGCAAGAACGTGCTGCGGCCCGTACAGGATAAAGGCCTCGCTGCCGGGCTCCATCGCCAGGGTCTGGACGAACTGCGACAGCCGCGACACCGATACGACCGCGACCAGCAGCCCAAGGTACTCGCCGTTGCGCTGCACCGGCATGCGCAGGTTGATGAAGGTGGCGTTGAGATCGTCGGTCGCCGGAATCAATTCGCCCCAGAAGATTCCGGTCTTGTCGGCATAGTCGCGCGCCGCGCGTAGCGCCAGCGGGCGGCTTGAAAGATCGCTCATGCTTGGCACCGGCCGGCCGCCCTGGCGCGTGACGTTGAGTACCTTCATGTCGCTGTAGACGAAGCCGACACCGAAGACCTGCGGCGCGCCGGCCAAGGCGCCCGTCAGCAGATCGGTCATCCGCCCGGTATCGGCGATGTCCATCTCGGGCGAGAGGATACGGTCGTGCAGGAATTGCACCTGGGCCGAGGCGGGCGAGAGTTCCTGACGGACCCGCAGCTGCAGGTTTGAGATCGTGTCGTTGGCGCGCGCTTCGAGCAGCGCAAAGGTGTTGCGCTGCGCCGAGGTCAGCCCCAGGACAAGGACGCTAAGAACGCCGACAAAAACCAAACTGCCGATGGCGACCGCGAGGGTCACGGTGATGGAATAGGTGCGCCGCCGGCGCCCGATGGTTTGGCTCATTCGGTTCGATCGATCCTGCGGTTGCTCAACAGCCCTATCCTAGCGCGGCGACCCGCGCCTCGGCGCATCATTCAGCATCAAAGACGGGCACAGTCGAACACACGGGCGTGACCCCGCCGATCCGGCGCTCGCACATCAAGCGGTGCGGCGGCATACTGCGCCGCGATGATCCCGTCCGCCCGGACCCGCTTCGCGCCCAGCCCCACCGGGTACCTGCACCTCGGCCATGCCTTCGCCGCCCTGACCGCGGCGGCCGCCGCCGACCGGTTGGGCGGCGTCATGCTCTTGCGGATCGAAGACATCGATCAAAGCCGTTGCCGCCCGGAATTCGAGACCGCGATCCTCGAGGACTTGCACTGGCTCGGGCTGGACTGGCTCGAGCCGGTCCGCCGCCAGTCCGACCATGTTGCCGACTACGCGGCGGCGCTGGCGACGCTCGACGCGGCCGGGCTGATCTACCCGTGCTTTTGCACCCGCGCCGACATTCGCCGCGAGATCGCCGCCAGCCCCACCGCGCCGCACGGACCCGACGGCCCAATCTATCCCGGCACCTGCCGCGGCCTCGATCCGCCTACCGCGGCGAAACGGCGCGCCGCAGGGGCGCCTTTTGCGTTGCGGCTCGACATTGCCAAAGCCCGCGCCGCCGCCCATCCGTCCCTATGGTTCGAGGACGACGCCCGGGGCCGGGTGATCGCGCAGCCGGAAAAATTCGGCGACGTCGTCGTCGCCCGGAAGGATGCCCCGACCAGCTATCACCTCGCGGTGACGGTCGACGACCACCTCCAAGGCATCACCCTGGTCACGCGCGGCGAAGACCTGTTGGAAGCCACCCACGTCCACCGCCTGTTGCAGGATTTGCTCGGCTACGCGCCGCCGCGCTACGCCCATCACCGGCTTTTGACCGACGCTACCGGGGCACGGTACGCCAAGCGCGACGGTGCGGTGACCCTGCGCGCGCTGCGCGCGGCGGGCGAGACGCCCGACCGAATCCGCGCCCGCCTCCAACCGTTCGGCTAGTCGCGCTCCTCGCCGACCGGCGTCGCGGCGCCGAACCGCCGGGTGAGAAACAGCGCCACCATCGTCAGGACGCCCATCGCGCCAACTACGCCGGCCATCGGCATCTGGTTCGTCCCGGACGGCAACACGCCGACGACGACCACCGCGACCGAGGCCACCAGCATCGTGATGAAGCCGTTCAGCGAGGACGCAGCCCCGGCCTGGCGCGTCGCCACGCTGACTGCACTTTGCGCGGCGCTCGGGAACACGTTGGACAACCCGAAGGCGACGACCGCCATCGGCCCGACCAGGGCAAGAATGCTGAGCACGCCGATCGCCGCGAGGAACACCAGCGCCATCGACCCGGCGAACACCAGGACCGAGCCGAACAAAATCATCCGCTCGCCGCCGAGCCGCACTGTGTAGCGGCTGGCGAAGGCGGCGCCCGCCAAATTGAAAAAGGTCGGGATCAGCGAGTACCAACCGTAGAGATCGGGCGGCACCCCGAGCAGTTCGATGAAAACGAACGGCGCCGAGGCGATGTAGACGAAGATGGTCGCCATTGCGAACCCCGCCGTAAGGGTGTGGCCGACGAAGGCTGGCGAGCGCAGCAAACGCGGATAAACCATCAGGGTGGTGAGGACGCTGCCGCCGACGCCGCGATCGCTGCCGGCATGGGTTTCCTTCAGCAGCACGACGAACAACACCAGGACCAATCCGCCGATGCCGGTCAGTACCCAAAAAATCGATTCCCACCCGAAGGCGACTTGCAAATACCCGCCCAGGACCGGGGCGAAGGCCGGCGCGACGCCCATCACCATCGCCACGAAAGCCATCAGGCGTGCGCCTTCGTCGCGCTCGAACAGGTCGCGCATGATGGCGCGCGCCAACACCGGCCCGGCGCACCCGCCGAAGGCCTGCACGGCGCGCGCCACGATCAGCATTTCGATCGAGGTCGAGAGGGCCGACAGCGCGCTGCCCGCGACATAGACCACCAAGCCAACGATGATCGCCGGGCGCCGGCCGTAGCGATCCGACAGCGGGCCATAAACCAGTTGGCCGAACGAGAACGCCACCAAATAGGTACTGAAGGTGAGCTGCACTTCGCCCGGCGTCGCGCCGAAATGGGCGGCAATGGCGGGCATCGCCGGGGTGTAGATGCCGATCGTGCTGTAGGCGACGGTCATCAGACAGACCATCAGGAAGATCAGCAACGGCACGCGGTCCTGCATGGTCTCAGTCCACCGCTATTCGCCGGGGCTCGGGAGCGGGCCGCGTTTGCGCCCGGGGCCGCCGATCATTGCCACCGCGAAGGCCGCGAACATTGTCACCGACACGATCCACACCATCGGCATGTGGGTGCCGTCCGCCAGCAGCCCGACGACGGTGATCGCCACCGCCGCCGTCACCATCTGAATGAACCCGTACAGCGCCGCCGCCGCACCGGCGATCTGCGGAAACACGCTGATCGAGCCGGCCAGGGTGCTGGGGAACAGGATCGCCATGCCGAAGGCCATGAACGCGAGCGGGCCGAACAGACTCCAGATGTTCACCAGGCCGACCAGGCCCAAGGCCAGGAAAACCACCGCCCCGACCATGACCAGCGAGACCCCGAGCGGCACCATGCGGTCGACGCCGACCCGGTCGGCGATTCGGCTGGTCACCCACGACCCCGCCATGTAGCCGCCGATCCCCGACACCGAGAACCAACCGTAGGCCGAGGGCGAGTAGCCCAGCATCTCGATCACGACAAAGGGCACGCCGACCTGGAACGCGAACATCGCCCCGAACACCAGCGAGCCGACGCTGACAAACCCCCAGTAGGCCGGCGAGCGCAGCAGGAACCCGTAGTTGGTGATCAAAGTGATCGGTCGTTCGGCGGCGTTCGCCGCCCGGTGCTTGTTGGTTTCGGGCATTTTCAGCGAGGCGAGGAATACCGGCACCGTGAAGACGAGAACGGCGGCAAAGGACGCGCGCCAATCGAACCATTCTTCAAGATAGCCGCCCAACACCGGGGCGAAGGCCGGCGCGAGCCCCATTGCCAACGCGATATAGGCCATGACCTTCGCGGTTTCCTCGCGCGAATACATGTCGCGCATGATGGCGCGCGCCACCACCGGTCCCGAACAGGCGCCCAGCGCCTGCAGGCCGCGGCCGACGATCAGCAGGTCGATCGACCGGACGAAACTGGGCAGGACGATAATCATGACCGTCGTGACGACGAAGATCGTCAGACCGCCCAGCAGCACCGGTCGCCGCCCGAACCGATCGGACAACGGCCCGTAGATCAGTTGGCCGACCGCGAAGGCGGCCATGTAGATACTGATCGTCATCTGCACGCTGCCGGCGTCGGTGCCGAAATAGTCGACCATCGACGGCAAGGACGGCGAATAGATGTTGGTTGTGATGTGGCCGGTCGCGATCAGACCTGTGAGAAAGGCGATAATAAGCGCAGGGTGCCAAGTCATAGGCGCTTAGAATGTCCTTTCTGAACCGGCGGCGCCGCGGGCAGCGTGCGACCTCGGCCGGCGGTGTGGCGGGAGCGCCATTGTAGAACGCCCGACCGGCGCGGTATACGCACAGCGGCGCGATGCGTATGTTGTACGGACATGCGTGGTATGAGGCTGAGGCATGTTTGGCGCGTTTCGTGACGCGCGACTAACCGGATGACACACCATGAGTACCGTTTTCCTCGTTCTCTTTGCGATCAGTCTTGCCGGCGTGGTCCTATCGCTGTTCGCCGGCCTGCTGGTGATGGCCCGTCTCGGCGAAGCGAACCGGCGGCGCAGCAATCTGTTGATGCGCGCCCGCCTGATCAGCCAGGGCGGCGTGGTCCTATTCCTCGTCTTGTTCCTCCTCACCAAGTAGCCCGATGGTCAAACTGACGCGCATCTATACCCGGGGCGGCGACAAGGGACAGACCTCGCTGGTCGGCGGCGATCGCGTGGCCAAACACGATCCGCGGGTGGCCGCCTTCGGCACCGTCGACGAAACCAATGCGGTGATCGGGTTGGTCCGGTTGCACACCGAGGGCGACGCCGATGCGATGCTCGGCCGCATCCAAGACGACCTGTTCGACCTCGGCGCCGATCTCGGCAATCCCGCCGACGATATGTCGGGGGCAAGCCTGCGTATCGTCGCCACCCAGGTTACCCGTCTGGAACAGGAGATCGACGCGATGAATGCCGAACTGGCGCCGCTGACGTCCTTCGTCCTGCCCGGCGGAACACCGGCGGCGGCCTACCTACACCAAGCCCGCACGGTGTGCCGACGCGCCGAACGCCTGGCGACCGAGCTGGCCGCCACCGCGCCGGTCAACCCCGAGGCGGTGCGCTACCTCAACCGCCTGTCGGACCTGCTTTTCGTCGCCGCCCGCTATCTCAACGACAAAGGCGCCGGCGATATTCTGTGGCGGCCCGGGGCAAACCGATAAATTTGGCACAAATCCGCGCGTCACGGGCCCGTCACATGATTGACTTCGCACATGCAAAATGCCTACGCTGCGCTGCACACAATGACAGTCCGGTCTTGACCCCAGGCCGGCACCAGCACCATTCCAGGGTCGACACAAAAGAGGGAGCGAACCGACGATGAAAGTGCTCGTCGCGGTCAAGCGCGTCGTTGACTACAACGTCAAGATCCGCGTGAAGTCCGATAAATCCGGCGTCGAACTCGCCAACGTCAAGATGTCGATGAATCCGTTCGACGAAATTGCCGTCGAAGAGGCGGTTCGTCTGAAGGAAGCCAACAAGGCCGAGGAAATCGTCGCCGTGTCGATGGGCCCCCAGCAGGCGCAGGAAACCATCCGCACCGCGCTGGCGATGGGCGCCGACCGCGGCATCCTGGTCAAAACCGATGCCGAGTTGCAGCCGCTGGCCGTCGCCAAACTGCTCAAGGCGATCGCCGAGGCCGAAAAGCCCGACCTGATCATCCTGGGCAAGCAGGCGATCGACGACGACAGCAACCAGACCGGTCAGATGCTGGCGGCGCTGCTGGGTTGGGCGCAGGGCACCTTTGCCTCCGAAATCGTGCTGGAGGGCGACAGCGCCAAGGTGACGCGCGAAGTCGACGGCGGTCTTGAGACCGTCGCGCTCAAAATGCCGGTCGTCGTGACCACGGACCTGCGCCTGAACGAGCCGCGCTATGCGTCGCTGCCCAACATCATGAAGGCCAAGAAAAAGCCGATCGAGGAAAAGAGCCCGGAGGATTACGGCATCGACGTCGCCCCGCGCATCAAGACCTTGAAGGTCGAGGAGCCGCCCAAGCGCGAAGCCGGCATCAAGGTCGAAACGGTCGCCGAATTGGTCAACAAACTCCGTAACGAGGCAAAGGTAATCTGATGTCCGTACTTGTCCTCGCAGAACACGACAACCAATCGGTCAAACCGGCAACGCTGAGTGCCGTCACGGCCGCCCTCAAACTCGATGCCGACGTCCATGTCCTGGTCGCCGGCCAAGATTGCGGCGCCGCCGCCGACGCTGCGGCCAAGATCGCCGGCGTCACCAAGGTACTGAAAGCCGATGCGCCCGCCTACGGGCATGCGTTGGCCGAGACCTTGGCGCCGCTTCTGGTCGGGCTTGCCGGCAACTACGCCGCCGTGCTGGCCCCGGCAACGACGAACGGCAAGAACGTCATGCCGCGGGTTGCCGCGTTGCTCGACGTTGCGCAAATCTCCGACATCGTCTCGGTCGAATCGGCCGATACCTTCGTGCGCCCGATCTACGCCGGCAATGCGATGGCGACCGTTCAGTCGAGCGATGCGGTCAAGATCATTACCGTGCGCGCGACCGGCTTCGATGCCGCCGCCGCCGAAGGCGGTAGCGCCGCGGTCGAGGATGTCGCAGCGGCGGACGATCCGGGCCTGTCCTCCTTTGTCGGCCAGGAGCTCTCGAAGTCCGAGCGCCCCGAACTGACCAGCGCCCGCGTCATCATTTCTGGCGGTCGCGGCATGCAGAACGGCGAAAACTTCGCGATGCTCGAAAAGGTCGCGGACCTGCTCGGTGCCGCCGTCGGCGCCAGCCGCGCAGCGGTCGACGCCGGCTTTGTGCCGAACGACTATCAGGTCGGACAGACCGGCAAGATCGTCGCCCCCGACCTCTACGTCGCGGTCGGCATCTCCGGTGCGATCCAGCATTTGGCCGGCATGAAGGACAGCAAAGTCATCGTCGCGATCAACAAAGACGAAGAAGCGCCGATCTTCCAGGTTGCCGATTACGGCATCGTGGGCGACCTGTTCAAGCTCGTTCCCGAGCTGGAAGAAGAACTGAAGAAGGCGAGCTAGAGCGATGAACGCGCCCGTCACGATCAAAAGCGAGACCACGATGGTCGACATCAAGGAAATCGGCATTATCGGCGCGGGCCAGATGGGCAGCGGGATCGCCCATGTCGCCTCGTTGGCGGGCTATGCGGTCAAGCTGATCGACATCGATCAGAAACAGCTCGATAAAGCGACCGCCTCGATCAAGCGCAACATGGACCGGCAGGTCAACCGCGAGAAGATCGCCGCGGGCGACCGCGACGCGGCGCTCGATCGCATCGAAACCGGCACCGACTACGGGCCCTTGAAGAACGCCGACCTCGTGATCGAGGCCGCGACCGAAAGCGAAGACACCAAGCGCAAGATCTTCCAGGCGCTGTGCCCGGCAATTCGGCCCGACGCCCTGATCGCGACCAACACGTCGTCCATTTCGATCACCCGCCTCGCGTCGACGACGGACCGGCCGCACAAGTTCATCGGCCTGCACTTCATGAACCCGGTGCCGGTGATGGAGTTGGTCGAACTGATTCGCGGCATCGCGACCGACGTGCCGACCTTCGAAGCGGTCAAGGCCGTGGCCGTCGCGCTCGGCAAGACCCCGGCGGTCTCTGAAGATTTCCCGGCGTTTATCGTCAATCGGATTCTGTTGCCGATGGTTAACGAAGCGATCTACACGCTCTACGAGGGCGTGGGCTCGGTCGAAGCCATCGACACCAGCATGAAGCTGGGCGCCAACCACCCGATGGGGCCGCTGGAACTGGCCGACTACATCGGCCTGGATACCTGCCTGGCGATCATGCAGGTGCTCTACGAGGGCCTCGCGGATTCGAAGTACCGCCCCTGCCCGTTGCTGGTGAAGTATGTCGAGGCCGGTTGGCTGGGCAAGAAAAGCGGCCGCGGCTTCTACGACTATTCCGGCGACACCCCCGTCCCCACCCGCTAGCACGCCCTCCAGGTTTCCTTCGCCGGTGGGCGTCAGGCGCCCTAGCCGCGCCGACTCATGCGCTTGTATGATGACCGCGAACGAGCGAGACCGACGATGACCGCAAAGACGCCAAAGAAGACCGATTCGGCCAACGCCCTGTGGGGCGGGCGCTTTGCCGCGGGCCCGTCGGCGATCATGGCGCGGATCAATGCCTCGATCGACATCGACCGGCGCCTCTACAAGCAAGATATCGCCGGATCGCGGGCCCACTGCCGGATGCTCGTCGACGCCGGGATCATCCCGGCCGCCGACGGCGCGGCCATCCTGGGCGGCCTCGATGCCGTCGAAGGCGAAATCGACGCGGGCACCTTCACCTTCAGCGCCGCGCTCGAAGACATCCACATGAACATCGAATCGCGCCTCAAGGCGTTGATCGGCGATGCTGCCGGACGCTTGCATACGGCGCGTTCGCGCAACGATCAGGTGGCGACCGATTTCCGGCTGTGGGTGCGCGATGCCATCGACGGGCTCGACGCCGGTCTCAAGGACTTGCAGCACAGCCTGCTGGCCCGCGCCGACGAGCACGCCGAAACCATCATGCCCGGCTTCACCCATTTGCAGACTGCGCAGCCCGTCACCTTCGGCCATCATCTGCTGGCCTATGCCGAGATGATCGACCGCGACCGCGGCCGATTGCGCGATGCTCGGGTCAGGCTCAACGAATCGCCGCTGGGGGCGGGCGCGCTGGCGGGCACATCGTTCCCGATCGACCGGCACCAGACCGCGACAGCGCTCGGCTTCGACCGCCCGGCAGCGAATTCGCTCGACGCCGTGTCCGACCGCGACTTCGCCATCGAATTCCTCGCCGCCTGTTCGCTCGCTGCCGTGCACCTGTCGCGCCTCGCCGAAGAGATCGTGATTTGGATGAGCGCGCCGTTTCGCTTCGTCATGCTGTCGGATGCTTTCAGCACCGGTTCGTCGATGATGCCGCAGAAACGCAACCCCGATGCGGCGGAACTGGTGCGCGGCAAGAGCGGCCGGGTGATCGGCGACCTAACCGCGCTGTTGGTCACGCTCAAGGGTCTACCGCTGACCTATTTCAAGGATATGCAGGAGGACAAAGAGCCGGTCTTCGACGCTTACGATTCGCTCGAACTGTCGGTTGCCGCAATGAGCGGCATGGTGCGCGATCTGACGGTCCATGCCCCGGCGATGCGGGCGGCGGCGGCGCAGGGTTTTTCGACGGCGACCGACCTCGCCGATTGGCTGGTGCGCGAAGCGGGCGTGCCGTTCCGCGACGCCCATGAGATTGCCGGCCGCGCGGTACGCACCGCCGAGGAAAAGGGTTGCGCCGACCTGGCCGGTTTAGCGCTGGACGACCTGAAGGCGATCGATCGACGCTTCGAGGCTGGCGTCCTCGACGTGCTGTCGGTTGAGTCCTCGGTCGCCAGCCGCAACAGCTTCGGCGGTACCGCGCCCGCCCAAGTGCGGGCTCAAATCGCCGCGTTCCGCACGAGGCTGGCGTGATCCGGCTGTTGATGGTTTTTCTGATCGCTGCCGCGCTCGGCGCGGGGGTGTCGTCGTGCGGCAAGAAGGGCGATCTGCAACCGCCACCCGACAAAAAAGAAGAGCGGCGCTCCTGACCGCAGAGGATCTTCCGTGGATCATTTCACCTACAAAAACGGCATCCTAAACGCCGAAGACGTGCCGTTGCCGGCGCTGGCCGCCGCCGTCGGTACGCCGTTCTATTGCTATTCGACGGCGACCTTGCAGCGCCATTACCGGGTGTTCGCCGATGCGCTCCAGGGGCTCGACGCCCAAATATTCTACGCGGTCAAAGCCAACGACAACCTTGCCGTCATTCGAACGCTGGCCGACGCGGGCGCCGGCGCCGACGTGGTCTCGGGCGGCGAGATTCGGAAGGTTCGCGCCGCCGGGATCCCGTCCGAACGGATCGTGTTCTCCGGCGTCGGTAAGACGCGGGAGGAAATGGCCTACGCGCTCGATACCGGGATCCTCCAGTTCAACGTCGAGTCCGAACCGGAACTCGACGCCCTGAGCGAGGTCGCCAGCGCCCGCAATGCGACCGTCGATATCGCGATCCGGATCAATCCCGACGTCGACGCCGGCACCCACAAAAAGATTTCCACCGGCCGCAAAGACAACAAGTTCGGGATACCCTGGCCTGAGGCGCGCAGCGTCTTCGCCGCAGCCGCCGAACGGCCCGGCCTCGCGGTGCGCGGCGTCGCCATCCACATCGGGTCGCAGTTGACCCAGCTCGCCCCGTTCGAGGCGGCGTTCACGATCGCGGTCGATGCGGTGCGCCAGTTGCGCAGCGACGGCCACGACATCGCCCGGCTCGACCTCGGCGGCGGTCTCGGCGTGCCCTACGGGATTGCCGACCCGCCCTCGCCGGCCGACTACGGCGCGATGGTCAAGCGCGTCACCGCCGGCTTGGGTTGCACGTTGATGTTCGAGCCGGGCCGCCTGATCGTCGCCAATGCCGGCATTCTGGTAACCCGCGTGATCTACGTGAAACGCACGCCGCACAAGGTTTTCGTCATCACCGATGCGGCGATGAACGACTTGATCCGTCCCACGCTCTACGGCGCCCACCACGCGGTCGCGCCGGTACTGGAGGCCCGTGCCCAGGGGGCGTTGGAGATCGTCGATATTGTCGGGCCGGTCTGCGAAACCGGCGATATTTTGGCCGAAGACCGGGAAATGGTCACCCCGCTCGCGGACGATTTACTCGTTTTGCGCTCGGCGGGTGCCTATGGTGCTGTGATGGCCTCGACCTATAATGCGCGGCCACTTGTGCCTGAGGTCATGGTCAAGGGATCGGCCCATGCGGTTGTCAGAAAGCGTCAGACCTACGACGAGCTCCTGGCCGCCAACGCCCTCCCGGACTGGCTGTCGCCTTAGGGTTCCGTTTCGGGGAGTTCGATGAACGCCGACGCGACCGACCAACACCCCCACCCTCCCACGCCTCCGACCGTCGGTTGGCGCCTGGTTGCAGCGCTCGCCGCGCTTCTGTGGGAACGGGTTTGGCCCAGACTGTGGCCGGCCCTCGCCATCGCGCTGATCTACGTGTCGCTGTCGTTGTTCGACGTCTGGGCGCTAACCCCGGGTTGGCTTCACCTGAGCGTCCTCGTCGCCTTCGCCGCCGGGGTCGCCGGCGCACTCGGCTACGGCCTGTGGCGCATCGCATTGCCCCACCGCGGCCAGGCCAAACGCCGGCTCGAACAGGAAAGCGGCCTGGACCATCGGCCGCTCACCGCCATCGACGACCGCCTCGCCGCCGGGAGCGACGACGCGGCATCCGCTGCGCTGTGGGCCGAACACCGCCGCCGGACCCGCAGCAGCCTCGATCACCTGCACGTGGGCTGGCCCAGGGCCGGGCTGGCCCGCGGCGCCGACCCGTGGGGCTTGCGCATCGTTGTCGCGCTGATCGTGGTAACCGCCTTTGCCGCCGCCAGGGACGACGCCCCGCGCCGGATGGCGCTGGCGTTCCAACCCGACTTTGCCGCAGTCGGCGGCGCCGGCGGGGTCACCATCGACGCCTGGATCGCACCGCCCGACTACACCGGTCAGCCGCCCATCTTCCTGCAGCAGACTGCCGAGGGCGACGCCCAGACCATCGACGTGCCGACCGGCAGCGTCCTGTTTGCACGGGTCCACGGCGGCCGCGGGTTGCCGCAGTTGCGCATCGACGAGGCGCAAACTGCCTTCACCGTCGTCGACAAATCGAACTTCGAGGTCGAGTACCCGCTGACCGCCGGCGCCACGATCCGCTTCGAGCAGCGCGAGCGCGCCATCGCCGAGTGGTCGATCGCCATCGTGCCCGACCGCAGGCCCGTCATTCGCTACAACGAGGAACCCGTCGCGACCGTGCGGCAAGCCCTGCGGCTCGACTTTTCCGCCAACGACGACTACGGCGTCGAGAGCGCCCAGGCGCATATCCGCCGCGCCGACAGCGACGACACGATGGCGCTCGACCTACCGCTTCCCCAGCGCGACCGCACCGACATCACCGAAACCAGTTTTCACGATCTGACGCCCCACCCGTGGGCCGGCCTGCCGGTCATCATGCATCTCGAAGCGTTGGATCAAGCGCTGCAAAAGGGCATCAGTTCGGAAATCGAATTCATCCTGCCCGAGCGCGATTTCAAACATCCGGTGGCCAAGGAGATCGTCGAGCAACGCCGCGTGCTGGCCCTCGCCCCCGACCGGCGCGACCGTGTCGCCGATAGCCTCAGCCGGCTCTCGGCGCGCCCCGGCGCCTATTACGAAGACACCACTGCCTTCCTTGCTCTGCGCAGCGCGGTGTGGCGCTTACACAACGTCGCCCCCTCGGTCGAAGGCGACGACGAAATCAGCGCCCTGCTGTGGCAAACCGCGCTGCGGATCGAAGACGGCACGCTGTCCCTCGCCGAACAGGAGCTGCGCGCGGCCCAGGACCGGCTGATGGAGGCCTTGGCCGATCCCAATGCGACCGACGCCGAAATCAGCCAACGCATGCAGGAAGTCCGCGACGCACTGGAGAAATTCCTCCAAGCGCTGGCCGAACGCGCCCTGCAAAACCAACAGGCCGGGGACAACCAGGAAATTCCGCCCGGCCAAATCCTCGAACAGGACCAACTGCAACAACTGCTCGACCAAGCCCAACGCCTGAGCGAAACCGGCGCCCGCGACGCCGCGCGGGACCTGTTGTCGCAACTGCGCGAACTCCTCGAAAGCTTACGCGACGCCCGCGTCGCCAACATCCCCGACGGCAACAGCGCGGGCGAAGAAATGCTGCGCGACCTGAACGAACTCCTGCGCTTGCAGCAAGAACTCCTCGACCGCACCTACCAGGAATCCCAGCGCGGCGAACGCGGCCAACAACAGCCCGGTCAGGACGGTCAGCAGTCGGGCGAAGGCGACCAGCCGTCGCTGGCGGAACGCCAGGAGGAACTCCGCCGCCGGCTCGGCGAAATGATGCGCCGTTTGGGCGAGCAAGGCGCCGACATTCCTGGCGCGCTGGGCCGCGCGGAACGCTCGATGGACAACGCCCGCGGTCAGCTCGAGGCGCGCCGCCCCGGCGATGCCGTCGATCCGATGACCGACGCGCTGGATCAGCTCCGCCAGGGCGCGAATTCGGTGATCCGCGAAATGCTCGAGGCGCTGGGCACCGACCCCGGCTTGGACGACGGACCCAACCCCTTCGCACGCGTCGGCCGCGACCCCTTCGGCCGGCCGCAAAACGGGTTCGGCATCTTGGACGACAGCCGGGTCGAGATCCCGACCGAGTTCGACATCCAGCAGGCCCGCGAAATCTTGCGCGAACTGTACCGGCGCTCCGGCGACCGGCGGCGGCCGCAGATCGAGCTCGATTACCTCGACCGGTTGCTGCGACGCTTCTAGACCGCCGGCGGCAGGTGGCGGTCGATCACGGCGCGCAGTTCGTCCGGCGTCAGCGGCTTCGCCACAACCTCGGCGACGATTTTCTCCAAACCGCGCGCCCGGTCGCGTTCGGCGGCAAAACCGGTAATCAGCACGATCTTGGTGTCGGGGTGGTCCTGTGACGCCTGCAGCGCCAGCGAAATCCCGTCCAGCACCGGCATCCGGATGTCGGCCAACACCAGATCATAGGGTGCGAGGTCGAGCGCCCGGGCCGCCTCCGCGCCGTCTGCGGCGAGAGCGACTTTGTGACCGCGCTCGGCCGCCACGCGGCGGATGAATTCGGCAACGATCGGATCGTCGTCGGCCACCAGCACCCGGCCCATCGCGGCTACTCCTGCTGCAACACCCCAACGAAGGGCAGTTCACGGTAGTAGTGGGCGTAGTCGAGGCCGTAGCCGACCACGAACCGATCCGGGCAAACGAAGCCGACATGGTCTGCGTCGATCGCGACTTTGCGTTTGTCCGGTTTATCGAGGAACACGCAGATGCTGACCGACTTGGCGCCGCGCTGCTCGATCAGTTCCTTCGCGAACACCATCGTGCGGCCCGATTCGAGAATATCGTCGATCAACAGGACATCCATGCCGGCGACGTCGTCGCTGATGTCGCGGGTGATCTTCACCGTGCCCGAACTTTCGGTGCCGGTGCCGTAACTGGAGAGCGTCAGGAAATCGATCCGCGGATGCATCCCGGCGCGGTGCAACGCGCGAATGAGGTCGGCGCAAAACACGAAACTGCCCTTGAGGACGGCAATGACCATGCAATTGCGGTCGATCCGGCCGGCGATCTCGCGGCCAAGTTCGTCGACGCGCCGCGCAATGGCCTCGGCGGAAAACAGAACATCGACATCGGCGCGGTCTGCCGCCCCGGCGGCTTCAAGCGGCCCGCCGCTCACCCTTGGTCCTGGGTCACGAACGTCACCCGCAACCGGCGGGTTTGCCGCGGCGCATCGATGATGCTGGTGCGATAGGAGAACTTGTCGAGCGGGCCCAGGACGCTGACCGGGGCGCGGAATTTCCACACGGTCAATACCTCGTCGGCCTCGTCCAGCAAGATGACCTCCATAATCGGCGGCACCGAACGGGTCGACCGGGTGATGTTTTGAACCTCGCCCTCGATGTCGATCACCAGGGTTCCCTCGTCGTCGCGGAAGTCGACGGCGGGGTTGCCCAGAACCTTCAACCCCTCGCCCGGGGCGGTCACCGGCGGGTCGGTATCGAGGCGGGCCAACTCGTAGGCAGCTTTAGCCGGGGGCCAGATGGCGACCACTTCGGCTCGGAAGAAATAGAGACCGGCAACGACGGCGATGACGACGGCGGCTAGGACGCCCCAACCAAGCCCGCCGCTTCCCGCAGCCCGGCGGGACTTGCGGGCGCGGCCCCGTTCGCGGCGCCGCGCCGCGGCGGGGGTGCGACCACGCGGCGGGCGCGTGGGTACGTCTAGTCCAAAGTCGGGGACTTCGATATCGTCGCTTTCGACGATAACAGGCGCAGCACCAGTTTTCGGGCGCTCAGTCCACGAATGTCCGCACCTCACGCATCGCAGCGCGCGACCGTGAGGAACCAGGACTTGAGCATCGAGCTGATACCGCGTACTGCAGTTCGGGCAAGTGACAATCATGCCTACGCGATTGATTTTACGGCCAAATCCTTATAGGCCCTTTGGCCGTATGCTGACAAGCGCGGCCGCTGGACGCTACCCGCCGCCGCGTGCGATTCTGCCGCGCCCGCCCATGGAGATAGCCCTCGCGTGGTTCGCTTTGAGAACGTCGGAAAACGCTACGGGCACGGTCCGGAGGTCCTCCGCGACCTGACCTTCAGGCTGCCGCCGGGCTCGTTCCATTTCCTGACCGGACCATCGGGCGCGGGCAAGACCACCCTGTTGAAGCTGATGTACCTGGCCCAGCGCCCGTCGCGCGGCACCATCGAAATGTTCGACCAGGATATCGGCAAGACCAAGCGGCGCGATCTGCCGTTGCTGCGCCGCCGCATCGGCGTGGTGTTCCAGGACTTTCGCCTCCTCGACCACCTCAGCGCCTTGGAGAACGTCGCGCTACCGCTCCGCATCGCCGGTGCGCGGCGCGAACAGATCGAATCGCATGTCGCGGAATTGCTGTCCTGGGTCGGCCTGGCCGGCCAGATCAACGCACGCCCGCCGACGCTATCGGACGGCGAGAAGCAACGCGTCGCCATCGCCCGCGCGGTGATCGGCCGCCCCAACCTGCTCCTCGCCGATGAGCCCACGGGCAATATCGATCTCGCCCAGGGCCTGCGGATTCTTCACCTGTTCGAAGAGCTCAACAAGATCGGCACGACCGTCGTCATCGCGACCCACGACCGCTCGCTCATCACCACCTTCGGGCGGCCCGAATTGCGCCTGTCGAACGGCGAGTTGACCGTGCACAAGACGCTCGCGCCGCCGACACTCGACATCGACACCACGCCAAACAACGCGCCCGACGACGCCACCGGGGATCAAGCATGATCCCGCGCCGTACCGACATCCCGTTGGGGCGCGATGCCAATCGCCGATTCATTCCGCTGATCGTCGGCGCGATGGTCTATTTGGCCGCCCTGGCGCTGGCCGGCACCTTCGCGCTCGATCGCACCGTACAACAGTGGAGCGACGGGTTGCGCGGCGCGCTGACGGTGCAGCTGCCGGGCGTAGCGCAGGCCCCCGAGGGTCCCGAAGCCCGCGCACGGATCGACGCGGCGGTCGCCCTGCTGCGCGAGACCGCCGGGGTGCTCAGCGCGACACCCCTACCCCATGCTGCTGCCCTAGCGCTGCTGGAACCATGGCTCGGCGCCGGCGACCTGCCCGACAACCTCGCCATCCCGATGATCGTCGATGTAACCATCGACCCGGCAAGCCGGCTCAATTTCGAACAACTGGCGCAGCGCCTGGAGGACACGATCCCCGGCGCACGGATCAGCGACAACGGCGTGTTCCTCCAGCGCCTCGTCACCCTGGCGCGCGTGGTGCAGCTGGTCGGCATCGTCGTCGTGGTGATCGTCGGAATCGCGGCGGTGTCTATCGTCGTCTTCGCCACCCGCGCCGGCATGACCTCGCACCGCGACACGATCGAACTGCTGCACCTGATCGGCGCCCGCGACCGCTACATCGCGCGCCGCTTCGTGACCCATGCGCTGTGGTACGGCCTGTTGGGCGGGGTGATCGGCCTCGCGCTGGCCACCGTGACGCTGGCGGGCCTGGCTTTGGCCGCGCAGGGCGTCGATGAGACCGTATTGCCGCATCTGTCGCTCGGCCTATACGCCTGGATTGCCCTGCTGTGCGTGCCCATCGTGTCGGCCGCGATCGCGATGGTCACGGCGCGGATGACGGTGATGCGCGCCCTGCGGCGGTTGCCCTGAGCGTATGTTGGTTTTGCTTGACCGCGACGGCGTGCTCAACGAGGACCGCCCCGACTTCGTCAAATCCCCGGCCGAACTGATCGTGCTGCCCGGCGCCGCGGCCGCGGTGGCGCGGCTTAACGCGGGAGGCCATACGGTCGCCGTGGTCAGCAACCAATCCGGTGTCGGGCGCGGGCTGATGACCCAGGCCGACCTCGACGCCGTCACTGCGGCGCTGGGCGGCGCGCTCGCCGCCGCCGGCGGCCGGCTCGATGCGCTCTTCGTCTGTACCGATCCGCCGTGGGCCGCGACCGACCGGCGCAAACCCGGCCCCGGCATGCTGCGCGAGGCGCTTGCCCGGTTCGCCGCCGCCCCCGCCGAGGCCGTGATGATCGGCGATGCGGTGCGCGATTTGGAGGCCGCCGCCGCCCTCGGCATCCGCCGCATCCTGGTGCGCACCGGCAAGGGCCGCGCCGCCGAAGACGCCCTGCCCGCCGCGCTCCAGCCGGTCGCGGTCTATGACGATCTCGCCGCCGCGGTGGACGCCCTGATAGCAGCGGACCCCCCATGACCCTCGTTCGCGCCGTCGCTTTTCAAATCGCCTTTTGGCTGTGGTCGGCGCTGATCAACCTCGCCTGGCTTCCCTCGCTGCTGATGTCGCCGCTGGCCACGGTCCGCGGCCAGACGATCTGGGCGCACGGGGTGATGGTGTTGCTGCGCCTTTTAGTCGGTATTCGCTACGAGATCAGGGGCCGCGAGAATATCCCGACCGGCGCGGTGCTGATCGCCGCCAAGCACCAATCGGCGTGGGACACGATGATCTTCCACATCATCGCCCGCGACCCCGCTATCGTGATGAAGGCCGAGCTGTTGAAGATCCCGGTCTACGGCTGGTACTGCCGCCATTCGCGGATGATCCCAATCGACCGCGACACCGGGTCGAAGGCGATCCGCACGATGGTCGATGCCGCCAAGGCCGCCGCCGCTGCGGAACGCCCCATCGTCATTTTTCCGCAGGGCACCCGGGTCGCGCCCGGCGCGGACGCGCCTTATCTGCCGGGCGTCGCCGCGCTCTATCGCCAACTCGGGATTCCCGTCGTGCCGGTCGCGCTCAACTCCGGCATCTTCTGGCCGCGCCGCTCGATCCGCCGCAAGCCCGGCACCATCGTGCTGGAATACCTGCCGCCCATCGAACCCGGGCTGAACCGCAAGGAGTTCATGCCCCGGTTAGAGGCGGCGATCGAACAGGGCTCGGCGCGCCTTGCCGGCTCGGGCCGCTAGCCATGTCGCGCCGATCGCTCTGTGGATAACTCGGCGGGTAACGCTGTGCGCAGAGATCGTGGAAATCCCCATGAGTCCCGTTGCGGTCGCCGGGACGGTCTGTGGATAACATGAGCAACCAAGAATAATATTTATAGATCAACGCATTAGACGCGCGGTGCCTGTGAGAACATTTCTAGAACATCTGCGTTGACGCCCCTACGGGGGCGGGCCTACCATCGCGGCCCGCTTCCCCTCGCCCGAGCATGCGCTATGGCCGCCCTGACCCCGATCGCCCAGCAAATTTGGGATATGAAGTACCGCCTCAAGGCGGCCGACGGTACGCCCATCGACAAATCGATCGAGGACACCTGGCGTCGGGTCGCCACCGCCTTGGCCGCCCCCGAAAAGGACCCCGACACCTGGGCCGAGAAATTCTACGGCGCCTTGGCCGACTTCAAGGTCCTGCCCGCGGGCCGCATCATCGCCGGCGCCGGCACCGAGCGGCGGGTGACGCTGTTCAATTGCTTCGTCATGAACACCATCGAAGACGACATGGGCACGATCTTCGACAATCTGCGCGAAGCCGCGCTGACCATGCAGCAGGGCGGCGGCATCGGCTACGACTTCTCGACGCTGCGGCCCAAGGGCGCGCTGGGGAAGGGCGTCGGCGCCGACGCCTCGGGCCCGCTGTCGTTCATGGATGTGTGGGACGCGATGTGCCGCACCATCATGTCGGCCGGCCACCGGCGCGGCGCGATGATGGCGACGCTGCGCTGCGATCACCCCGACATCGAAGCCTTCATCGAAGCCAAGCGCGAACCCGGCCGCCTGCGCATGTTCAATCTGTCGGTATTGGTCACCGATGCCTTCATGGACGCCGTCAAGAACGACGGCCCGTGGGATCTCACCTTCAACGGCACGATCTTCGATTCGGTGTCGGCGCGCGATTTGTGGAACAAGATCATGCGCGCGACCTTCGCCTATGCCGAACCGGGCGTGATCTTCATCGACCGCATCAACCGGCAAAACAACCTCGCCTATTGCGAAACCATCAACGCCACAAACCCGTGCGGCGAACAGCCGCTGCCGCCCTACGGCGCTTGTCTGCTGGGCTCGGTCAACCTGGCCAAGCTGGTCAAGGACGCCTTCACTCCAAACGCGCGCCTCGACACCGACGCGCTCGACGAGATGACGCGGCTTGCGGTCCGGATGCTCGATAACGCCATCGACGTGTCGCGCTTTCCGCTCGACTCCCAGGAACAGGAAGCCAAGAACAAGCGCCGCATGGGCCTGGGCGTCACCGGGCTGGCCGACGCGCTGATCATGTGCGGCGCCCGCTACGGCAGCGACGCCGCGGTGACCCTGACCAAGGCATGGATGGGCACGTTGCGGCGCGCGGCCTACCTCGCCTCCGCCGACCTTGCCGCCGAAAAGGGATCGTTCCCGCTGTACGACAAGGACCTCTACCTCGCGGGCGAATCGGTCGGCCAGTTGGACGACGACGTGCGCGCCGCCATCGCCGAGAAGGGCATTCGCAACGGCCTGCTGACCTCGGTCGCCCCCACCGGCACGATTTCGATTTTCGCCGACAACGTGTCGTCCGGCCTCGAACCGGTATTCAGCTTCGCCTACAAGCGCACCGTCCTGATGCCCGACGGCAGCCGCCGCGAGGAAGACGTCAGCGACTATGCCTTCCGCCTCTACCGCCGCACGTTCGGCGAGAACACCGCCCTGTCGGACGCCTTCGTCGACGCGCAAAGCCTGACGCCGGCCGACCATGTGCGGATGCAGGCGACCGTGCAGGCCTATATCGATTCGGCGGTGTCCAAAACCGTCAACGTGCCCGAGGAAATCGACTTCGAGGCGTTCAAGGACGTCTACCTCAGCGCCTACGAGCAGGGCTGCAAGGGCATCACCACCTACCGCCCCAACGACATCACGGGCGCCGTGCTGCGCACCGAACCGGCGAAGGACACCGCGCAATCCGAACTGCCGCTCGACACCCCGCCTGCCCGCCACAACGATCCGTTCGAGGCCGGCGGTGTGGTCTACATGACCCAGCCGTTGGACCGGCCCGGCGTGTTGCCGGGTTCGACCTACAAGGTACGCTGGCCCGAAAGCGACCATGCCATCTACATCACCATCAACGACATCGTCCAGGACGGCCGGCGGCGGCCCTTCGAGGTCTTCATCAACTCCAAGAACATGGAGCACTACGCCTGGACCGTCGCCCTGACGCGGATGATCTCGGCGGTGTTCCGGCGCGGCGGCGACATTTCCTTCGTGGTCGAGGAACTCAAGGCCGTGTTCGACCCGCGCGGCGGCTATTGGGTCGATGGCGAATACGTCCCCTCGCTGCTGGCCGCGATCGGCGACGTCATCGAAAAGCACCTGATCAACATCGGCTTCATCGCCAACCCCGACGACAAGGACCAAGCGGCGCTGGAACTGCGCAAGGTCGCCGGCATGGAAGCCGGCCCCGCCGACGCCCGCCTACGCTCCTGCCCGCGCTGCTCGCAACCGTCTTTGATGCGGCTTGAGGGGTGCGATACCTGCACGAGTTGCGGGTTTAGTAAGTGCGGGTAGCCGGCGCGCCCTCGCGGGACCTAACCGACCAAAGCCGGACACCCATACCGCCAGGCGGT